>CAIKMY010000266.1 GCA_903828635.1 uncultured Acidobacteriota bacterium
ACATCGGCACCACCGACACCGATTACCAGGGCGACAAGGGCGCGCCTCAGGCCGTCGCCGGGGAGGTCATGGAGATCCTCGCGGCGATCAATGCCTATTTCCCGGAGGCGCACCTGGAAGAAAGCGACGTGATCACCAGTTGGGCAGGGCTCCGACCGCTGATCAGCGATCCGGAAGTGACAAAGACTACGGATATTTCACGCAAGGAGGAGGTGATTGAGACGGCAGACGGAGTGATCTCGATTGCCGGTGGCAAGCTGACCACCTATCGATTGATGGCGGAGATGGGCATCGATCTCGCAGGGAAGCGGCTGCGGGAGCAGGGTGTGTCCGTAAGGAGAAGCTCACCAACCCGAGAGATGCCAATCTGTGGTGGAAAGATGACACGGAAGGAGTTGGCAGATCTCGCGCGAAAGATTGCCGTTGAGGAGTCGTTGCCGCCTGCCACCGCCAGCCATCTCGTCTTTAGCTACGGGTCAGAGGCTATGGAACTGATCGAGATGATGCGCGAAGATGAGCGTTTCCGGCAGACGCTGGTTACAGGACTGCCGCATCTCGCCGTCGAGGCGGTGTATGCCGCGCGCCGTGAGATGGCGATCACGGTGGCCGACGTCATGATGCGCCGGACGCGGCTGGCAATGCTTGCTGGTGAGGCTTCGATGGCCGCTGCCGGGGTGGTTGCCACCCTCCTCGCTGGCGAACTCGGCTGGAGCGAGGCGGAAACCCGTCGACAAATTGAGCAATGCCACGATGAGCTGGCCGCTGAATACTCGACTGCTCAATCTGCCGCGACAACGCGATAGAGGATTAGTTGTGTCTTCTGATCATGCACCCAGACGGGCTTGAGCCAGGCCGGAGCCCGCTCGGGTTTGGCGAGCGGGGCAAGCTCTTTTCGTTCCTTCAATTCGCGCCTGCCGATGACAATGTAGTCAACATGATTGCGATCCAGCCAGACATGCAGTTCATCGAGTGATTTGACGGCTGGAAAGAAAACCCACTCGCCACCAGTCATAAATGGCAGATGTGGCTTGCGGGCAACGATGCGCAGACTCTCCCGGGCAGTGGGATGGGCCGAGATCAGGTAGTCGCGCGCCGCGGCGATCTCCCACGGCTGGGCGTCAAGGAAGGCAGTGAGATCCGCCCGCGACTGGCTGAATGAGAGCACCCAGCAAATGGCAAAGCCGGCCAGCGGCAGCAGCCTCCCTGTCCGTGACTCAGCGAAGGCCGGCATTTTCAGCCAGCGCCAGATATATCCACTGATGGTCGCCACCGCGAAGGTGGCAAAGCCGGCATAAAGAGCCGCAATGAAGAAATAGTAGCGTGTCTCCCAGTGGTTGAGCCCCATCAACAGTAAATAGCCTGATCCGGCGACCAGCAGAGTCCCAAGCTGGCGCGTCCTTGCCAGCAGCAGCGCCAGCAGTATCCCCAGCCAGGCAAGTGCGGCAACTGATGGATGGACCAGCTTCTCGGTGAAACTGTAGCGCAGACTCTGCCAGAGGTTCTGCGGATAACCGGTAACCATTCGCCAGGGGTCGTAACGTATCACCTCTCCAAACGAACTGAACCTCTCCTCAAGAGCCCGCGTCCCATCCTGGTTGGTCTTCCCGGCTACCAGTTCCGGATAGAACTGCGTCGCCATGTTGAGATAGTTGGTATTGTAGAGCGGAGATCCGTGGTGCTTCGCATTGAAGTAAAACCAGGGTGAGGCGGTCAACAGAAAGAGCAGCAGAAACCGTGCTGAGAGAAGTAACCTCTCGCGAGGCGGCTGCCTGAAGATATCGAGCAGTACGATGGCAGCAAGGCAGACAGCGACCAGAAAGAGGCCGTTGTAGCGTGAAAGGTAGCCAAGACCGGAGAGCACTCCGGTAAGGGCTGCCCGCCAGCCGGGCGAGGGACGCTCACCGAGAAGCAGAGTCAGCGTCACGAGACAGATCAGCAGGAAGTGGAGATCGGTGGTCGCGTTGATCGAGAACTGCGGAAACTCGCCGCTGACAATCAGCAGCAATTGCGCTCCAAGTCCGATCCAATGGCCAAAGATCCGCCGGAAGAGGAAATAGAGAGCAACTCCGCCAAGCGCGGCGCAGACTACCGACAACCACTTGCCAATGGTGAAGAGATCGGCTCCGGTCAATCTGGCGAGCACCGCGATCGTCGCCGGATAACCCGGCCCCTGAAAGGTGTTCTCCGGGAATCGGCCATCCATCAGCCGCAACGCATCTGGAGCGAAGAGATGATAAAAATCGGTCTCGGTCGCAAAATTCCCGAATGGGTGTTGCCGGGCCGGAATAACCAGCAACGCCAGATGCAAGAGACATATCAGCCAGGTGGACGCACGTCGGATAGCCATGGCTCCTGACCTACCAGCTTCCCTTCTTCATCTCGGCGGCCAGATACTCCGAGGCACGCCAGCTGAGCGCCATGATCGTCAGCGTCGGGTTCTTGTGGGTTCCCGAGGCAAAGGCGGCAGCATCGGTGACGAAGAGGTTCTTTACCTCCCACGACTGATTGAACTGATTGAGCACCGAACTCTTCGGATCGCTGCCCATGTGCATCGTGCCCATCTCGTGGATTGAGTGACCGGGCTTGTCGGGCTCCTTCGGAAGACGAATATCGACGGCCTTCGCGGCAGCGAACATCTCCTCGTAGGTCTGACGAACATACTTGAACATCGCGTAGTCGTTGGCCTCCCACGGATGGTGAATCCTGAGAACCGGAATCCCCCACTTATCCTTGACAGTCTGGTCAAGCTCGACAAATTTGTTGTCGGAGGGCAGCATCTCGCCGTGAGAAGCAAGTATCACGCGCGCCCCGGTCCACTTGCGCACCTCTTTCTTGAAACCACTGCCAAACCCCGGGATATTCTTCGCATTCTTGTCCGGCCGCATGCGGATGCGCGATGATGGCTCGATCTGAAACCCGCGCAGAAAGTCACGCTTCTCGTCAGGGCGAAAATAGCCAAACCATGGGATGATGATGTGTGCGCCGCCAATTCCGTCACCCGCTTCGCGATCCTGCCAGAAGAGATCCGGAAAGTAGGCCTGAGCCCCAATGTCAAGATGCTCAAGGAAATTTCTTCCGACAAGACCGTTTGAGTTGGCAATGCCCGAATTGAGAACGAGGCGCGTACTCTCCAGCGTCCCGCAGGCGACGATCACCGTGCGTGCCCGCACTGTGCGTTCACTACCCGTCGTCTTGTCAAAGTAGCGCACACCGCTTGCCAACCCCTTTGCATTGAGATCGATCCGGAAGGCCATCGCGTTCGGGATCAGGGTGAAGGTGCGGGGATGCTGCTCCATCAGCGGAACGACCTGGCGAAATGCCGAATTGTAGAATGAATGGGTCTCACATCCATCGTCGCAGGCCGAGCAGAAATGGCACTGCTTGTAGCCGTTGTGGGCTTTGGTCAGCATCGCCCGGCGAACCCGCATGGTGCGAACGCCAATCTTCTCGGCCGCCCGCTTGATTGCCAGATCAGAACACTTGTAGGCAACCGGTGGCAGAAAGTTGTCACCATCCGGGAGGTCAGGGTGGTTCTCCTTCTCACCGCAGACACCCATGAAGATTTCTGCCTTGTCATAGTAGGGGGCAACATCCTTGTAGCTCAGCGGCCAGTCCTTGCCGGCACCATCACGGGAGCGCATGTGGAAATCGTTTTCATTGAAACGATTGGCAAATCGGCCCCAGAACATCGTCCGACCACCGACATTGCGTGCGCGAAACCAGTCATAGGGCAGCTTTTCCGGCGTCGTGTAGGGCTCATCCTTTGTGCTGCCGGAGAGCGAGTATCTCTTCGCAAACTCTTCACTTTTGCTGACCGTGGTCCTGAATCCGCGATGCTCGTCCTGGTAAGGGAAATCCTCGTGGTAGGGGAAATCGATCAAATGCTTGCGCAACGGGCCGGTCTCAAGCATTGCGACCCGCATCCCCGCCTTGACCAGAACCCAGGCGGCTGTGCCTCCGGCTGCACCCGAACCGACAATGACCACATCGTAGATCGGCTCCCGCCCGCCTGCACGACGCTGACTCATGACTCTTTTACTCCCTTTCTGATGTCTTTTACCATAAACGCTGATAACGAAAAGAAGATCGAGCGGCAGCCGCGTTCACCATATCCACCATATCCACCATATCCACCATATCCACCATATCCACCATATCCGCCACCGCCCACTCACCAACCCTGATTTTGCGCCAGATGAGGGACGGTGTCCAGTCATCAGGAGAAGAGAGCCGAGACCCCGGCGGCAACAATGGCGACAAGAAACGCGACCACGCTGCAGACGATGATCGAGGTTGAGGTCTTCAGCCTCGCAGTCACGGCCGCGAAACCAATGCCGAAAAGTACGGTCTTCCAGATATAAAAGACATCGAAATAGGTCAGCAGCAATCTGACGAAGCGGGGCAACGCGGTGACGCCGGCCATTGCCAGCAGCGCCGCCAGATTTGAGCCGAGCGGATTGGTCATGTCGATCTCGTCTGCAGATTTCGTGAAGAGGATGACGGCAAAAAGAACAGTCGAGACGACAGTTGTCGCCAGGACGACATAGATGGCAACTGACCAGAGGGCGGTAAACCGGCTTTCGATGCCCATCATCATTGTTGCCAGCAAGGCAACGGCGGCGATGATCAGCGGTAAGAGAACGGCATAGAGTGCCGCCATGACCGGCGTAGCAACCCTGGCGTAGGGAGCAATTTTGCGTACCTGCTCGCGCTGCTGCTCGGCCTGTTCGGCGGTCAGGCGGCCTTCCTCGACCATCTGGTCGATCGGCTGGGTCATCGCCTTCTCCATCGGCAGACGACTGACCGTCATGGCGCTGGTGATTGCAATAAAGATGATGCTGACGATCAGCGGAACGGCGATCCCCGGATGAGACTTCATGTCGGGAAAAGTCTCCGCGGGCGACAACCAGACTCCGATGAGCCGGTTGATAAAGCTGAGAGGCTGGTACTCGGCTTTGGGGCTATCGATCCCGGGAAGTTGTTCATTCATTGCTGACTCCTGACAATGGGTGGAATTCTCACACGGTGGCCAACAAACCGAGCAGCCTGCAAGACCCTGATTTATGAAGCTGATCAGGCTGACGAATCGATATTAAAACAGGCCACTCCGCGTCCGGAAGTGATTTCGATCAATTGTGGCTCTTCACGGCGGCAGCGTTCGGTAGCGATGGGGCAGCGCGGATGAAAGTGGCAGCCGGAGGGCGGAGACAGCGGCGAGGGGATATCTCCACCGGGCCTGATGCTTTTCAGGTGTCTGTTGTTTGGATCGAGTCGGGGGATCGCAGCGATCAGCGCACGGGTGTAAGGATGGAGCGGATGCGTGGCAACCTCCTCGGCCGGGCCGATTTCAACCAGTCGGCCGAGATACATGACACCAATGCGCGTCGAAAGGTGCCTGACGACCGCAAGACCATGCGAGATGAAGAGCATGGTCAGGCCGAACTCCGACTGGAGATCACGCAGCAAGTTGACTATCTGGGCCTGCACGGAGAGGTCGAGCGCCGAGACCGGCTCGTCGGCGACGATGAAGTCGGGGCGCAGTGCCAGCGCACGGGCAATGCCGATGCGCTGGCGTTGGCCGCCACTGAACTGGTGCGGGTAGCGATTGGCATAGTCGGGATCAAGACCGACGACGCGCAGCAGATCGACAACTCGCTGCCGTCGCTCGTCGCGACTGCCGTGACCGTGAATGTCCAGTGGCTCGGCGATGATTTCACCGACGCGCATGCGCGGGTCAAGCGACGAGTAGGGATCCTGAAAAATGATCTGCATGCGGCGGCGGAGCTGGCGCATTTCACGCCGATTGAGCCGGAGAAGGTCTTCGCCATCATATTCGATGTGACCGGCGGTCGGCTCGATCAGCCGCAGCAGGCAGCGACCAATGGTTGTCTTACCGCATCCCGACTCGCCGACGAGTCCGAGGGTCTCACCACGAGCAATAGTCAGCGAGACGCCATCAACGGCACGCACAAACAGCCGATTGGGAGCGGGGAAATGCTTCTTCAGTTGGTTTACCACAACCAGTGGCCCGGACATCACCCTGCCTTTCTTCTTTTCCCTGCACTCATCCACTCCCTGCACTCATCCACTCCCTGCACTCATCCACTCCCTGCACTCATCCACTCCCTGCACTCATCCACTCCCTGCACTCATCCACTCCCTGCACTCATCCAGGCGAGATAAAACTGATGTAAGTTCAATCCATGAGGCCTGAGAAAGCAATCTCGCCGGCACGCCGGCACCTGGTAAGATGGCCTGGTTTAAGCGGGACAAGCGCGACATTCTGCTCCCGGCAGGCTGGCTCAACATGGGGACAGCGCGGCGCAAAGCGGCATGCTGGCGGAAGGTTGAGCATATTCGGCACCGTGCCCTCGATCGTCGCCAGGCGGCTGATTCGTTCCTCCGGCCGCGGCGCGGCACGCAAGAGCCCGGCGGTGTATGGATGCTGCGGAGTACTGAAGATCTCGGCCACCGGTGCCTCCTCGACGATCTGCCCGGCATACATCACGGCGACGCGGTCGGCCATCTCCGCGACGACTCCGAAATCGTGAGTGATCAGCAGCAGCGCAAGATGTCGCCTTTGGCGCAGATCATTGAGCAGATCGAGAATCTGCGCCTGAATGGTGACGTCGAGTGCCGTGGTCGGCTCGTCAGCGATCAACAGCTTCGGATTGCAGGCAAGCGCCATGGCGATCATCACTCGCTGGCGCATCCCTCCCGACATCTCGTGAGGATACTGGTTCAGACGCAACTCCGGTGAGGGGATCGCCACATCCCGCATCCCGGCAATCGCCAGATCTCGTGCCTCACTTCGCGAGATGTCGCGGTGAGCCCGAATCCCCTCGGTGATCTGCTCACCAATCGTCATTACCGGATTGAGCGAGGTCATCGGATCCTGAAAGATCATTGCGATCTGATCACCGCGGATACGGCGCATCTCCTTCTCGGGCAGTGAGGCAAGATTCGTCCCCTCAAAAATAATCTCTCCACCGATGATCCGCCCCGGCGGACTGAGAAGCCGCGGTATCGAAAGCGCTGTCACCGATTTGCCGCAGCCCGACTCACCAACCAGGCAGAGTGTCTCTCCATGCTCGATCGTCAGCGAGAGATCATCCACCGCCCGCACCTCTCCGCGCCCGGTCATAAATGACGTCCGCAAATGGGAGACTTCGAGAAGCGGCATAATCAATTCAAGCCTGTTTTCCGTTATCCCTCCCGTGTCGAGTGGTTGCGAAGACGACTCCGCCGAGCAGCAGCAGTCCGGCCGTCAGCCAGCGAAGACCCGAGAACAACTCGCGGAGAGTGGTCGTCAGCCCGACCGATCCATCTGCCTCTTCGGCGGCGGTGCGAGGCTGACGACGAGGGCGCGGCGGCACGTCATCGGTCACGGTGTAGAGCTGGCCATCACGCAGGTAGAGTCGCTGCATCTCCTCAAGGTTGAATGGCCGCGCTCCGCGTCGGTTGAAGACCGAGAGCTGGTTGCCCGACTCATCGACGGCACGGTCGCGATCGATCCCCTTCGAGATTGCCAGAGCCTCTCCCTCCAGCGGGAAGGTCGCAACCAGTCGCGGTGTCGGCCGCGGTGAAAAGCCATAGATTCGCCCGTTCTCCTCCGGCGACATCAACTGCACTACCCGCAGACCGTTGCGGCCATCCGCGACGTAGGCGAAGAGCGCGTTGTTGGTCATCCCGACCTTGACATCGTGAGCATCGTTGATCACTCCGTCACCATTGAATATCTGGTCGATCTTCGGCTTCTCCGGCTTCTCGATATCGACAATCGCCAGTCCGTTCTTCCCGGCGGCAACGTAAGCGTAGGTTCGCGCCAGATAGAGCTGGTGCGCATCCTCGATCGCCACCCGTGCGGATTCGACGACTCGCGGTTTCCCGGGCTGCGTGATGTCAATCACCTTCATCCCCTCGGCGTCGGTGACGAAGGCGTAGCGAAACTGCACCTGCACGGCGTGTGGATGCGAGAATCCCTTCAGATCAGCGACCACCTGCGGCTTGAGCGGGTCGGAGATATTGACAACCACCACTGCCCCGCGGTCAACGGTGACGTAGGCGTAGGTGCCGGCAATCGTGATGTTCGATGCCCCCGTCAGGATGCCGTTCGGATTCCACGTTAACGCTCGCTTGAGGAAATTGTTGGTCGGATCACCATCCAGCAGGGTTGCCGCCAGCACGAGGATCAGCCCCTCTTCCCTGTCGGTCACATAAAGATAGGCATAAAGCGGATGAATCGGCTGCTTGTCATCGCGATATTCCGCCTCCTGATTTTCCGGCCGGTGAGCGCGTGTCGGATCGACTCCAAGCGTCGTCGGTGAGGCGACCGCCGTCGCATACTTTGTCCTGACATAAAATCGCTGGCCGAGTGGCGAGACCGGTGCCGTGGTGATCCTCTCGCTGAACCCCTTGTTATCGATGTTGGCGATATCGTAAACACGCAGCCCGCCCGGCCCATTGGCAACATAGGCGTATTCGCCGCGCACCTGGATGCTCAGCGCCTCGCCATTGGCGCGATGTTCGTAGCCCTCTTCAAGGCGCGACCCGCGCGCGACGTGTTTTTTGTACTCCTCCGGGTAGGCCAGTTGGTGAAGGCTCGATCCGATGACCGCCTGCGGCTCGTCACGCTCGGTGACGGCGACGGCATGAATGCCGTGCCGCCCGGCCGCCACCCAGGCATACCGCCCGATGAAATTGACGAAGTTGGTCCCCTGCATCAGCAGTTGCGCCATGATCGCATTGTTGTCATTCCCCTTCGAGACGTGACAATCCGTGCAGACCTTCGTTTCCGAGGTACTGACGGTGTGTGGCACAAAGGTGCTGAAGGCGTGACCGCTGTAGCCCTCCGACGAGACTGTCTGCTGCTGCGAATAGATCCATTCGCGGTTCTGATTCTCTGAACTGACGAGAATTGCGCAGGTCGAGCGCGTCGGCGCGATGCGATGGCCCGTCACCGTCCCGTCACGACCGAGCATGTAGATGTCGTCGCGCAGCGTCTGGAAATTATACTGCGTGTAATTGCGCAGATTATCTTCGCCCTCGTTGTGCAGCATCGGCTTCTGCTTGTTGGCCTTCATCGGCAGGTGGCACCCGAAACAACTGGTCGTCCACGAGGTGTGACAGGTGTAGCAGGTCATCGAGGTGTTGGCATGGGCCAGCTTCGCCTCGGGAGCGGCGACATCTCCCCACGTCCGGCCATCACGCTGCACTGTCTTCGCCCACGCCGACGAATCATTATA
Source organism: uncultured Acidobacteriota bacterium (assembly GCA_903828635.1). Classification (GTDB taxonomy): domain Bacteria; phylum Acidobacteriota; class Blastocatellia; order RBC074; family RBC074; genus CAIOZW01. The sequence goes on from CAIKMY010000266.1 coordinate 9,246, forward strand.
GTCACGTTTCCCGGGCGTCACGGTGTCGACAGTCTGCACTACCCGCCACCATTTGCCCGGCTCGACCAGCGAATTCTGCAGGATCTCGCCATTCTTAAACTCAACCTCGGTGCCATCGGGACGCTTCTTTTTGATCGGCCGCTCGGCAGTTGCCCGCTGGAACATCGCGACCCTGCGCCCGCGCTCATCGCGAGCCCGCACCTTCGTCAGATCCTTGGTGACCGTCGTCACCTTTCCCTTGAATCGCGCCGTCCCCGCTGCCGGCCCCGAGGCCATCAGCGTTGCCGGCTGGGCAATCGTCCCGTGACAATCGACACAGTCGATCTGAATCGCAGCTCGCGGTTCATTGTAAAGATTGCCGTTACCATGGACGTCACTGCCAACGTGGCAATCGGCACAGTGCATCCCCGCCTTCTGGTGCACATCCTCAAGATGCACTCCCTTCCTGAACTTCTCCGGATCCTCGGGATCGATCTTTGTCCCGCGCGCCGTCAGCATGTTGCCCTTGCGATCAGTTCGGTAGACATTCCGGAAGACCCAGCCATGACCGTGGAAATCACCGAACTGGGTTCGCTTCGCCTTCGGATTGACCTCCGTCCAGATCTTCGCCAGAAAGTCGCGATCCTGACCCCATTTCCCGCGCAACGCTGAGCCCTCCGGATTGCGATACTGAATCGCGTCCTTCTCCTCCGCACTCAGCTCCGGCTGCTTCTCCGGGTACATCAGGTTGCCATCGGTCTCGTTGTCCCACCACGTCATTCCGTAGTAGCTCGTCACCATGTTCCCGCCCGGATGGAGATGACAAACCATGCACTGACTGGAGGGGATGCCATTGGTCATGCGGTGGGCAATCGGATGGCCCGGCTCATTCTTCGGAATGGTCGGGTCTGCCGTCTGTGTCAGCCCGCCGTTCCCGAACTTCGCAAACGGTCCGGAATGCTTCGGATCGCGATCGTTGGCGTAGACGACGTGACAGGCGGTACAGCCCGAAGCGCGAAAGTCACCGGAATTGTCATTCGTTCCCGGCATCGAGAGCAACGGGTCGAGCAGTCGCGTCTTCTGCAATCCCAAAAAGACCGGATCGGTCCGCAACCGTGTACCATAGCCGCGATCACTCAACTTCACTTCCGGTCGGCCTGGCAACTCATAGACATTGGGGCTGCCAATGTCCGATGGAAGCCCCTTCAGCTCACCACCACTCTCGAAGACACGCAGAATGTTTCCGGGCTGCATGACATTCCAGCGCGGCAACGGCAACAGGTAGGGCAGAATCCCCTGCCTGAGCGTCTCCTCAGCCGTCGGCGCCGGATTGGTCATCACCATCTGAATCGCCCCGTCGCGACCGTAACTCTCACCAAAACGGGCATCCTTCAGCGGGAAGGCGCCATTGTTGTAGAGCGCCGCTCCCCAAAGCATTCCGCCGTGAGTCATCATGCTCTTCTTCGTCCAGGCGACCTCACGCTCATGGCACTTGCCGCAGGCGATGTCCGCCGCGCGAAAATCACCGGGATTGACGAAGCGCACAAACTCATCGCTCTCCTTCAGCCAGAGAGCGTTGATCCTCTCGGGGTTGGCACTCGATTTCCAGAACTCCGGCTGACGAGGCATGACGTGCGCCTTCGCCTTGTCGAGCATCTCCGCCGGATTGCCGCCGTGGCAGTCGGCGCAGCCGATTCCGAGATCGTCGTCGCCGTCGGCATGCATCGACTCCGTAGTCTTGTGGCAGGCGAGACAGCCGACACTTTTCGGATTAACCTTCGCCGGCTTGCGCTGCGCCCCCTGCTCACCCTCGGAGCCGGCCGACGATGATTCAGCCAATGTTCGCCAGTCGCTGATACCCGAGGCCAGCACTCCGGCCATCAGCGCCACAATCCCCGTCAGGAGAATGACCTTCACGCGATGAACTGTCACGGTATGCTTCATAAGATTGGTCGCTCAGTAAACGAACTTCACCGTCAGAAAGGCTGACCAGAGAGTCGGTCGCCCGGCCCCGCAACCGGCTGGTGTCCCATTGCAGTTGGAAGAATAGAGGTCCGTCAATCCCCTTCCCGGCAGCAGACCGGACGTCCCTCCAATTATCGCGATATTTTCGTTGAGCAGTGGCCGGTAGATGAATCCGACTCCGAGATCATTGCCGATTTCATGGCGTATCCCCGGCTGGAAGAGAACTGTCTCCATCGGCTCAGTCCGGTTGAAACGAAGGTAATTGTAGTTGAGAAACCCTCGCAACTTTGGCGTGACATCGATATCGATGCCGGCATTGTACAAAGCCAGCCCCGGATTGATGAAGTTGGCCTGCCCCTGCGTCTTGCTGCTTCGCAGTGAAGGCACGAGGCTGCGCGGCTCGACGACTGCGACTCCGGTCTGCAGCAGTCGCAGCCCCTGAGAGTTCCAGAAACTGAACCGGCCACCGGCAAAGTTCGGATTGTCGAGAATTGTGTCGAAGCCGCGCGCCGTCCCATCAGTCGGACGTGAGTCTCCGGAGGCGTAAAATGCCCCGACACGATACCGCAGCCAGTCGTAATCGACCGAGAACTCCGCCGCCCCCATCTGCGCGTTGATCCGCGTTCCGCGCTGCGCTATCGGGTTGAATGAATCTCGCCCGAATGCCTGGTAAAGCGCATGTGTAACGTTGATTCGCCCAAAATGGCCATCCCCCGCCCAGCCCAGATACCCCGATCGCACCCGGTGAGGCCTGACTGTCCCAATCCGCTGCGGCCTTACCAGAAAACCGTTCTGGTCATATTCCGTCGTCGCCCGGTCATCGCTGTAGTGCAGGCTGAACTGCGTTGTGTACCCGAGCACCAGTGTGTCCTGACGATAGATATTGGCAATGTAGACCTGCTGGTTACGAAACCGCGTCTCGACAAAATTGATCGTGTTGAGCCCGCTGTTCGTATCCTTTTCAAGCATCTGAAAATGGGCGAGATTGAACTGCCAGCGGTTTGAGTCGAAACTGCCGAAGACCCGTGCCCCAAGGTTGGAGTCACTGAAGATGAACCCACGAAAATCACTGGTGAATGGCTGAATCCCCACTCTCACCGAGGTGAAATCAAACGTCGGTGAGCGCCCTTTCTGACTCCCCCTGCCACGCAAAAACGGTAAGAGCTTCGTCGTGTCGCCCAGCCGCCGCTCAAAGAAGACCTCCTCGATCCCGTTGAAGCCATCCCGGCGACGTGTCCCGCGACGGACATCGATATTGGTGATCCCCACCTCGCGCACATTCAACAGATTGATGTTAACAATACCCGAGACTTTGAACCGCCACTCGACCGGCTCATAACTGGTGCTGCCACGAAAGAGATCGAACGAGGCAATGAAGTTCTGATTGAAGGTCTCCTGGCGCCCCCGACCAAAAAACTCATAGCTTCCCGGACGACGACTGCTCACATCCTGAGGCACCGGAAGCCGTCGGACTCCAAGGTCGCTCTCGCTCGCCAGTGTAATATTGAGGAATGTCCGGTCGCCAATGATCGGGTAATCACCCTTGAGCACATTCTGGCGATAGGGATTGGCAAGGCGCCCCTTGCGAAAGCGTGGATCCTCCGGCACTCCGATCCGCCAGCGATCGGTGATCACCTTGAAATCGGCATCCTCCACCGAGGGCGCCGAGGACTTGCCGGTATCGACACGATCCCGCGACGGCCCGGCGGCGCCGAGAGGCTTGTCCGTCGGTCCCTGTGGCTCTGCCGACAGCGCAATGGTAACCAGCAAGGGAATGATTGCGAGTGAGATAATGGACGCTCTTCGCACTGACCTGCCTCCCCGAGAAGCCTTCAACCCAAGGTAAGCCCAATCCTTGTCGATAACGCAGGCAGTGATCAGTGTGATTCCGACAATGACGGGTGTAAATATCGTAATGAGTGGCGCGAGAAGCCCGGAGATGTGAAGATCCGTCCCTGAGCTTTCCGGTCAGGTTAACCTGATCGCATTAACAAGTCTGCATTGAGCGGTTGGTTCTTACCATGGTTCAGTGATTTTAGTCAATGTATTACTGTGCAGGCATTATATTCTCTTGCAGGCCGCCGGAGACCAATATATATTCAGCGGCGTCGACGATTAGTCATTCCCAGGCGGGGTTGCAATAAATTATCCCTGAAGATCCCGGCATGGGATCGTTATTTTATGACAGAGGTAGACATGGCCATCCCCTTCCGGCTCAAATTTCTGCTGGCAGCATGCATTTTGGTTCTGGCGTCAGCCATTGGCTGGGCACCGCGTTTGGCATCCGGTTCAGCACCGGAGACATTCGTCAGCGTCAGTGCGGCCAGTTACGGAGGAGGACTGGCTCCGGGATCGATCGCCGCCGGCTTTGGTGTGAAACTGGCACGAGGGGTGGTTGCGGCGTCAGCACTGCCATTGCCGACGGATCTTGGAGGAGTATCGGTCAGGGTAACCGATGCTGACGGGCGGGAGTTGGCGGCGCCACTCTTTTTTGTTTCACCGGGTCAGATCAACTACCTGGTACCGGAAGAGGCAGGACACGGCCCGGCACGGGCACGAGTGATCAGCGAAGGTATTGTCGTTTCGGAGGGAACGCTGCGCTTGTCGCGGGCAGCTCCGGCACTCTTCACGGTCACGGCCGACGGCCGTGGCGTGCCGCTGGGGATGAGTACCTTCAACGGGATCGACTTTGAGCCGCTGAGCGACCCGGACGGCAAACCGCGCCCGATCATGGCTGGCAGTCCGTGGCAGCCGACCTACCTGACGCTTTTCGGGACGGGCCTGCGGCGCGCGGAGAAGCTGCGTGTCAGGATTGGCGGGATCGAGGTCGAGCCGATCTACGCCGGAGCCCAGGGAAGCTATGCCGGACTCGACCAGATCAACCTCGTCGTCCCTCCGGGGCTGTCGGGAGGGATCTCGGAGGTTTCAATCACAGCCGACAGTTCGCTGAGCAACATCGTTCAGGTCAGTGTTCGGGGTGAAGCCGGCCAGCAGCAGGGCGGGTTGACGACAGCTGATGTGCAGACATTGATCGCGCAGGCGGTTACCCGGGCGCAACAGATTGGAATCAAGGTTACGGTCGCCGTCGTCGATCGTGAGGGCAACGTGCTCGGGGTCTTCCAGATGACCGGAGCTCCGGAAACGACAAGGATTGGCATCTTCGGCGCAGCCGGTGCAATCAAGCCGCGGGATGACGACGGCCTGCAGGATATCGATGCTCCCGCGTTTGCCGCGGCGATCTCGAAGGCGGGAACGGCCGCCTTCTTCAGCACACAGGGGAATGCCTTCACCACACGCACGGCGAGCTTCATCGTTCAGGAGCACTTTCCACCACTGATCAGGCAGTCAGCCGGCGGGCCGCTCTTCGGAGTTCAATTCTCGCAACTGCCCTGCAGTGATATCAAGAATCCCAACCTGCCGCTGGGGCTGTCCGGCGATCCGGGAGGTGTGCCGGTATACAAGAACGGGATTGCCGCCGGGGGTATTGGTATCGAAGGTGATGGCCGCTACACGGTCGATCTCGATGGAAGCGACCTCGATCAGACACCGGAAGAGATCATTGCCGTCGCGGCAACACAGGGATTTGAGGCTCCGGCGGCAATCCGCGGAGACCAGATCCTCGCCGACGGCATCAGGTTGCCCTTCGTCAATGCCGGGCAGAGCAGCGGCGGCAGTGCGGCCTTTTCGGGCCTGCCAGGAAACATCGTCGGGAACTTTTCGGTTCGTGCCGCCCAGGCGTCACGCTTCTCACCGCTGACGCTGGGTGGTGTCGCCGGCCGCGTCGATTCGCGCTTTCATCCCTTCAGGGGGGGCAGCCGACTGAGTGCGACGCAGGTCGGACAGATCATCACTCAGGCGGCGCAGCAGGCGGCACGCACTCGCGCCGCCATTCGCCAGCCCCTCGGGTCACCGGCGGAGGTCAACATCGCCGTGGTTGATCTCAACGGTGCGGTTCTCGGCCTCTTCAGCACGAGTGACGCCCCCATCTTCGGATTCGATGTCAGCGTTCAAAAAGCGCGGACGGCCGCTTTCTTCAGCGCTCCCAACGCCGGGGCACTGCTTCGCGCAGCCGAATCGGGCAGATTTGCGCGCTATGTCGATGCCGCACAGAGTGATGGTCTCGGGCTCGATGGACGAATTGCCTTCTCAAACCGCGCCATTGGCTTTCTCTCACGCCCGTTTCTGCCCGACGGCATCGACGGTTCGATCAATGGGCCATTCTCCAGGCCGATCTCCAGCTGGAGCCCGTTCAACACCGGCCTTCAACTGGCGCTGATCAAGTCGGCGCTGGTAAGCGTCCTGACCAACAGACCGACAAGCTCATGCACGGCAATTCCCAACCTGCCCAACGGAATACAGATCTTTGCCGGCAGCGTGCCGCTATATCTCGATGGAACCCTGGTCGGAGCGATCGGGATCAGTGGTGACGGTATCGATCAGGATGATATGATTGCCGCGGCAGGTGCCTCCGGCTTTGACGCACCGCCAGGCATCCGATGCGACCAGTTCTTTGTTCGAGGTGCGAGGCTTCCCTATGTCAAGTTTCCGCGCCATCCAAACCTCTGATATCGCCCTGATACGAGACATCTGACAATCGAGCGGAGTGACAGACGATTTGCCGATCAAGCTGCTTCTTTCAGTAATACTTCTCCTGCTGACGTTTTTCAGCCGCGGCGCCATTGGGCAGCGTCCTCCGGCTGACGAGGCAAAGTATGCCCGCTTCACCCACAAATCGCATTCGGGCACGGTGAGCAATCCGTTCAACAAGGCGCAGGTGACCAATCTCGACTGCGGCTACTGCCACGGGGCCCCGGTGCGCGATCGTCTGGGTGAGGGGCAGCACGACCTGGAAGCAATCGGCTATCCGAGCCATCTCAGAGCAGCAGGTGGCGCCAGGGCCCATACTGCCTGCACCTCCTGCCACGCCTTTGCCGGCCCGCGAATGGAGCGCCAGATGTGCACTATCTGCCATCAGGAGCTGACTCCCGACCCGCGGAACATGGCCACCAATCTTCGCCGTTTACCCAATCCTCAGGGGCCGATCAAATCGAACTTCTTCGACTATTTTTCACATCGGGATCATGTCGATTTCTATGATCAGTTTGTGATGGCAACATCGCTGCGCACCAGATTCAAATTCTTCGATCAGAAGGCCGCGAGTGGCAATGCAAAGGGTCTTGACCGGAATCGCTTCGAATGTGCCACCTGCCATCAGTCGAACAACATCGAGGCAGCGATTGCCGGAATCACCTTCAAACCAGGCGTCAAGATGGGCGCCCCCGGCCATCCGGAGTGCTTCGTCTGCCACTTCGACCCGACGGTGGTCGCGCCACCACGCAAGGATAAGCCATCCCCAAACAACAGCTTTGCGACCAACTGCAGCGGCTGCCACCAGACCACAGCGCGACCTGAGGTCAATGGCCGTCCGACGAGAGGCAGCGAACTGATGACGCTCTGGTTCGATCGCCGCATTGTCAACACTGAACGCAATCAGAGCCGGCCGAACGGGAAATCACCACTGCCCTTCAGCCACCAGACGCACAGCGATGCCGTCGGAAAGAGCGTCGCCGACTGCCTCTCGTGCCATGCCACCGGCAAGACGGCACAGACAAGCGCCGACTTCCATCTGCCGGATCGCAAAACAGGCGAGAAGCAGCCGCTCCCGTTCAGTTGCATCGAGTGTCACAAAAAAGAGATGCAGACGAAAATCGCCGGTGAGACCACGCTCGAGGGAGCAAAGTGCAACTATTGCCACTCACTGACGACAATTCGCGATCTGGCAGCGAAAGGCGCATCGATGCCGCCGGACAGCCATTTCCGGCAGAAGTCTGCGCCGGCGGCCAAACCTTCATCGAACTGAGATCGACGCCATGACATTGCACACCGGACAAAGAGGCAGGGCGCTCGCCATCATTGTGGTGCTGGCCGCCGGCATACTCTCTGACCCTGCCCTGCCTGCCCGCAGCCAACAACAGACGGCACAGCCCCCCTCGACGATCGACTGGGAGAAATTCACTCATAAATCACATAGCGGCAGTGTCAAAATTCCGGGCACCAATGCTGCCCGTGAACTGAACTGCGATGCCTGCCACGATCATCGTGCCGGCGTAACGCGACTGGTCGGAACAACGGATCGCAATCGTCGGCTGGGTGTGAGCTTCCCCGGCCACAAGGCCTGCGTCGAGTGCCATATCCCCCAGTTTACCGGCAAACCGTTGCGCACCTGCACGATCTGCCATCAGCCTGAGAAGCTGGCCGCAACACGTCCGCCCGAGCGCGACTTCCCCGCCAGGTACGATTTCAATGCCCTCTTCGATGCAAGGCAGCACGAACTCCACGCCGGCTACAATCTTCCCGGCAAAGCAGTAAAGACCGATTGCACCTTCTGCCATCAGGCCGATCAGCGCCCGGCCCCCCTTGGCATTGCCTCACATCCGGAATGCTTCGCCTGCCATTCGCCATCCAGCCAGGATCCCAAGGCAAGGCTCAAGGCCGGCTGCCAGGTCTGCCACACCACCATGACCGACAAGGTGGTGCCATTTGCCGCAAAGCTGATCAGCCGCGCCTATGGCGCACTCTTCACTCATCGATCGCACGTTGGCTATGTCAATGGTCGTTGTGATGCCTGCCATACCATCGCCGCGGGCTACAATCAGCCGGTACCACGCACGGTCAGGGTGAAGGCTCACCTCACCCCCGGCGAGAAGAGCGGCCGCGGCTGTTTCAGTTGTCACGATGATGGGGAACATTATGGCCGCAAGGTCTTCAGCGGCGATGGATCCTGCAACAAATGCCACGATCGGCAGGATTTCAAGGTGACGCCGAGGTAGCTCCCCGGCCGATCTGCTGCTGCACTACTTTTCCGCCATCCGGCGCACGGTCTCAACCAGATCGGGGATCGCGTAAGGCTTCTCGATAAAGGCATCGCAGGTGTCGATGATCAGTCTCGACTTCTCGCTGTTGTTCTGGCCGGAGACGGCCAGAACCTTGATGTGTGAAAGGTGGGGGGTCGATTTGATCAGACGGGTCGCCTCAACCCCGTCCATCACCGGCATGTCGAGGTCCATGACAATGACATCCGGCCGATCACGCTCGGCAATCTGCACCGCTTCCCAGCCATTGGCGGCCTGAAGGATCTCGTAGTCATCCTCCAGCGCATAGGTGAGCATCCGGCGTACACCCTCAATGTCATCGACAATCAGAACCCTTGTCACTGTAGTCTCTCAATAATGATCGAATAATCGGTTGCTGGCAGGCAATTACCTGGCAGACAGATCAGACTGACGTCGGTTGTCGGCTTTCGTTCGTCCCACCAGCCATCCTCGCCATCGGCCGCAACCGTGAAATAGTGACTCCCGCAAGAATCAGAATAGCACCAAATCCGCGACGGGAATCAAGACGCTCTCCGAGGGCAAGGTAGGCAACAACCGCCGCCGAGACTGGTTCCAGCGCGTAGACGATCGCGGCATGCGTCGACGAAACCTGTTTCTGTGCCCAGGTCTGAATCAACGAGGCGAGGCAGGTGACGACGATCGCGATGTAGCCGATCTGCCAGAGAAATGCCGAGTCGATTGGTGCGGACCTCGTCTCCAGCCCGGTCAGTCGCAGCACTGAGTGGACGGCCAGCGCGAGGATTGCAACCGTGAAGACCTGAACCACTGCCAGAGTGCGCACATCGCCATTGGCCGCGTAGGCTGTCGTCGCCGCAATGTGGGTTGCCCAGGCGGCGGCCGCCATCAACACCAGCAGATCACCCCGGTTGAACGACTCGCTGGCCCCGGGATAACTGAGCAGAATATAGCCGCTAACCGCCACCGCCATCCCCGCAAGATGGTCTCGCGTCGGGGGAAGTCGGAAGACGGCGTAGGCGACCAGCGGGGTGAAGACAATGTAGAGCCCGGTAATGAACCCAGCCTTCGATGCCTGGGTAAAAGCAAGCCCGGCAACATAAAAGACGATGCCGGCAAAGCTCAGGAGCCCAAGAACCATGCCTCGCACTATCTCGCCACGCGAACTCTTCAGCAGATGGCGCCAGAAGAGCAGGACAAAACAGATGGACGCAATGCCAAATCTGGCAGTGGTGTAAAATGACGGGGGATGCGCCGCAAGAAGGCTCTTGGTGACGACGTGAGACGTCCCCCACATCAGCGCCAGCGCCACCAGTGCCGCATCGGATCTCCACTGCCCCACAGGATTATTGGAAGAACTCTTGATCATCTGAATTGTGAAGCCTGTCCGGTCAATTCCACTGAATCAACAAGATAGCGGAGATCACTCGATTGAAGCAAGCGAACGGCGCAGATCGTTTACCGGACCGTCGTCCTGCGAAGATAAAAGTCAGGTGTCAGCCCTGGAAGATCTGTTATGAAAGAGATGCTTCTGCCGACCCTCTTCAAGCCGACCCTCTTCAGATGGATCCATCAGTCCATCCGGGGGCTCCATCTGACCAAGATCCCGGGCAAAGGGATTGCTGTTCTGCCAGCCGGTGCGGCGGGTGAGACGGTATTGCTCCAGCCGGCGAATGGTGATCTCGGCAAAGATCGGATCGATATCCATCGTCAGACAGCGGCGATCATCGATCTCAGCGGCAAGGAGCGTCGTTCCGGCGTGGGCAAAGAAATCGAGCACAATATCACCCGGACGGGAACTGGCATCAAGAATTCGCCGGATCGCCGCCAACGGCTTCTGGGCAAAGCAGCCATTGACATTCTCCTCAAGCCGGTAGAAGACCTGCTGAATATCGACCCAGACATTTCCGGCACGAAGGTTTTCACCGCGTCCGCGCCGGGTGTTCTCGGTCAGTTCACCGCCAACCGGCTTGTAGTAGCCCTTGACCTTCTTGGGGATGTCGGTATACTGCGGGCGAAAAAGGGGCGTGCCGCGCGTATAGTAAAGAAGTTCCTGCCGCACGCTCATCCAGTTCTGCTGGGTACCATAACCTCGCTGGTTGCGCATGGTGATCAGGCTGCGCGACCTGAAGCCGGTTTCGCGCATCATGATCATCACCTCGGGTAATGGCGTAAAGCCGTGATTCTGGTCGGCACCCAGCCACAGGTAAAGGCTCGCATCGTCGCCGAGAACCTCCGCGGTCAGATCGACCACCTGACGACACCACGAGACAAATTGATCGACCTCGCGCTTGCGAAAAGCGATAAAATTATAGGGCGGGTCATGGACCGCCAGCGCTGCTTCGCGTCCCGGGCAGAGCCGTGCGACATCAACCGGCGAGGCGGCATCGAGACAGCCAACACGATGTCGCCCTGTCGGGTCTTCCCAGATCTCGCCGGGGCGCAGTCGACAAAATGGCAGAAGCTGCTCTCTCAACATCTGATCACGATCCGGTCTGCCAAGTGGATGTTTATGCATCTTACGTCTTTCTCCTGTCATTTGCCCGGCTCTCCATCGCCCCGTCAGCAGGGCGTTTTACGGCTGTGGCGTGCAACCAATTTGACTTTGACGAGCAAAAGCAGATTAATACAAATTTCATTGGTTATCGAGTGTCGTGAGCTTCAGGGTCTTAATCGAGGTCTTAATCGAGGTCTTATCGCAGATGAACTACAATCTGGAACTGGTTAAAAAGTACGGGACCGTGCTGGCAGGTGGAGTGACCTCGCCGGTGATCCTCAATATTCTGATCACATCGGTCTGCGACATGCGCTGTCGGCACTGCTTCTTCACTGAGGAGCTTGATGATCAGCCGCGCAAAAAGCGACAGATGACGACGGCGCAGCTGGTGCGCGTCAGCGAGACCCTTGGTGGAAGGCTGCCAATCCTGATCATTGCCGGTGGTGAGCCCTTCACCCGCAAGGATCTTCCGGAGGTAGTCCGCGCCTTCTATGAAAACAACCAGCTCGAATCTGTCTACCTGATGTCGAACGGCGGCATTCAGCAGCGGATCATGCCGGATGTCAGCCGGATCCTCGAGGAATGCCCGAAGCTCAACGTGACGGTGGCTCTCGGGATCGACGGACTTGAGGACGACCACGAAAAGATTCGCGGCAAGGTGGGAAGCTGGCGAAAGGCAATCGACACCGCCCGGCAATTGCAGGAGATACAGCGCGAGATCCCAAGACTCGATGTCCAGACCTGCACCTGCTTCATGAACTCCAACCAGGAGAAAATCTTCGAGTGGTACGATTTCCTGCGGTATGACCTGAAGCCGGACAAAATCAATGTCAACTACATTCGACCACCGTCGGCGAGCCCGGAGGAGTTGAACATCGACCTTAGCCGCTACCGCCAGCTTGCGGCCATGATTGACGACGATTCGCGGCGCGGGGTGATCAAGAATCACTACAAGGGCAAGGGTGGCTACTTCAAGGCCGCGGTCGACATCTACATGCACGAGTTGATCGCCCGCACCGAGGAGACGCAGAAGGCGCAGTTGCGATGTTTTGCCGGCACGACCGGCGGTGTGATCTACGATGAGGGCACCGTCTCCAGTTGTGAGAACCTTGATCCGATCGGCAACCTCCGCGACTATGATTGGGATTTCCATGCACTCTGGCACTCACCGGAACTGAAGGCACGGCGCGAGCAGATTCGCAACGGGTGCTACTGTACCCACGAGTCGAACTGCTACTACCCGTCACTGGCCTTCAATCCGAAGCACCTGATCCAGATCAAGCGGCTGGAGCGGCAACTGAAGAAGACACAGGAAGCCGGTCAAGTGACGGCACTCAACCCGAATTCGGTTGTCAGGGCGGACTGAGTGCCTGAAGATCGAATTGCGAGTCACTGATCAGGGTGGCATACCGGAGACCGCAAACCGGAGATGATGGAAGCGAGTTCGCAATATGTCGGAAAACCCTCCGAAGCGGTTTTTGATCATCACCTCGGACACTGGCGGCGGCCATTCAAGTGCAGCCTCCGCCATTGCCGACGGTCTCTATCAATCTCTCTCTCAGGGCTGCCTGGTGAAGATCGTCCGTGCGATCGAGGAATCCCATTTCCTTGCGCGGCATCTTGCCAATCTCTACAACTATCTGTTGCGCCATCATCAGCACCTCGTCAAGCACTACTACCGGGCGATCGAGCATTTCCGACCAAACGAGTCGGGCCTCTTTTACCGGATGACGGCAAGGTATCTCAGCCAGCTCTTTGAGAAGTACTGCCCGCAGATCCTCGTCTCGGTGCATCCGATGACCCAGCATTTTCTGGCACGGACGATGCGGGAACTGGGACTGCTCGACCGGATCCCGCTGGTGACGGTGGTGACTGACCCCTGCTACGGCTTCTGGCACGGCTGGGCTTGTGATGAAGTGAGTCTCTACCTTGTCGCCACCGATGAGGCGCGGCAGCAATTGATCGATTATGGAGTGCCGGAAGAGAAGATTCGCATCTGTGGTATCCCGATACATCACAAATTCCGGGAGCAGGACGAAGAGACAAGGATGGCAATGCGTGAGGATCTGGGGCTCGATCCGGAGCGGTTCACCATCTTCATCAATGCCGGCTGGGTTGGAGGCGGCAATATACCGCGAATCTATGAAGAGATGGTCCGCGAGGGAGAGCCGCTGAGCGGGGCTCAGGCGATCTTTCTGGCGGGAAAGAACGAGAGACTGCTGGCGCAGGCCGGTCAGTTGGCAGAGCGCGCACCATTCCCGACAAAGGTTATCGGCTACACGACGGCGATGGAGAAACTGATGAGCGCAGCCGACATCATGATCTCCAAGCTTGGAGGGCTGACCACTTTTGAGGCTCTCGCCTCACGCCTGCCGATCATTGCTGACACGATCACCCCTCCAATGCCGCAGGAATCACAGACAGCCAGCCTGATCTCGCGCCATCGAGCCGGGTTGTTACTGAACAATGTCCGCGAGATCGTTCCGGTGCTGCGACGCCTCACCAACGACCGTGACGAGATTGAAGCGATGCGTGCCGCCGCTTCGAGAATTGCCATCCCCGATGCTACCCAGCGAATCGTCAATGAGCTGGATCGACTGGTCATCGGTTAGCTCTCATTCTGCCAGACTGTCAAACAGGAATCGGGCGTGTTCGGACTTATTTATTTATGAACTTGTTACTTGAGGGAAAGAAAGCATTGATCACGGGCGGATCTCGTGGTCTGGGCAGGGCCTTTTGCGAGGTCTTCGCACGGGAGGGGGCGGATGTTGCCTTCAACTACAACACCCGGGAAGACCTTGCCCGGGAGGTCGTTGAGCGCATCGAGTCATACGGCCGCAAAGGGCTGTCATACAAGGTGTCGGTAACGAATCGGCTGGAGATTGCGAAAATGGTACGCGACATCAACCAGCAGTTCGGGCGGATTGACATCCTGATTAACAATGCGGCGATCAACCGTGGCGATAGCTTTGCGACGATGACGGAACTGTCGTGGAAAGAGGTGATCGATACCAACGTCAACGGGCTCTTCAATGTTACCAAGCCGGTCTTCAAGGCAATGCTGCGACAACGGTCGGGCAATATTCTGAACATCACCAGCATTGGAGCGATCCGGGCACTGCCGACAGCGGTCCACTATGCAACCTCGAAAGCGGCAGTGATCGGGTTCACCAAGTGCCTGTCGCGTGAGGCGGCCCCCTTTGGGGTAACGGTCAATGCCATTGCCGCCGGCATCTTCGACACCGATCTTGCCGACATGCTGCCCGATCACCTGATGGATCTGCACAAATTCTGGGTAGCCAAGGGGCGGCGTGGCCGGCCGGAGGAACTGGCCGAGTTCGCGGCCTTCATGGTCTCCGAGCGCAACAGCTACATGGTCGGTGAAGTGGTGACGGTGGATGGCGGTTCGGTGGTCTGAAGAGAAACAGCTGCCCGTGCCGATTTAGTCGGCACCGAGCCAGGCGTATCGTGCCAGGAAGAGTGCGGCAAGGACGAAGACCAGCGGATGAATTTCGCGGCGCCTGCCGGCAAGCAGCTTGAGTGCCGGGTAGCAGATAAAACCGATCGCCAGCCCGTTGGCGATCGAGAAGGTGAGCGGCATGGCGATGATCGTCAGAAAGGCGGGGAGTGACTCTGTCAGGTCATCCCATTCGATCTTTCTGACGACAGAAATCATCAGGGCGCCAACGATAATCAGCGCCGGGGCGGTGGCAATCGGGGGGATGGCACTGGCAAGCGGCGCAAAGAACGCCGCGAGCAGAAAGAGAATACCGACGACACAGGCAGTCAGCCCGGTGCGACCTCCCTCGCTGACGCCGGTGGCGCTCTCGATGTAGGTCACGACCGTCGAGGTGCCGAAAAGAGCGCCGACCGAAGTCGCCGCGGCATCGCAGAAGAGGGCGCGATTGATGCGTGGCATGTGCCCCTCGCGGTCGAGAAATCCTGCCTGCTGACCCAGCCCGACCAGCGATCCGATCGTATCGAAGAGATCAACGAAGAGGAAGACAAAGATCACCTCGAAGAGACCAAGCCTGAGCGCTCCGCGGATATCGAGTTGCCAGAAGGTCGAGCGCCAGTCAGGCATCTGCACCATGCCGGTGGGAGGGGGCGAGAGGTGAAGCAGGATCGCCGCTGCTGTCACCGCCAAGATACCGACGAGAAAAGCGGCTCTGACACCTCTGGCCATCAATCCCGCAATGAGCATCAGGCCACCAAGCGCCAGCAAGACCTCTTTTGACGCAACGTGGCCGATCGTCACCAGGGTTGCCGGTGAGGCAATGATCACTCCGGCATTCTTCAAACCGATGAAGGCGATGAAGAAGCCGATCCCTGCCCCGACTGAGATCTTGAGCGTCATCGGAATCGCGTCGACGATCAGCATGCGAATTCTGGCAAGTGTCAGCGCCATGAAGACGATCCCGGAAATGAAGACTGCCCCCAGCGCAACCCGCCAGTCGCAGCCCATCCCCTTGACTACTGTATAGGTGAAATAGGCATTGAGCCCCATGCCCGGCGCGAGGGCGAAGGGATAATTGGCCAGCAGCCCCATCAGCAGCGATCCGACCGCCGCCGCAAGACAGGTTGCAAGGAGGGCTCCGCCAAAAGGGACACCTGCTTCGGCAAGAATCGATGGATTGACGAAGATGATGTAGGCCATCGTCAGAAAGGTGGTCACGCCGGCGGAGAGCTCAGTGCGTACTGTGGTGCGATTGGCCGACAGTTTGAAGAGTGAGTCGAGGAGTTTGTAAGATTGCCGCCGGTTGATCACGACTTCATCCACTCGAAGACTGAATAATGGTCACCATTCATCCCAAGGCAGGCATAGACCTGCTGCGCGCGGGTATTACGAAGATCGACATAGAGTCGTATTCCGCGGATGTGGGGATCAGACTCCGCCTGCTGGCGAAGGTAATGATAAAGTGCAGTAAAAACGCCTTGCCGACGCTCGGCCGGTGGCACATAGACGCTCTGAATCCACCAGACGGTGCCGTTTCGCCAGTCACTCCACTCGTAGGTGATCATCGTTGAGGCAATCACCCTCCCGTTCTTTTCGGCAACATAGTAACAACCGAGTGAAGGCTTTTCAAAGACGGCGGCAACACCAAGAGAGCAGGTTTCGGGATCGAGAGTGACATCCTCGGTCTCGCGAGCCATCAGTAACTGGAAGTCAACGATGGTTGGCGCGTCCTCGGGAACAGCCGGACGGCAGATGATCGATGTCATATTGCAGCTCCGAAATCTTCGGTTACCGGCAGATCATCGCGATCGAGCAGCCGCAGGGCGGCAGCAATGACACGATGCTGGAGTGCCGGGTTGTCAGGTTCGCCGAGGGGATACCCCATCGGAAAGGGGACGAGGAGGGCCCGTGGCGGACGGATGACCTCAGCCACTTCGCGGAGAAGCGAGATTGAGACAGTGGGGATCCCCTCACGCTCGATCGCCGCCTGGACCAGACAGACCGTCTGGTTACACATTGGTCAGAGGGGAGTGAGGAAGACGGCCTCGACACCATCCTCGCGGAGCATTCTCGCGACTGTCGGAGCCGTGACATCAATCAATTTTCGCGGACCAACGATTGAGCCCATGAAGCTGAAATGGCGATGGTTGAGCGAGCCGATCACTCGACGAGCCTGCAGTTCGCGAAAGCGGTCGAGTGGAAAGGCAAGGTTGCGATCGGCGGCGACTCCCCGATGATCGAAAGCCTGGCTGCGATGCGACTCGATCAGAGAGGCGGTCTCGACATCACCGGGGATTTCACGAAACGAGGTATCCCCGAGTTTGATACGCTGGTCAAAGGGCTGCTGCCCGGGCGCGCAGAACCCTGCCGTCGTCACCAGCGCTACCCGTGAATCCGCGAGAGGTCGACGCAACCGCGCGCACGGCGTGGGATCAATCCGATAGCGTGCGAATGGATAATTGTTCATGAAGAGCCTGACATGCAGACTCATTTCGTCGTAGCCGGCCATAGTACTCCCGTTGCGATCAGAACGGTAATTGTAGCCGATTTGCCGATTGGCAACCATTGAAATTTGGAGAATGGACCGGGCAGTCAGCGAGCAACATCGACGATCGAACCGGGCACCTGCTTGCATCGCCGCGAGGATAACAATAATCTGATAAACTGGTGTACGTGCCCGCGCGAATAAGAGAAATCACCTGACATGCGACTGATTGTATCGACATTGGCAATATTGGCGCTGCTGATGGGGATCAGCCCATCAGGGGCCCGAATGCAGACGACGCAGCCGGCGGCAGCGGTCGAACGCATCCGCGTGGGGATGTTCGACGCGACCACACCGCAAAGTCTGATCTTGATCAGCGGAACGAGCCGGAAACCATCACAGAGCATTTTTGGCCTGAAGATCCTTGTCTATCGTCACCGGGAGAGAGTCGAGGAGATCCCACGACGAATCCTTCCGGGCCCGCAGGCGGTTGATGGTTCGTTCGGGAGCATTGCCTGGTACTCCTCCTTTGACGATCGAACCCCGATTACGCTCACCTGGTATCGACCGCAGCCACACCTGCTGGCCGCAAGGATCACCGCGCCATCCTCGGTGCGGGTTGCCATCGAGGCCTCGCGACCGTGGCCGGAAGACCGGCAATGGTCAAATTTTCAGGCCGATCAGGATCGCACAACGCTTCGCGGAGAGCAGATTCAGCCAGGATCGCCAGCTCTGCCCCGCTCTCGCTTTCTGGTAAGAACCGACCGCACGGCGATTGGCGCTGCAGGCTATGCCAGTCACACAGCATTGCGCCAGATGCTGGCAAGTGACGGACATGCTCAGGAGTCTGAAAACCTGCCGGATGCACGGCCGAGAAGCCTGGCTGCTCTCAGCTTCGATCTCAGTCAGCAGGAGGCGATCTCGCTGGTGGCAACAGTTGGTAACCAGTGGGGGACAATGGAGCAGGAGACACGATCACTGCTGCAGAAGCCGATCGTCGAACTGCTCGAAACAGCAGCGAAGAAGGAGGCCGACTCCGGCCCACGCAGCAACGGCGCAATCGGTGAGAGCCTCAACCTCGTCAGCCGCCACCTTGCCTGGAACAGGTTCTATGATCCGGAGCGACGATTGATCTGGTTTGCACCACGCCGCTGGTCGGGAGAGCAGCCCGATTCCACGCCACCCCCGCCGCGAATCTCGATTGAATCTTTGCTGATGGCGACAATGAGCGCGGTGATCGACCCGGAGAGCTCGAAATCAACGGTCAGCATGCTGCTCGATGGCCAGCTGACCGATGGGCGCGTTCCACCGTGGAGACAGGCCAATGGCCACGGCCCGGCCTCGATGCCGGCAGGTCGCTCGATGCTGCCAATCGGCTCATACTGTGTGCTTAAAATCTATCTGGCCACCGACGATCTCGAATTTCTCGCCTGGGCCTATCCCCGGCTGCAACTCTGGAACGACTGGTGGTACTTCAACCGCGGAGATGGTCAGGCCTGGCGCGATGGCAATGGAGACGGGCTGCTTGAATGGGGATTCAACGATCATCTCGAACTCGGCTCCCTCGGTGAGCGACAACTGACGCCTAAAGATCAGCTGGCGATTGCCACAACCGAGTCCCACCCCGGCAATCTGCCAATCACCGAGGCGACCTTCAACGAGAAGACCGGGACGGTCGAGCTCAATTCGGCAGGACTTAGTTCGCTTTATGCCCTCGACACCGAGAGCCTGGCGACGATCGCGCGCGAACTCGGGCTGGCGATCGAGGCTGACCGACTTTACGACCGATACCAGCGACTGCGCACCCTGATCAATGATAAGCTCTGGGATGAGCAACGCGGAGTTTACGCTGATCGTCACTGGGATAACCGAATCTCGCCCTCTCTGCGGGTCGATCACTTCTACGCCCTCATCGCCGGTATCCCCGAACGTGCGCGAGCGGAAAGGATGATCGCTCTTCTCCGTGACGAGCAGCGGCTTGGCAGTGCATACCCCATCCCCTCGCTTGCCCGTGATGCTCCCGGCTTCGATGCGGTCACGCCCGGCAGAGGGGCAATCGATGCGCTGGCCAATTATCTGATATATCTTGGGTTGCGGCGCTACCAACGCCATGAGGAGGCCGCCAAAGTGGCACGCAGCGGGCTGTCACTCGGCCGCGCCGCCATTGAGAAGGGAGCAGGCCCGGTCGACAGCTACTCGGCACTCGACGGCTCGGCAATCCGGGGTGGAACTGTGGCTGGCGCCGGGTCAGGATTGATCTTCTGGCCTGCAATCGAGGAGATCTTCTGCATTGATCCGCTCAGTGGAATCAATATTGGCAGTCTGATCAATCGCGAAGAGGCGCGCCTCGAACAGTTATTCCCGGGAGAGAAGCGACTCGATGTTCTCGTGGGGCCGAATCGAACCGTCTTGCGGCGCGGAGGCAGGATCGAGATCGAAGGTGAAGCCCCCATCAGACTGCAGAGTTATCGTCGACAGGAGCGTGCCTTGAGCTTCATCATCGAGACCTCCGGAGCGGTTCGCCTCCTCTCACCGGGCGAAGAGGGCCGGAAAATCACCGTCTCCGTCGATAATCAGATCCTCGGCAGCACCTCGGTTGGTGCCTCAGTCAGCTTCCAGGTGCCGGCTGGTACTCACCGTATCCTGCTTGTCAGGTGACTGCGAGCAGGCCTCCGGCTCACAATCTGATTATCTTCCCGGCAAACTGATCAACCCCGATGGTCCTCGTGGTGTTGCGGGTATCGATGACAAGCTGCGCCTTCTCAATAACCCAGCCATAGTCGATCCGGCTGTGATCGGTAACGATCACCACACAATCGGCTCCGGCAACCGCCTCCTCGGTCAGAGCAATCCCCTGCATGTGGCCATGCCTGCTCTCAAGCGGGATCTGTGCGACGTAGGGGTCATGAAACGCAACGTCAGCACCAAGCTCAACGAACCTGTCAACGATCGGCAGTGCCGGACTCTCGCGCATGTCGTCGATGTCACGCTTGTAGGCGACTCCCAGAATGAGGATCCTCGATCCATTGACCGGCTTCCGATGACGGTTGAGCCCGGCGCTGGCAAGACTGACGACGTGATCCGGCATCCTTGAGTTGACCTCTTCGGCAAGCGAGATGAAGCGGGCCTCAAAGCCATGCATCCTCGCCTTCCACGAAAGGTAGTGCGGATCGAGCGGAATACAATGGCCGCCAATGCCAGGACCAGGGTAGAACGGCATGAATCCGAACGGCTTGGTGGAGGCCGCGGCGATTACCTCCCACGTATCGATCTCAAGAGTGTGGCAGAGACGGGCAAGCTCATTGACCATGCCGATATTGACCGCACGAAAGGTGTTCTCCAGAAGCTTGCACGCCTCGGCCACGCGCGCCGAGCTGGCGCGATGGACCTGCTCGACGATCACACCATAGACCGCCGAAGCTACATCCGTACTATCTGCGGTCACTCCTCCGACCACCTTGGGGATATTCCGGGTGTTGTAGACCGGGTTGCCCGGGTCGACTCGCTCCGGCGAAAAGGCAAGGAAATAGTCTTCGTCCAGCCGCAATCCGGTCTCGTCGAGCATCGGGCGCAGGATTTCGTCGGTCGTCCCCGGATAGGTCGTCGATTCGAGAATCACGAGGCATCCCCGATGGAGTGACTGCCGGATCTTCTCCGCTGCCGCAAGGATGTACGAAACATCCGGATCCTTGGTCTTCCGCAGCGGCGTCGGTACGCAGATGATGATGACGTCCTTGCTGGCAAGCTGGCTGAAGTCTGTGGTAGCCTCCAGCCTCCCGGCTGACACCAACTCTGCCACACTCTCCGAAGCGACATCCGGAATGTATGATACCCCCCGGTTGATACTCTCCACCTTTGCCGTATCAACCTCGAAGCCGGTCGAATGGAATCCGCCTCGCCCAAACTCCACCACCAGCGGAAGGCCAACATAACCAAGCCCGATCACCCCGATACGGGCTGACCTTGAATCTATTTTGTCGAGGAGGATCTGCTTCAGATCTGTTGTATTGTGGGACGACATAGAAATCTTTAACTCTACTGCAGAACTGCCTGCCACCTTCAGACCGGCCGGAATATAGATAGCAGCGGCCATTTATTGCAACAGCCATTTATTGCAACAGCCATTTGCTGCAACAGCCATTTATTGCAACAGCCATTTGCTGCAACAGCCATTTGCTGCAACAGCCAGAGGGTTGCCGAATAACTTGAATCCGAGCAGACTGTCTGAGATCAGAGGGTCCGTGAAAATAGTCTGTCAGAAAACTTTGTAAAGATTAGCACCTATTCTCAAAAGAGAAAACCACAAAATATTGATTCATGGCGACTGGATGGGGGTGCTACCAGCCTTTATTGCAGGTAATTAATGCCCGCTGGATCTGAGATCGGCCACTATGGTGGAGATTGACTCCCTGTGTGGCGCGTGATACGTTGGAACCGGCTTGTTTGGTATGCATATTTACATCCATTCAACCCTGATTTTTAATGAATTCTGATAGACGAATTTTGTCAGACGCATTTTGTCAGACGCATTTTGTCAGACGAATTCTGAATGCATTGACAGGTGCCCGGCGAGGATAGACGTCGGGAGAATAGGGAAGCGGGTGTAACTCCCGCACGGTCACCGCCACTGTAAAGCCATTCGGGCTTCACCAAAAGCCATTGTGTCAAGCCATTGTGTCATGGACGCGAGAAGGCAGGGTGAAGGGCATTCCCGGCGAAGTCAGGAGACCTGCCTGTCAGCGAATCGACGACTCTTCGGATGAAAGAGAGCGGCGTGTCTTGCCGGGCGGCCCGGTTGTCAGATTTCCGGTTATTGGACTGGTTGAACTGGTTGAACTGGTTGAACTGGTGGTTTGGTGAAACCGGACACAGCCGCGCTGCAATGGCCTTTAACGCCTGCCTCTGCCCGGGCTTGAAGGCCAAGATGAAACATCCTCAAATCATCGACAAAATCACCGACGGAAGATTCCGCCTGTTACCGCGCAGATTGCTGAAGATCGTTGTGCTCTGCATCTGTGTGCTCTGCATCTGCATGATGCTCCCGGCCTGCACCCAGAAGGTGCCGGAGCCCTCCGGATCAGGAGAAGCAATCTTTGTCGACGATCTTGATCGTCGGGTGGCGATTGCCGGTCCCGTGAAGCGCATTATCTCGCTGGCACCCAACCTGACAGAGATCCTGTTTGCGCTCGGGCTGGAAGAGGAGATCGTCGGTGTCACCAGTTACTGCGATTATCCTGCGGCGGCGATGAAGAAGGAGCGCGTCGGCGACACGCTGCGTCCAAACCCTGAGCGGATAATCGGGTTACGGCCTGATCTGGTGCTGGTGACGACGAGCAGTCAGCTTGAAGGATTGACTCGCGAGCTGGAGCGGCTGTCGATTCCGGTCTATGTCACCAATCCGCGGACGGTACGTCAGGTAATCGCCACCATACGAAAACTGGGGAGTATCACCGGCAGACCGGGTCAGGCAAACGAGCTGGCGACGGAGATGGAGCGTCGTGTCGGGAGGATTGAGCAGCGAGTGAGTGGATTGCCAGGTATCCGGGCGCTCTACGTGTTGCAGATGGAGCCACTGATCAGTGTCGGGAAAGGCTCATACATCGACGATCTGCTGAAGCTGGCCGGTGGGGCCTCGATCAGCAGTGAAGAGACGCAGGAGTATCCACGGTTTGCGCGTGAGGCGGCTATTGCGCGTGGCCCCGAGGTGATTCTCTACCCTGCCTATCACGGGAATGGAGCCATCGATGAGGGAGAGTTGCGCCGGGTCTTTGCCAATACTCCGGCAGTGAGGTTTGGCAGGCTGGCACGTGTCAATCCCGACTGGATTGATCGTCCCGGGCCGCGAATAGTTGACGGGCTGGAGCAGGTCGCGCAGGCGCTCCATCCGGAGAGTCCATAACCAGATGGCGAGATGAAGAGATGAACAAAACCAGTCATCCCACCGGGACGGCGGCGTTGTCACCGGGGAGGAGCGTTGGTGGCTACCTGACAAGGCGTCGGGCGGTCTGGTTCATTATGTCTCTGGTCGGCATGCTGGTGGGGATAGGATGGTTCTCGCTCATTTCAGGTAGTGAGGTGATCAGCCCCGGCCGCATCGGTGCGGCAATCCTCGCGGCGCTGACCGGAGGTGAGATTCGATTGACGCCCGAGCAGGCGACGATTCTTTTTCGGCTGAGGATGCCGCGAATAGCGCTGGCAATCGGTGTCGGGGCTTCCCTCTCGCTGGCCGGAGCATCTTTTCAGACACTCCTGCGCAACCCTCTGGCTGATCCCTACGTGATGGGGATCTCAGGTGGAGCAGCAACCGGGACGATAGTGGCGATTCTCTTTGCTCCGGCTCTGCCTGTCTGGCAGCCGATCTGCGGATTTGTCGGAGCGATGGCGGCGATGGCGGCGGTCTATCGGCTGGGGCGACGCGAGGAGGATCCGGCGTATCTCGCGCTGGCGGGTGTGGTCATCTCGACGCTGCTCTCGTCGGTCATCGTGCTGCTGACATCGACTGCCGACGACATCCGGCTGCGCAACATTATGCTCTGGCTGATGGGGGATCTGTCGGGAGGAACACCACTCGAAGGGAGCGTGACGATCATTGCAGCAATTCTGGCGACGGGGGTTCTTTTTCCTCTGTCGCGGGCGCTCAACCTGATGATGATTGGTGAGCGCGACGCCTTTGCGCTTGGGGTCGAGACGGTGAGGGTCAGGTGGACAGTCTATCTCATTGGCTCGCTGCTGACGGCGGTGTCGGTAATGGCTGGTGGAGCGATCGGCTATGTCGGACTGGTGGTTCCCCATCTGATCAGGCTCGGAGGTGGGTCGGACAATCGTCTGGTTATTCCGGCAAGCGCGATTGGCGGGGCGGTGCTCGTCCTTGCAGCAGATACTCTCGCACGCACGGTGATTGCTCCCCGAGAGCTGCCCACGGGAGCGATCACGGCGATGATCGGCGCTCCGGTCTTCCTTTTTCTGCTGATTCGCGGTCGAAGATGATCAATATCCGACCGGGAGGTTCCATGCTCGAATTGCGGGGGCTCCATTTCCACTATGCGCGTGACCCGGCGCGCCCGGTAATCTCCGGCATCGACCTTGCGGTCAGTGCCGGCGAGATCGTCGCACTGCTTGGCCCGAACGGCTCAGGGAAATCGACGCTGCTCTCACTGGCTGCAGGGATGCTCGTGCCTCAACGTGGTGAGGTCAGACTGGATGGAAAGCCGCTGGCGGGGCTGGCACGACGGGAGGTTGCCCACTCAATCGCCAGTGTCTCGCAGAGCGGTGATCTTCGCTTCCCGCTGCGTGCAATCGAGTACGTTGTCACCGGCTGCTATGCCCGGGTTGGAGGGATTGGCTTCGACTCGCCGAGGGAGATCGAAATTGCCCTGAGGGCACTTCGTGACACCGATGCCGAACAGTTTGCCGAACGGCAGGTCAACGAACTATCGACGGGTGAAAGACAAAGGGTGGCATTGGCGAGAGCGCTGGCTCAGGAGCCACGATTCATGCTCCTCGATGAGCCAACGGCAAACGCAGATCCGGCCCATCAGTTTCTGCTGATGCAGCGAATTCGCGAGGTGGTCGATCAGCGAGGTCTTGGAGCAATCATTGTCACGCACGACATCAATCTTGCCGCCGAGTTCGCCGATCGGCTGGTTCTGCTCAAGGATGGCAGGCTGATGGCCGATGGTCGGGCATCAGCAGTGATGACCGAATCCCTGCTCAGCCGGATCTTCGGGATTCCGCTGCACATCGATCGTCATCCGCGAAGCGACCGGCCGCGAGTCTCGTGGGTGCGCCCCGGAAACAATTGACAGGAGAATAAGTAACAATGATCAGTAAAATCCTCAACTCCGGCCTCTTTCGGCTGACGACAGCCGTGATGGCAATCAGCCTGCAATTTGTGCCGGGATCGGCGCAGACTGCGACAGGATCGATGATCGGGGTGGTGATCGATTCTCGCGGTGCGGCAGTAAGTGGTGCACGCGTCGTCGTGCTTCAGGGAAACCGCGTCGCCATCCACGAATGCCTGACCAGCAACCGTGGTGAGTTTGCCTTCATGAATCTGCTTGCCGGAGACTATACCGTCTCGGTCGAGAAGGATGGGATGACACAACCCGGAGGTGCGCAGCCTGTCAGGATTGAGACGGGGCGTGTGCTTCAGGGATCGCTCGTGCTGGCAGTGGCGGCGATCGAGGACAGTCTGATCGTCTCGGCAACGAGAACCGACACGCGGCTCTCGGAGACTCCATCGCGCGCCTATATTGCCACCGGGAGCGACCTGCTGAGGGCGCAGCGCGTCAGCCTCTTTGATGTTCTGCGTTCCTCTCCCGGCATCGGCGTCACGCAGACGGGGCGGCGCGGCGGCGTCACCTCGATCTTCGTTCGCGGCGGAGAGTCAGACTACACCAAGGTGCTGATCGATGGGGTTCCGGTCAACGACGCCGGTGGATCCTTCGATTTTGCCGATCTGACCACCGACAACCTCACGCGCGTTGAGCTGGTTCGCGGCGCCCAGAGCGCAATTTATGGATCAGACGCCATGAGTGGCGTTCTTCAGATTTTCACTCACCGGGGATCAACCTTCGAGCCGGCACTCGACCTTGCCCTCGAAGGTGGCAGCTTCGCCTTCAACCGCCAGATGGCGCGCCTCTCGGCCCTCCGCGGGCTCTTCGACTATTCGCTCAGCTTCACTCACTTTGCCACCAATGGGCGTGATCGCAATGATGATTACCAGAACCGTATCGCCACTGCCAACCTTGGCTATCGGTTCAGCGTCAAGACCCAGGGACGACTGACGGTGCGCAATGAAAACTCCGGGGCCGGAGTTCCCGGAGCGACCGCCAGGCTCTTCCCCGATCCGGATGAGCGCATCGAGCGCCGCCGCTTTGCCATTGGCGGTCGCTTCGATAATCAGACCACCAATTACTGGCGCCAGAGCGTAACCTATGCCTACTCCGCCAATCATCAATTGAGCTTTGATCCGGCCGCCCAGGATCTGAGCAGGCCGGGAACTCCTCCCGATCCGGGAACTGCCTTCAACGATTTCGTTAATCTCTTCGGGAATTACCAGCGTCGCCTTGGCGTGCGCTACCAGAATGATATTGTCTTCCCCAACGCCCATTTCGTCAGTACCGGCATCGATTACGAGACGGAGAGCGCGATCTTCGACAGCGGCTTCACTAACGCCAGCCGCGTTGCCTCATCACGTAACAATATCGGAGTCTTCGTACAGGATCAGTTCTCGTATCGCTCACGGTTTTACTTTAATACCGGACTCCGCATCGAGAACAATACCGCCAGCCTGCCAACAGAGATCGCCGACATCCTGCGGCAACTGGGCTCGACACCCTACAGTGGCGGAGTCGGCTACGGCACAAGAATCGTTCCGCGAGTCGCCTTCACCTGGGTGCTCAGCCAGAGCGGCCTGCTCAGCCGCCGCGGAGCAACAAGGATGCGCGCCAGCTTCGGCGAGGGTATCAAGGCCCCGACGCTCGTCGAGGCTTTCAGCCCCAACCGCTTTTTTCTCGGCAATCCCGCACTCAGACCCGAGCGCTCACGCAGCTTCGATGTTGGCCTTGAACAGATGCTCTGGCATGACCAATATCGCATCGAAGCCAACTATTTCGACAACTATTTCCGTGACCAGATCGCCTATGTCGGCAACCCGGCCACCTTTGGCGGTCCGATCAGCCTCCCGGATGGTCGCCTGACCCATTACGTCAATAACGATCGCGCCAGAACCTCCGGTTATGAGCTGCTCTTCTCCGCCCGACCGGTTCGCCGGCTCCAGATCAATGGCAACTACACGCTGCTGCGAACCAGGCTGGTTGCTGCCGCTGATATCATCGACTATCAGACATTGAAGAATGCCCCCAACCCCGAGGTCGGCCTCGAACTGCTGCGGCGACCCCGCCATACCGGTGCCGTTAATCTCTCGTGGCTCGGCGACCGCTTCGATATCAACCTCGATGCCTTCGTCGTCGGCCGCCGCCGTGATCTCGATCCGGTCACCTTCGCACGATTCGATACCCGGCGTCGCCCGATCTACAATGACGGCTACACCCGTGCCGATCTCGCCGGATCGTGGAGGCTCAAACCCGACCTTGCACTTTTTGCCAGAATCGAGAATCTGCTCAATCAGAACTATCAGGAGGTTATCGGCTATCCGGCTTACCGCACCACTTTCTCCGCAGGTCTGCGGATCACCCTCGGCAGCAGGAAGTAAGGAGAGACTTACGCATTGTCACCACGTCAGATTGACACCATGCGGAGGAGGAAACAATAACCGTCGGGCGCTAAGTACCACTCTTATTGTGTCAATCCTGACAAAAAAACCGGGGACCGGAAGCATTTGACACTTCCGGTCCCCGGTTCGTTCTATGACTTGAACCTCAGCCTAGAACTGATAACGCAGCGAGAACTGCAGTTGACGGTCTCCACCCTTGCTGGTGATCTTTCCAAAAGAGGTGCGTGTAAGATCAACCTTACCGTCGGTACCGAGGACGATATTGTTCGGGTTGGTGTCAGGTCCGCCCCAGTTCGGATGGTTCGGCCAATTGAAAGCCTCAAAGCGGAAGATCACCCGATGGCTCTCTTTGACCGTAAACTCCTTGAAGAGACCAAAGTTATGGTTTTGGAAACCAGGAGCGTAGAGAATGCTGCGCACCCGATCAGTGACGATCGTGCCGGCCGCCGGACGGGCGAAGAGAGCATTGCCATTGGCATCAGCCGGACGGAACCAGAAGTTCGGGTCGCTCCTCAGCGTCGCAAACTTCTTCTCGCTGTTGTCGAGTGTTGCGTTTCCAAGCACTCGCCAGAACTGGGCTCCGCTTCCGGTACCGACTCCGGCAAAGTCATCTCCGGATCCGATCGAGAATGGGGTACCAGTCTGCATCTGCGAGACTGCGCTGATGGTCCAGCCACCAAAGAGCTTGCCAGTCAGCTTGCTGCGGTCCTTGAAGATCGGCAGCTCATAAATGGCGTTGAGCACCATAACGTGACGACGATCATAGGTCGCCGGGCCCCAGAGGTTGCTGGTGTCATAGGCGTTTGGAACCACGTCGCGTTGGGCCGACCCGGCATCGTTGACCTTGGAGAGCGTGTAGGCCATTCCAAAGCTCAGGCCTTGCGAGAATCGCCGATTGACCCCCACCTGAAGTCCGTTGTACATCGAGTTGGCTTCGTTACCGGTTGAGCGGATGACCGCAAATCCACGGTAAGGACGCAGCGCGTCGACGTTGATCCCGGCGTTCTGCGGCAGAAACCGCGTACCGACCGGCAGCTGATTGATGTTGCGCTCGCGCTGGCCGAAGAGGCCGCGACGACCAACATAGCCAACCTCGACCGTGGTATTGAAACCAATCTCACGCTCGAAGGTCAGGTTCCACGTCCACGCCTCAGGTGCGCGGAAATTGCGATCCTGGGTCGTGATCGTCAGCGGGAAGTTGACGCCCGAAGCGCCACCCGGGTTATCAACATTGCCAAAGCTGACCGAGACTGACGGCTGCAGCGGAGGGTTGCCTCCAAGGAAGACCGAGTCGCTGACTCCGAGACGGGTCAGGAATCGCCCCGCACCACCGCGGAAGACCGTTTTATCATTAACCGAATAAGCAAAACCAACGCGCGGCTGGAAGTTCTTGGCGAAGTGGATCGTCGAATATTCTTTCGTCTCACCACGGAACATGAAGTTGTACTCGCCACTTGAAGCGATCGGAATACGACCACCAGCCGACGCCGGCCAGCCATCACCCGGAATCAACAAGCCGTTAAACCTCGCCTGCAGGCTGCCAGCGGTGATCAGACCCGTCCGCGGATCCTGGGTAAGCGCGAGGTTCGGGTTGTAGTACTTCGAATCAAAGACCACCATATTGCGCCAGAGGCTGTAGTAGGGCTGGATGATGCTGTTGCGCACACCCGCCTCGAGGCGCAGCTTCGGAGTGGCCTTCCAGGAGTCCTGAACGAACCACTCGAACATGTGGCCGCGATATGGAGTGAAGGAACGGGTTCCCAACTCGGCATAAGTGTCAAAGAGGCCGATCGCCGCGTTGCCGATCGCCACTCCGGTACCATTGGGCGTCGTGTTGGTAAAGACGAAACGACCGTTCTGGTTGTTGGTGCCACCGGGAACGCCGGAGACGTTGATCTGGTCGAAGTCATTCTGGCCTGCACGCTCGAAGTAGCCACCAAACTTGATCGTGTGGCTGCCCCGGATGTGGGTCCAGTTCTGGTTGATCTGATAGATCGGGCCGGTCGACTG
>CAIKMY010000267.1 GCA_903828635.1 uncultured Acidobacteriota bacterium
CGCTCGTCGAGTTCGCGCAACGACTTGAGCCGATGCTCAGTGGCCGTCATCTCGCGGTGAAGGGAATTGAGCCGTGTCTGCAAATCACCGCGACTCTTGCGCAGGATCGCGATCTCGGTCGCAATATCAGAGAGAAGCGTTCCCGTCCGCTCGTGCCGCAACTCCGTTTCGGTCAGCTGCATCTCCAGCTGCTCGTGCCTCTCGACCGCCGCCGCCGCCTGTGCTCTTGCCCGCTCGTGCTCGACGCCAAGCCCGTTAAGGCGGTTGGCGCTCCGGTCGAGCGCCTCGGTGAACTGCCGCTGAAGCTGCCGCCAGCGCTCAAGGTGCGTCAGACTCTCATAGGCCGCCTTGCGCGTCTCTTCCAGCTTTGCTTCAGACTGACGATCCGCCGCATTGCGGAGGCGGTGCTCCTCCTCGGCCACCGATAATGTCTTGTTTTGCGCGTTAATCTCGTCATCGACCGCGCGCAACTCCCCTCTCAGCCTCTCAACCTCACGGTTGAGAAAGCTGCGGCGGTCGGCAATCGAGCCCCGATCAAGCGCCATTTGCGAGCGCCGTGACTCGAATGACTGAAGCTGCTCGGCCAGGAACGTCTTCTGCTGGCGCGCCCGCTCAACCTCGATGTCGATCGCCGCTGCCTCCTGTCGCCCCTCCCCGAGAGCCGTCTCCGCTGCCCGTGCCTGCTGGACCGCGATCGCCTGCTCCTCCTCAAGCCGCTGTCGCTCAGCGACGAGGTGCGCCTCTCGCCCCGTGGTCTCTGCCAGCGCCGATTCCCACGCCGCTATCGCCTTGCTCGTCCCGCGATAATCGACGACAAAAGCGGCACGCATCAGATCGCGCATCTCGCTGCGCAGCCGCTGATAACGCCGCGCACGCGCTGCCTGCCGCTTGAGGCTGTTCTGCTGCTTCTCGATCTCGGAGAGAATGTCGGTCACCCGCGCCAGATTCTGCTTCGAGGCCTCAAGCTTCAGTTCCGCCGCATGCTGCCGCATCTTGAACCGCGAAACCCCGGCCGCCTCCTCGATCAAAGCCCGACGATCAAGCGGCTTGGCTGACAACACCTGCCCGATCCGCCCCTGCTCGATGATTGCATAATGGGCCCCGCCAAGCCCCGTACCGGCAAAGAGATCCTGCACATCTCGCAGACGACACTGCCGGCCGTTCATCTCGTATTCACTCTCACCCGTGCGGTAAAGCCGACGCCCGACCGTCACCCGCTCTCCCTCGTGGAAGATTCGCTGCAATGTCTGCGGTGCCTGGCGACGGGCCTTCTTCGCCGGCTGGCTCCCCGATTCGCCACTCACGGCTTCTGTACTAATACCCTCTGTACTGACAGCCTCTGTGCTCGCAGGTTCTGTACTCGCAGGTTCTGTACTCGCAGGTTCTGGCAGTGTCACCACCGGTTCCGCCGGGGTGCCGGTGGTGGATGCGGCATTCGCCTCGCGGTTATCGATTGTCGGGTTGTCGTTGCGAATCTCAAAGGTCTCGCGGACAACCATCGTCAGCATGACCTCTGCCAATCCCGACGGCTGCCGATTTTTGCTGCCCTGGAAGATGACATCCTCCATCTTCCCGCCTCGCAACGCCTTCGCCCGCTGCTCACCAATCACCCAGCTGATCGCGTCCGCAACGTTGCTCTTGCCGCACCCGTTCGGACCAACTACCGCCGTGATCCCCTCCTCATCGAAGACGACCTCCGTCGGGTCGCAAAACGACTTGAATCCCTGTATGAAGAGCTTTTCGATTCTCAGCATTTTATTTCAGCCAATGAGCCCATCCCAACATTAAGGCAGACCTTAAGCAGGCAGACCTTAAGCAGGCAGATGAGAACACATTAATAATAAAACCACAATAATGAAACCACAATTGGTTGCGCCAAGCAAAAACGATAGCGCACTATAAAGTAGTAGTGACTCTTTGTCAATCGACCCCACAGCCACGCTTGACACCAGCGGTTGAAGATGACATCCTTTTCAACTTTGAACAAGTGGAATCTCTCACCGCTGGCGATATCAGCGAGGAGCCTGACAACCAGCAGGATAATCGTGCAGCAGAACAATCGTGCAGCAGAACAATCGTGCAGCAGAACAATCGTGGTTGATAAACCCGCATCGAGGAGGAAGTTTGTGAGACAGACAGGGAAGTTTTTGTTCACCTCAGAGTCGGTCACTGAAGGCCATCCCGACAAAATCTGCGACAACATATCGGACGCGATTCTCGACGAGGTGCTGCGTCAGGATTCGACGGGTCGAGTGGCTTGCGAAACAATGGTCATGACGGGGCTGATCATCGTTGGGGGTGAGATCACAACAACGGCGAGCGTCGACTATGCGCGGCTGGCGCGTGAGACAGTCAGGGAGATCGGCTACACCCGCGCCAAGTACGGCTTCGATTCGGAGACGTGTGGCGTGATTTCAGCGATCAACACCCAGTCTCCGGACATTGCGATGGGGGTCGATACCGGCGGCGCTGGCGACCAGGGATTGATGTTTGGCTACGCCTGTGACGAGACGCCGGAGCTCATGCCGCTGCCGATTCAGCTGGCCCACCAGCTTGTCAGGAAGTTGAGCAACGTGCGTCGTGACAACAGCCTCACCTACCTTCGTCCTGATGGCAAGTCCCAGGTGACGGTCGAGTATGAGGGAGCGACACCGGTTCGTGTCGACGCCGTGGTCATTTCGACGCAGCATGGCCCGGAGGCGACCGCCGAGCAGATTCGCGAGGATATCATCGACCAGGTGATCAAGCCGACGGTGCCCGCTCACCTGCTGGATGCCAATACCAAATATTACGTCAATCCCACCGGGCGCTTTGTCGTCGGGGGCCCACAGGGTGACACCGGGCTGACGGGGCGGAAGATCATCGTCGACACCTATGGTGGAGCCGCTCCGCACGGCGGCGGTGCCTTCTCGGGCAAGGATCCGACAAAGGTCGATCGCTCGGCCTGCTACATGGCGCGCTACATTGCCAAGAATGTCGTGGCTGCAGGGCTGGCGCGTAAATGCCAGGTGCAGCTCGCCTATGCCATCGGCGTTGCCGAGCCGGTCTCGGTCTACGTTGACTGCTTTGGCACTGCGGCGATCGATGAGGACAAGCTCTCCGAGCTGATCCGCGCCAACTTCCACCTTACTCCGCGGGGCATCATCGAGACGCTCGATCTGCGCCGCCCGATCTATAAGCAGACGGCAGCCTTTGGTCACTTCGGACGCCACGAAGCGACCTTCAGCTGGGAGCAGACCAACAAGGCTGAGCGGCTGCGTGCCGACGCCGGTATCTAATAACAAAAGGGGACCAACCAGTGGAAACAATCAAATGCGATATCAAGGATATTTCGCTGGCTGAAGATGGCAGGCGAAGGATCGAGTGGGCCGAGCGTGATATGCCGGTCCTGAGAATGATCAGGAAGCGTTTTGAGGAGGAGAAGCCGCTGCAGGGGCTGCGCCTCGTCGCCTGCGCTCACGTGACTACCGAGACGGCCAATCTCGCACGGGCGCTCAGCGCTGGCGGTGCCGATGCCGTGCTGATCGCCTCCAATCCGCTCAGCACCCAGGACGATGTTGCCGCCGCTCTCGTCAAGTATTATGGCGTTTCGGTCTACGCGATCAAGGGTGAGTCGGTCGACACCTACGTCCGACACGTCTCGATCGCGCTTGATCACAAGCCGC
>CAIKMY010000268.1 GCA_903828635.1 uncultured Acidobacteriota bacterium
CATATTGAGCATCTCGATCATCGCAATTCCACCCGATGAGGGCGGAGGCATGGTGATGATCTCGTGGCCACGATATGTTCCGCGCAGCGGGGTTCGCTCAACGGCCCGGTAGTTCTTCAGATCGGCGACGGTCATCCAGACCGGGCCATCACCAGCTGCACGCTTCATTGCGGCTTCGATCAGACGGGCGGTGCGGCCGGCATAGAATTCACGCGGACCAAACCGCTTCATTCGCGCCAGAACCAGCGCCAGCTCCGGCTGACGAAAAATCTCCCCTGTCTCATAATACCGGCCGTCCCGCAGGAAGAGGCGCTTTGTCTCCGGATAACGTGAGAGCTGACCGCTCGCCCCACGGAGACTGCGCTCGAGCTGGTACCAGACTGTGAATCCATCCGCTGCCAGTCGGCGGGCCGGCTCTATCACCGTCGCCCAGTCGAGCCGACCATACTTTTGGAGCGCCAGCGCGAGGCCGGCAACAGTGCCCGGGACACCCGCCGCGCGATGACCATACTGCGAGGACTCCTTGATGTACTCCCCATTCGCATCGAGATAGACATTGCGGTGCGCCGCCGCCGGAGCCATCTCACGATAATCGATCGCGGTCGTCCGACCATCGGCAAGCCGGATCACCATAAAGCCCCCGCCACCAAGATTGCCCGCTGAAGGCCAGACCACCGCCAGCGCCAATCCCACCGCGACCGCCGCATCGATGGCGTTGCCACCCCGCTTCAGTACGTCGATCCCAACACGTGAGGCGATCTCACTGACCGATGAGACCATCCCACTCTTTCCTCTCACCGGCGGCCGCGATGCCGCCTCCACCCTTCCACCACCACTACCTACCTCTGGCCGACTGACCGGCACCGCGGCCAAGGCCAGAATCAACGAGAGTAACAATGACACTATCCTGGCTGGTC
The DNA here is from genome assembly GCA_903828635.1 of uncultured Acidobacteriota bacterium. Taxonomy (GTDB): domain Bacteria; phylum Acidobacteriota; class Blastocatellia; order RBC074; family RBC074; genus CAIOZW01. The sequence continues at coordinate 918 of CAIKMY010000268.1, forward strand.
TCATCGTAATTACCTCTTCCCATTATCTATTACTTTGAAGTGCTTCAGATCGGATAGGCGGTAAAGAACAGCTTCTCTATCCGGTGGACGATCTCCTGTCCTCGCCCCATTCCATTCATAAGCTCAAGCCGTCTCTGCCGATTGAACTCTTCGTCGGCGCTCATCAGTAACTGGCTGAGAACCGTGCAGGCTGACCCGCGCAGAGCGGCGAGCGCCAACTGGGCGGCGACAGTCAGATCAGTCAGAGCGATCGTCGCCTCCTGTTCGGTCAGCTCCAACAGCAGTTCGAGCACCTCTCCGGCGCTGGTCACCACTCGCAGTGGGACAGCAACCGCGTTCCGTGTGGCCTCCTCGATCGCGATACTCCGGGCCAGACGTTCGGCCTCACTTTCCCGCGGAAGGGCGATCGCGTCAAGAACGCTGATACGCCCCTCCGCCTCTTCGCTCACCGCCGCCCTCAGACGTCCGCTCAACTGCTGCAACTGCTCGAAGATGTTGGCCTGATCATCACGTACGGTCTCATTTCGGCCTTTGGTCACACGGCAGACCATCGCTGCCAGCGCGGCGGCAAGCGCTCCCGCATAGGCGGCAACGCTACCTCCGGCGAGCGTCGGAGAGTCCGAGGCGACCTCATCGGCGAACTGG
>CAIKMY010000269.1 GCA_903828635.1 uncultured Acidobacteriota bacterium
ACGAAATGGGCACAACAGGATTCGAACCTGTGACTTCTGCCGTGTGAAGACAGCACTCTACCGCTGAGTTATGTGCCCTCAAAAACAGAAGGGATACTACCAGACTTCAAGCAGGAGCGTCAACAATGAGGCTCACTCACCGTTTACTGTCTGCACGATAGAGCCTGACAGTTCCATCCCAGCCTGCCGAGGCCAGCATCCGGCCATCTGGTGAAAAGGCAACCGACCAGACCTGCCTGCTGTGATCATCAAAGCTGAGGGTCACGGCACCGCTGTTTGGATCCCACAGGCGAACGGTATTGTCATTGCTGGCGGTAGCGAGACGCCGACCGTCATTGAGAAAGTCAATGGAGAAGATCTCGTCGCGGTGGCCTTTCAGGGTCTGAAGGTGGCTGCGGCTGGCGAGGTCCCAGACGATGACCGTTCGGTCGCGGCTGCCGCTGGCGAGACGGCGACCATCCGGTGAAAACTTAACCGACCAGACCCAGTGGCGGTGGCCTTCGAGGCGATCAATCGGGCAGCCGGTCCCGGCATCCCAAATGATGATGCTCTGGTCAGCCGAGCCGGTGGCCAGCAGGCGACTGTCAGGCGAGAAGGCGACGGTCAGAACTTCTCGATCGTGCCCGTGGAGGCGGCGAATCTCGCGGCCGGTCTCCGGACTCCAGAGCGCAACCGAATGATCGTCGCTGGCCGTGGCAATCATACGCCCGTCAGGGGAGAAGGCCAGTCCGTGGATTTGTCGGGCATGCCCGTCAATCGTCTGGTAAAGATTGCCGGTTCGGGCATCATGAAGGCGTACCGTCTGGTCCTCTCCCGAGGTGGCAACCATCCGCCCGTCAGGCGAGAAGGCGGCATCGAGAACACGTCCGAGGTGGCCGCCCGTAACGGCAAGCTGTCGACCATCGTGCGCATCCCATATTCGTGCCGTGCCATCACGACCGGCAGTCACCAGCCGCTGGCTGTCGGACGAGAAGGCCACTGCATAGAGATCCCCCTGACCACACTCGATCTTCTCAGCCTCCTCCAGCACCTCCCGACTCCAGAGCCGGGTCGATCCTCCTTCACCAAAGGTCACCAGCATCCGTGTATCAACGCTCCATCCGGCCCCAATAACCGCATCCCGATGTCCACGCAGGGTACTCAACAGCCGACCGGTTGCCATCTCCCTGATACTGACCAGATGATCACTGCCACCAGTGGCCAACCACTGACGGTCGGGCGATGGGTCGATGATGTTAACCCAGTCGGAATGGGCATTAACCCGGGCAATCGGACGGAGATCCGGAAGAGAGAAAGACCCGACCTCTCCGCTTTCAAGGCCCACCAGAACTCGCGCCTCAGAGCCTGACGGTAAATTGATCACCCTGAAGGCTCTTGGGATCGCTCCGCTGACTTTCAGTTCAGTGATCATTCGCAGCGACTTCAGATCCCTGATGAATACCATGCCGTCGACGGTCATCGTCACCAGCCAGCGGGATTGCGAATCAACATCATAAGCGGAGGTCTCTGCCGCATGCTTCGTCCTTGCCAGAATCTTTCCGGCCTGCCAGTCAAGCAGAGCAATCGTCCCACTCTGCCCCCGGACAACCAGGAGGTGCTCCCCGGTAAAAATGGCATCGACTGCCAATTCCCCGATCGATGGCAGCTTTGCAGTTAAACCATGGCTTGCGCAATCGTGGATCATCAACGATCCGCTCGGATCACCTCTCACCGTCATCGTCGATCGGGGAACAACGGCAACCAGTCGCGTGCCATCCTCAATTCTGCATTTCTCGGTCAAACGACCGTCAGGGGTAATCTCCAGATGGCGCGAGGAGGCGGCGTCTTCAAGCCACACGACAATATCGCCATGTGCTTCGCTGACCTGATGACTGATCTTTTGCAGTGGTCGCTCCAGCCTCTGCGACAGGATTTGCGTGCCATCGGTCGCGTGCAGTCGCAACGCACACCCCGAATACATCACCCGACCATCAGCACCGGCAGATGTACTCGTGCAGACTACCGTCAGAAAACGACTGCCATCGGCATTGAAAAGCGCGCAAAGCGGCGGATAATCATCATTCAACTCGACCGTGTGCCGATTGATGGCGCGCCACAAATAATACCATTCGAAGCCGCGGAGATCCTCGATCTCTGACCTCCCCCCCGCAGTCACCCCTGCAAGAATGCTCTTCACCTGCTCGATGTCAGCAATCCGCAATGAACCTTGCGCCCGGATCATCCGTTCCGGATAGGTGACGCGCCGCAGCTCCCGCGCCTGCTGACGATCCGACTCAGCCTGTCGTAAGGCAAGGATCAACCCGATGATCAGCGCCAGAATGAGAGTCACCACACTGATGAATAACCCTTTGTGACGTCTGGTGAATTTGCGTGCCCCGTATCCGAGGGTTCCGTGACGCGCTCGCACTGGTTGGCCTGCAAAATAGAGATCGATCTCCTCGCGCAACTCCTCGACTGAATGATAGCGACTCTCCGGCTCCTTGCGGATCGACTTCATGACAATGCTGTCAAGGTCACCACGCAGGCTGCAGCTTAACCGCTCCGGCGTCTCTTCATCCCTGCTGACAAATAATCGATTGAATTCAGCCGGCTCCGGACCTGCTTCACGGGGAATATCATCCCCCGCAAAAGGAGATCCGAAGACCGGCTTCTTTCGGCTGAGGCAGTCTGTCACAGCAACGGTTGGCAGCAAAGCACTGCCGACCTTTCTTTTCCAGACAAGGCTGGGACGCAATGGCTCCTGATTACAGATGGTATGAATTACTTCATGCCATGGCTGTGAGTTGAGCCCCCAATGGTGTAACGGGCTGACACCGGTGAGAAGTTCATAGAGCAGCACACCAAGCGAGTAGATGTCAGATGCCTTGCCGACCGGCTCCCCGCGAACCTGCTCGGGGCTGGCATACTCCGGAGTCATCGCCAGCAATCCAGTCTGCGTCAGGCTGGCGGTGTTGGGATACATCTTCCGATCGAGGATTCTCGCAATGCCAAAATCGAGCAGCTTGACACGACAACGTGCGGGGGCCCCCTCGACAAGAATGTTTCCCGGCTTCAGATCACGGTGGACCACCGACTGGCTGTGAGCAAATGAGACGGCTTCACAGACCTGCGCAAAGAGCCGCAGCCGCTCGGCAATCGTCAGTCGATGCCGGTTGCAGTAGCGGGTAATCGGCTCGCCATCGATGTACTCCATCACCAGGTAGGGCCAGCCATCCTCGGTCGCCCCCCCATCCAGCAACCTCGCAATATTCGGATGATTGAGCTGCGCAAGAATCTGCCGCTCCTGCCTGAATCTCTCAATGACCACCGACCGGTCAAACCCCGGCCAGACCATTTTGATCGCCACCAAACTGTCAAACTCGTCATCGGCACGCCGCGCAAGATAGACCGCGCCCATACCACCCTGACCAATCTGATCGATTACCTCATAATTGCCAATGCGGCGGCCGGCAGTCCCATCACAGAGCGCCACCTACCAGCCCTCGCTGATCGCCGGAGTCTCGATGAAATCGCCTGTACTGAGACTGATGCGCAGCAGGTCCTCAAGCTCAGCGCGCAGCTCAGGCTCCTTGCCGCAGGATAAATCGAGAAGCCGCGGCCACTCGCACGGCTCATGGTCCGCAATCTCAAAATATAGTTCCCCAAGACGTGTTGCCCGCTTCTCCAGAGCCATAGCTGCTGACGTCTGCTCCCCCTGACTCTCGATTCTGATGAGCGTTATATAAATGAATGTCAATTTTACATGCGTATTTGTGTGGTAAAAAGGGTCAAACACATGCTAATTTTCCTGCCTTGGGTATGTTGGCAAAGACAGGGTATTGACGAGTAACGGCATTCAGGAACAATTCGAGGCTGAAGTGAAGACTGATCTCTCTGTCACACAATTGTTGCAGGCGGCGCAGAGCGGTGACGAATCATCTCGCGAGGTGCTGATCGCCCTGATCTACGACGAACTGCATCAGATGGCAAGACAGCACCTGCGGAATGAGAGATCGAATCATACGCTGCAACCAACAGCGCTGGTGCATGAGGCCTACCTGCGAATCTTCAATGGCGAGCCGATGGAGATTGTCAATCGTCGCCACTTCTTCGGGATTGCAGCGGTGCAGATGCGGCGGATTCTGATCGATCATGCGCGCCGGAAGGCGGCACTCAAGCGCAGTGCCGAGCAGAACCACCTGACACTCAACGACCTGACGAGCAGGCGGGAACTCAGCCCCGAGGAGCTGCTGACACTCGACGAGGCGCTGACACGGCTCAAGGAGATCCATCCGCGACCGGCGGCTATCGTCGAATTACGCTATTTCCTTGGATTGACCGAAACGGAGACGGCGGAGGTGGTCGATGTCTCACTCAGCACGATGAAGCGGGAATGGGGATTTGCCAGGGCGTGGCTGCTGCGGGAACTGACACGGGACGGCTCACGCGGGAAGTCCGGGAATGACTGATCGTCAGATCTCTGCCTGAATATCAGCAGCTGGCTGTTCTATATGTCGACTGTTTATCTGTCAGGTGTTTATATTTTTAGTAACGAGAGCTGGCGCTGGAAGAGACCGACTCGCCGCGGGCTTCGCGCACAATGAGGACGCCGGCACTGGCGCCAATACGGGTAGCCCCGGCAGCGATCATTTCACGGGCGGCGGCAAGATCCCTGACACCGCCGGCGGCCTTGACTCCGAGTTGAGCGCCAACGGTCTGGCGCATCAATTCGATATCGGCGACAGTGGCCCCTCCCTTGCTGAAGCCGGTCGAGGTCTTGACGAAATCGGCGCCGGCCTCACGAGCAATGAGGCAGGCGCGAACCTTATCATCATCGGTCAGCAGCGCCGTCTCGATGATCACCTTGACAATGGCGCAGGCCTCGTGAGCCGCTTCAACGACGGCGGCGATGTCACGGCTGACGGTCTGCTCGTCGCCTGACTTCAGTGCGCCAACATTAATGACCATATCGATCTCGGTCGCACCATCAAAGATGGCGCGACGCGTCTCATAAGCCTTGACATCGGGGAGGGTGGCCCCCAGCGGAAAACCAACGACGGTGCAGACTCTGACCGGCGATCCGTTGAGGCGAAAGGCACAGTCACGCACCCAGGCGGGATTGACGCAGACCGAGGCAAAGCCGAAACTGCGAGCCTCATCGCAAAGCTGCTCGATCTCGCCGCGCGTCGCATCCGGCCGCAACAGCGTATGGTCGATATAGGCAGCAATCCCGGCGGCACCAGAAGCGGCAGCCTGCCCCCACGGCAGCGCGAGGCGGGCTGCGCCGGCGTTGAGCGCACAGGCAAGATGATGCGGGCTGCACCAGGTGTCGCCGGTATCGGCGTGGGCATCGGACTCAACTCCGGTCTGCGGCAGTTGTGCAAGGATTGCCCCGGTGATCTGCTCGATCAGCCGCTCAAGGTCGATGCCATTCAAACTGGCGGGCAACTTGTCAATTCGGTGAGCCATGAATTAGTGATCCTTCAGCCTGTCGAGCATTTCAGCAACTCAGCAACAGATCTTTCGCGGTCGCTCCTCACCGGGAGGCTGGCCGCCAAGGTAGCCGCGCAGCACCTTGCCGGCAATCCGGCAATAATGAGACAACCAATAGTAAAACAGCCGGTAACACGACAGCCGGTAACACGACAGCCGGCGCAGCGAAGAGAGTGAGTCGACAGACGTAATCTGTGGCAGCGAAGGTGTCAGGGCGAGCCGCCGATCGTCACCAGCCATGCCGCCATCGACCGGCTCTCGTCTGTCGTCAGCCAGACAGGCGGAGGCGAGTCGGCCGGATGTGAAATTGTTGTCTGACGCAGGAATATCTCCCATTGATCCGCTCCACGCGCTGGAGCCTTGCGCAGGTCCGGCGCGATACCAATGATGCCCCAACCATCGGGGCCGTGACATGCGGCACAGCTCCGTGAAAAGGCCTGACGAACCGCTACGGGCATGAGCGGCTCGATGCTGGACGCGAGCATCTCCGCTTCATCCGCTGACCGTGCCGGCTCCTCACGACGACAACCGACAGCAAACAGCGAGAGGGAGAGAAGCGGAACAAGGATCATCTCTCCTCTCCATTGCCTCCATCGCCAATACCCCATCGTTTTGACGTCTGGTCGCCTGGTCATCTGCGCCTGCCGGCAGCGGGGATCTTCGCGCGACAATCAGCGCATATCCCGAAGATTCGCAGACTGTGATGGGTTGGATGAAAACCGTGCTGCGCCGCGATCTCATCCTGCTTCTTTTCGATCGTCTCGCTGAAAAATTCTATCAGTTCGCCGCAGGAGGTACAGATGAGATGATCGTGATGTTCGTGATCGTAGTGATGTTCATAGCGCCTGATACCATCACCGAGCCGCTCCTCGCGCGCCAGCCCGCATTCACTGAGCAGTCTGAGCGTGAGATAGACGGTGGTGAAGCCGACTCCCGGATCCTCGGTCTTCACCAGACGACAGAGGTCTTCAGCACTGAGATGCCCCTCGGTGCGGAGAAACGTGAGAAGGATCAACTCGCGCTGAGTGGTTCGCTTCAATCCCGCATGTCGCAGGTGAGAGAAGAAGATCTCTTTTTCACTGGCAAATTCCTCCACTGCCGCGCATCTCCCTGGTGACAATCAGATCGAACATTCGGCAAGGATCTTACCACCGTGGCTGACGTTAGTCGAACCCACCGGCAGCGGGTCATTGTCGGCGCTGCCCGGCAAGTGGCAGTCGGCTGGGCACCGATGCCGGAACGACCGGGGCTGGTTCGAGGCTGTCGAGTGATCGGAGAAAGGCGGTGAGATCGCGCCTCTCCGTCTCGCTCAGGTTGAGCTTCTCGACGCGCGAATCCTGGCTGACGACATCTATGCCGCGACCACGCCCCCCGCCGTCATTGTAAAATTCGACGACATCCTCAAGGCTGGCGAAGAGGCCGTTGTGCATGTAGGGAGCGGTTCGCGAGACGTTACGCAGCCCCGGAGTCTTGAACTGGCCAAAGGCATCGCGGCGACGAACAACACTGGCAAGCCCGGGATCGGTATCGAGCGGCGCCCCTTTGTCCAGCGAGACGGGAACGCCGGTTGAGGCCAGTACCCCGTCGTGGAAGTGTGGCGGGATGTGGCAGACGGCGCACTGCCCGCGACCAAAAAAGATCACCAGACCACGCAACTGCGAGGTCGTCAGTCGGGCATCATCACCGGCAACGAAGCGATCATAGGCGGTGTCAAGGATGTTCAGCTTGCGCTCAAAGGCGGCGAGGGCCCGTGCCATGTTGGCAACGGTGATCTCGCGCCCATCCGCGGGTGAATTGTAGCCAAAAGCCGCGGCAAAGAGCTCGCGATAACGTGGCACCGCGCGCAACCGGCGCACCAGCTCGCCAAGATCGCGCATATTCATCTCATCCTCGGCAAGAATTGGCACCAGCGCCTGCTCCTCAAGCGATCCGGCTCGACCATCCCAGAAAAGGATGGGGCTGAAGGCGGCATTGAAGACACTCGGCGTGTTGCGCTGAAGCACTCGCCCGCCAACGCCCATGGCACGACTCAGACCATCGGCCATCCCGTGGTCAGGATGATGACATGTCGCACAGGAACTGCGCCGATCCCCGGAAAGAATCGGATCGAAGAAGAGCTGATAGCCCAGCTCGACGCGCGCCGCATCACCACGGTTGTTTATCGGCTCAACCGGCGCGGCGATCGGCGGCGCATTCTCAACCCTCAGCGTTGCCCGCGCCA
>CAIKMY010000270.1 GCA_903828635.1 uncultured Acidobacteriota bacterium
GCATTGACGATGCCACCCTCGGGGATGCCACCAACGATCTCGCTCCAGGTGCGACCGCCATCACGAGTGCGATAGATGTGCGGGCGCAGATCGTCGAGCCGGAAGGTGTTGACTGCCGCATAGGCCGTCTCACGATTGAAATGCGAAGCCTCGATCAGTGAGACTTTGGCCCACGATCTGAGTTGCGGTGGGGTGATGTTTTTCCAGGTTCGGCCACCGTCCCGCGTCAGGTGTATCAACCCGTCATCGGTTCCCGCCCAGATCATCCCGACATCATGAAAAGAGGGGGCGACGGTGTAGATTACCCCGCGGCGCGCCATCGTCGCCATCTCCGGCGTGCGATAGATGCCGATATTGTCCGGCACCTCCCATTTATCACGGGAGAGATCAGGGCTGATCACCTCCCAGCTCTGCCCGCCATTGACTGTTTTGAAGAGCACATTGCCGGCGAAATAGAGGAGTCGCGGATCGAGCGGCGAGAAGAGAACCGGCGCGGTTCTGAGAAAACGGTAACGACCGCTGCGGATCGGTTCAGGGGCAATGTTGGCTACCTGACCGGTCTTCCAGTCGTAGCGGGTGATCTTGCCGCCATAAGTAATATCCGGGTTGAGCGGATCGGGGGCGACATATCCGTATTCTTCGACCCCGACGGTCCGCCAGTCGCGAGCGGTGATCGCGCCATAGTCTCCGCGACTGGCGACCGCCGCCGAGCCACTCTCCTGCTGGCCGCCATAGACCCGGTAGGGAAAGTGATTGTCGGTGCTGACGTGGTAGAACTGGGCAGTCGGCTGGTTGTACCACGAGCTCCAGGTCTCGCCGTCGTTGACCGTGATCGTCGCACCCTGGTCGGTGGCAAAGAGCATGATCGACGGGTTGAGCGGATTGATCCAGATGCGGTGATAATCGTCGCCGCCGGGGGCTCCCTTGAAGGCGGTGAAGGTGCGACCACCATCGAGTGATTTGTAGGAAGAGGTGTTGGCCGCGAAGACGATCTCGGGGTTGCGGGGATGAACACGGATTTCAGCAAAGTCGCTGCCACGGCCCCAGACGCGGGGCTCGCCGTTGAGGCGGTACCAGGTCTCACCACCATTGTCGCTGCGGTAGATCCCGGCAACTTCAGGTTTGGCATCAACCGTCGCATAGATCGTTTGCGGCTGGCTGCGCGAGATATCAAAGCCGATTCTGCCCAGCCCCTCGGCAAAGGTTGGCAGTCCGCCTCCAAGCTGCCGCCACGTGTTGCCGCCATCGGTCGATTTGAAGAGTCCGCTCTTCGCTCCCTGCCACGCACCATTCTCCCAGGGGCCCTGCCGGCCTGCCCAGAGATCGGCATAGATCGTCCGTGCGTCGGTTGGATCGAGGGCGACCTGGATGGCGCCGGTATTCTCGTCGAGGTAAAGAACCCGCTGCCACGTCTCGCCGCCATCGAGGGTGCGGTAGACGCCACGCTCCTCGTTCGGACCGTATGGATGGCCGAGCGCGGCGACGAAGACGCGATTGGGATCTTGCGGGTCGATGGCGATCGACCCGATCTGCTGCGCATTGCGCAGTCCGAGATGGCGCCAGGTTTCGCCACCGTCAGTCGATTTATAGATCCCGTCTCCGGTCGAGAGATCCGGACGCTGCAACCCCTCGCCACTGCCGACATAAATAATGCGCGGATCAGAGGGGGCAATCGCCAGATCCCCGATCGAGCCCGTTGGCTGGTCGTCGAAGAGCGGGCGCCAGGTGCGCCCGGCGTCGGTCGTCTTCCAGACGCCACCATTGTTGACCCCGATATAGAAGACATTCGGCTGATCAGGGATGCCGGCAGCGCCAACAGTGCGCCCCGCGCGAAACGGGCCGATATGGCGCCATCTCATCTCACGGAAGAGCCCCGCATCCGGGGGCTGCGCCGTCATCTCGGGAAAGATCAGCGCGGCCAGCATCAGGCAGCAGAAGATTCTCAGAATTTTTGACAAATCTGTCACTCTCGATTTCATCAGGTTGATCCGTTTCGAACAGGGGCGGTTGGTGATTCGCCCGTCCCGGCAATCTCAGTTTTCGTTGCGCAGAATTCCAAGCGGTTTTCTGACAATGACATCCCAGCTCGAGATCACACCGACAATCGTAACGAGCAGCAGCGGAATGGCGATCCCGAGCAGGTTGACGCCGGGACTGAAGTGCCAGGCGATGCGCAACGCCTTCTCGCTGATCGCCCAGGTGAGGGCGATCGATGCCGCCGATCCAAGGAGGCCGGCGAGCAGCCCGAGGATACCGTATTCGATGATGGTTGTCAGCACGATCACCCGCTTGCCGGCCCCGAGCGTCTTGAGGATTGCCGCCTCGTAGAGCCGCTGAAACTTGGTCATGGCAATCGAACCGATAAGAATCAGCAGCCCGCTGAGGAAGACAAAGCCGCCGATGAAGGAGATTGCCAGCGAGATGTTTTGGACGATGCCGCGGGCGACATCGATAATGTCGCGGACATCGATCGTCGAGACATTGGGAAAGCGATCGACGATTTCTCGCTGCAGCCTCGCGCGGTCGGCACTGGCGACCGGTCCCTTGAAGGCGCTGATGTACATCGTTGGTGCGTTGTCGAGCGGTCCGGGCCGGAAGACGACGAGGAAGCCGGTGCGGGCGTTGCGCCAGTCGACGTGACGGATGCTGGTGATGCGGGCGGCAATCCGCCGGCCGAGGATGTCGAAGGTCACCCGATCGCCGAGGTTGAGCCCGAGTTCACGCTGCAGCAGCTCCTCGATGGAGATTTCAGGTTCGCCACCGGGCGCTGAGTTCCAGAAGGAGCCGGCGACGATCGATTCGTTGGCGTCGAGCTCCGAACGATAGGTGACGACATATTCGCGACTGAGCAGGCCGCGGTTTTCACCGGCACGCGGCTGCTCGGCATTGACGGCGACTCCGTTGATCTCGGCAATGCGCATGCGCACCGTCGGAATGATTGCCGGCGAGCTGCCCGTCTGCCGCGAAACGATCTCGGTAACCCCCGGCGTCTGGTCTCGCTGAATATCAATCAGGTAAAGGTCCGCGGCGAGGCTGCCGAGATCAAGGGCAAATTCCGACCGAAGGTTGAGCTGAAGGCTGCGAACAGCGACTCCGAGAAAGACCCCGAGGCCGACGGCGAGCAGCACGATGCGCGTCTGGTTGCCGGGGCGGTAGAGGCTGTTGATTCCCTGGCGAACCGTGAATGACGGGATGGTCCGCAGTCCGCGCAGCGCCCTCATCAGTATTGTCGCCGCGAAGCTGAGAACTCCGGTCATGGCCGCCATGCCGACGAGGAAGATGGCGCCGATCTTCAGCGATCCGGACTGCCACGAGGCCAGCCCGAGGAGGCCGGCCGCAACCAGCAGACCGACCAGCGCCCGCTCGGGATCGAATCGTCGCCGACCTGATTCTTCAAGGCTGCGCAGGACGAGTATCGGCTTGATACGCCGAATTTCGAGCAGCGGCAGCAGCGAGAAGAGCAGCGCGATCAGCATCCCGATGCCGAGTCCCTGTGCCACGGCCTGCCACGTCAGCCCGAAGCGCACGTTGAAGGGCAGGTCCCCAAGGTAGCGCGGCAGAATGATCGAGATAAGCTGCGCGAGGCCGACACCGAGGAGGCTCCCGATGGCGCCGAGCGCCAGCACCTGCATCATGTAGGCACCAAGTACCCGCCGGTTGGTTCCACCAAGGCATTTGAGCACGGCAATCGTACGCATCTTCTGCCGGACAAAGACCCGGGTCACGCTCCAGATGCCGATCCCTCCGAGGACGAGGATCACCAGCCCGATCAGGCTGAGGTAGTCCTCGACCTGGGTCAGCGATTCACTCAGTCGGTCCTGGGAATACCTGAACGACCGGACATTGATGTTCGGCTGAGATTTCAGCTCCTGCTCAAGGCGGGAGAGCAGCGACTCCATCCGCCCTTCCGGCGTTCTGAAGAGAATGCGGAAGCGGGTGCGGCTGCCAAAGCCGAGCAGGCCGGCGGCGGCGGCGTCTTCATAATCGATCAGTACGCGCGGCCCGAGGCTGAAGGCGTTGAGCGTATTCCCCGGTTCCTTCTCGATCACGCCGCGGATGGTGAAGTCGATGGTGCCGATTCGCACACGGTCGCCAACTCTGAGGTTGAAGGTTGCCAGCGTGCCCTGCCTGACGAGGATGCCACGCCGGCGCAGCAATTCGTGGGAGTATTCCACACCGTCGGCCAGCTCCATCCGCCCATAGAACGGGAACTGCGCCTGGACGGCCTTCAGTTCAACCATGCGCGGCTGCGCCTCCGGCTGATCGGTCGGGCGCATCATCGTCGCTGTTTCCAGAACTTCGGTGCGATCGGTGGCCAGCGGAGCAACGGCGACGCGATCGATGATCGCTCGTGTGACCGGTGACCAGTTGCCGGTGGATGAGACCTGGACATCGGCCGTCAGCAGAGTGCGTGCCTCGCCATTGATCGATGCCTTGAGGTTCTGGACCAGTGAGCGCAGGCTGATAATTGCGCCGACTCCGATGGCAATGCATATAAAGAAGAAGACCAGGCGTCTCCAGGAGGCGCGCATCTCGCGAAAGGCAAGAATCAGCGAAAATTTCATGGCGATGCTCCTCTTCACCGTGTCGCCTGACGGTAATGATCCTCGACGACGCGACCATCGCGCAGACCGATACGCCGGTCGGCAAGATCAGCAAGCTGCTGGTCATGAGTCACCAGTACCAGCGTTGCTCCCCGTTCACGATTGAGGTTGAGCAGCAGCTCAAAGATATGTCCTCCGTTGCGCGAGTCGAGGTTGCCGGTCGGTTCGTCGGCAAGCAGAATTTGTGGATCGTTGGCAAAGGCCCGCGCAATCGCCACCCGCTGCTGCTCACCACCGGAGAGTTGTGAGGGGTAATGGTGTCCGCGGTCATGCAGCCCGACCTCGTCAAGCAGAGACCGGGCACGGCGGCCGGCCCCCGCCACCCCGGCGATCTCCATCGGGATGAGGATGTTCTCAAAGGCCGTTAGTGAGGGGATGAGGTGGAACGACTGGAAGATGAACCCGACAAGGCCGCCACGCAGTTCGGCCAGTTCGTCTTCGCTCATTCGCGTGATGTCGCGTCCGTTGAGCAGGATGCTGCCTGAACTCGGTGCGTCAAGCCCGGCAATCAGCCCGAGCAGCGTCGATTTGCCACTGCCCGACGGCCCGATCACCGAGACAAACTGCCCGCTCGGAATGTCGAGGTCAAGTTCGTGCAGGATCGTCAGTTGCTCGCTGCCACTGGCCACCACCTTGGAAACTTTCGACAATTGAATCATGATATCCCCTGCGCGATGCTACCGGTCGCGTCAGTCGTGATGAAATTGTTGCGCTTCGGTTGCCGACGCGCTCTATGGAAGAACAGATCAGAAATATGCCTCTTCGTCGAACTGAATTCAAATCAATCAATCAGCCTTGCGGTTTTGTCCGCTGCGCGTTGCCATTCTCTCTCCTCCTGATCCTGATGTCCGGGTGTCGTCAGGCGACGGCTCCGGGTGGCGCCGGGCCGGCACCTGCTTCCTCGTCGTCTGCCACGGCGACCAAAGAGACAACCAGCAAAGAGGCGACCATCGAGGACACAAGACCCATCGTTCTCGCTTTTGGCGACAGTCTGACGGCCGGCTACGGCCTGCCTCTCGAAGAATCCTACACCGTGCTCCTCCAGCGGCGCCTTGATGAGTCCGGCTACCGCTACCGCGTAGTCAATGCCGGAGTCTCCGGTGACACGACTGCGGGAGGGCTGCGACGTCTCGAATGGTCGCTCGAGGGGCCGGTCAGGTTTGTCGTCCTCGCACTTGGTGGCAACGACGGGCTGCGTGGCCAGCCGGTCGTCGAAATGAAAAAGAATCTCGCCTCCATGATCGAGATGGCCAGGTCACGTGGCGCAACCGTCATTCTCGCGGGCATGGAGGCCCCTCCCAATCTTGGACCCGACTATACCCGCGAGTTTCGCCGGGTCTATCCGGATCTTGCCCGTCAATACACCATTCCGCTGATCCCCTTCCTTCTCGATGGCATCGGCGGGCATCCTGAGAAGAATCAGGCCGACGGCATTCACCCCAATGCCGAGGGCGAAAAGATCCTTGTTGAAAATGTCTGGCGCGTCCTGCGACCGCTGCTTTAATGACAATGAGCATCATTGGCAAAACCATCGACAATTACCAGATCGTCGCCGAGATATCACCGGGCGTTCTCGGGCCGGTATGTCTCGCCAAACACCTCGATCACGGCACAAGAGTGGTGATCAGGCACATTCCGCTGGCACCATACTCGCTCTCGACGCGGGCGCAGCTGAAGTCGCGGATTCGGCGTGCGGCCTACAGCCACATGCAGTTGATGCATCCCGGACTGTTGAGGGTGCTCGGATTGCTGACGCAGGACGAGGCACTCTGGCTGGTGACCGAGCATATCGCCGGTCAAAACCTCCGTGACCTCCTGCAGCGGCATGGTCTGCCGGAAGCGGAGCAGGTTCTTTACATTTGCCGTCAGGCATTGAAGGCGCTCGATTATATGCACCTGCTCAACCACGCCGATGAATCCGACACGCGGCTCAAGGGGCTCGTCCATCGCGACATCAAGCCGTCCAATATGATCATTGAAAATAACGGACGGCTGCGACTGATCGATTACGGGTTGGTCAGCCTGCCGACCAGCTGGAGTTTCAGCCGCGTTGGCTTTGAGCCGGGGACGATCGAGTACATGGCCCCGGAGCGCTTGCGGGGAGGGGTGGCTGACGCTCGGACAGATATTTACAGCCTCGGAGTGACGATTTATGAGCTGCTGACCGGGCTTCACCCCTTTGAGCGTCGGGAGAGGAGAATGCCGGGCGAAGGAGTGAGTCTCTCCTTCGACGTTGTGCCACCGCCGTTGCACGAGGTGCGCAAAGATGTCTCTCCGGAGCTTTCCGAGATTCTGATGAGGGCGGTGTCACGATTCGCCATCGACCGTTACGCCACGGCAGGTGAGTTTCTCAAGGCCATCGATGATTTTGATGCTGGTGATCGGCAGGAGATGGAGAGAAAATCTTCAGGTGGCAATCCGTTTCCCGGAGTCCTGGATCGTGACGGATCGGCTGGCTATTGATTGATGGTAAGTGCTTGATGGTAAGTGCTTGATGGTAAGTGATTGATGGTTCGTGGTGTATGTTGATGAAACGGGAAGCGATCCTCGGGATGGCGCCGGACGAGTCTTCGCGAGTCGCAGCAGGCAGGCTGGCGGTGCCCGGCTGCTGGGTCGCAGGTTACGGCGAGACAGGTTCTGTCGATAAACAAGCGGGGACGGAAGCCGGAGCTCTCACTGCAGTGGCATGGGGTGAATATCTGCGGGACGGCAGGCCGGTTTACCGTGTCTGTGCCGGCTGGGAGGGAGAAGGCCTGACGGACTTTCACTGTGACTGTCCGAGCAGGAAGCGACCGTGCAAGCACGTGCTCGGGCTGCTGTTGTTGCTGGAGAGGCAGGCTGGGGAATCTGCCGGAGAATTCTTCAGGTGTGCGGCACCACCCTGGGTCGACGAGCGGCTTGGCCGGGGACGGCGCAGTTCGGCGCGGCGTGTGGCAGACGTCACCGGGCATCGTGCGCGTGCGCGTGCGCGGCGGGCAGCGGCCCGTGACGAACGTGTGACAGCCGGGCTGGATGAGCTCGAAAGATGGCTTGTGGATCTGGCGCGCGGAGGGATTGGACGTCTGACCGCCGCCGGCGGGGGGGCACGCGAGATCAGAGATAGCGGACAGATTGGCGATCCCGCTGATGTTGGAATGGAGCGGATGGCGGCGAGGCTGATCGATGCACAGGCCCCGGGACTGGCGCGGATGGTGCGCCGAATGTCGCTGATTCCGGGATCTTCAGCGGACTGGCCCGGGTTGATGCTCGAGAAGATCGGATGGCTCTTCCTCGTGATTGAAGCCTGGCGGCGACTTGCCGAACTGCCGCCGGGGCTTCAATTTGATCTGCGGGCGACGATTGGCTGGCCACAGCGACGCGAGGATCTGGCAGCAGTGACGCCGATCAGAGACAAGTGGCTGACACTTGGTCAGTTGTTCACGGTCGAGGATCGACTAAAGGTCAGACGGGTGTGGCTTTGGGGCAAGGTGACGCAGCGCATGGCTCTGCTTCTCGATTATGCGGTCGAGACCTTCAGCGAGCAGGCTCCACTGGCGGCCGGTGAGCAGTTTGTGGCCAGTCTCAGCTTCTTTCCCAGTGCCCTTGAACTAAGGGCCGCGCTGATCGAGCGGCAGCCGAGAAGTACCGTGGTTCCTGCTCTGCCCGAGGGAGCGTCAATTGCCGAAGCGCTCGATCAGTTTGCCTCCGCGCTTGGTGTCAATCCCTGGCTGGAGATATTCCCGATGAGACTGACAGGCGTCGGTCTCGCGCGCGCTGGTGAGGAGTGGGCGGTTGTCGATGCCGGTGATGGCGGAGAGATGCTGCCGCTGCTGCTCTCTCAAGAGATGGCCTGGAGGTTGCTGTCAGTTACCGGAGGAAGAGCCGTCGACCTCTTTGGCGAGTGGGATGGGCATCGCCTCCGGCCGGTAACCGTGGTCATCCGCAACTCCGGCGATGACAATGATGGTCGCAGTGAATGGATACCGGTACGATGAGCATCTGGCAGCAAATGGTCGCACGGGCGATGATTGGCACGATGGCGTCTGCGGCAGCGGCGGCGGATACTCCTCACCCGGGAGTTCGCCGGGATTACCCTGAAGAGCTGAACAGAAACAGCCGACATCGGAACAGGCAACATTGGAACATGTCCCCGATTCACGGCGATTCCAGCGTGCAGTGTTCCAGTGTTGCCTGCCCCGATTCAGCCAATGACCCGGGAGACTTCCCTCTGCTGATGGCGGCGGATGATCCCGACCCGGCACGAGCCTTTCTGCGTCGCGTTGCGCTGCTCTCGATCTGCCGGCTG
Organism: uncultured Acidobacteriota bacterium; assembly: GCA_903828635.1. GTDB lineage: Bacteria > Acidobacteriota > Blastocatellia > RBC074 > RBC074 > CAIOZW01. The sequence continues at coordinate 8,890 of CAIKMY010000270.1, forward strand.
GCGGCAGGTCAGACGGCATCACGCCAGCTCAACGGGCCGATGGTCGTCGCGGGCAGGGAAGCCACGGGCGCTCTTGTCGAGCGGCGTCCGGTTTGCTCGCCACCAGTGGCCGCGAGATTTGCCTTGATTGCCGGCAGATCGGCAGGAAGATACGCGCGTTTTCTGCCGGAATGGCTTTCGCTGTTCGCCGCCGGAGGTCAGGCTCTGCCGGCGTGGTACCTTCCGGATCTGCTCGATTTGGGCGAGCGCCAGCCGCCCTTGCGCGAGCAGGTTCGTGTAATTGCCGGTGAGCGTGGCCGCTGGCTGGCACTTCACAACGAGCAATGGAGCTGGCTGCCCGACGCGGCCGCCACACGCAGGAACCCGAGAGCACACACGGCATCGCTGCGTGAGTCGCTGCTGATCAGACTGGCCGAGCGGCTGGTTGAATGGCACACTGAGAGGGGCCGCCGGCAGGTGATCGGGATCAGCCTGCCGCAGACCTTTGACGAGGAGATGCGCCGATCACGGACTCGGCGAAGCCCGTCATCGAGCGCCATCAGTGCCGGTCTCAATGACCGCCAGTGGTGGTTCCATCAGCTGATGGTCGCCATCGAGCCGGGACACTGGTGCCGTCGCTGGAATGTCACGCCGGAGAGACTGGTGCGGGCCGCCGCGCAATCTGAGCATCGCGATCTGCTGCTGCCGGCATGGAGTGAAGCGGCGATTCGTTTCACGGCGGTTGAATGGATCGAGGCGCTTCTCAGCGAGCGGATAGATGATCCCGGAGCCGGGGCCATCGATCTCTTCGCCGCGCTTCCTGCTGATCGTCAGGAGCCATGGCTGGTCAGAATCCTGCGCCGCGAAACCGGGCTCTCGGCCGAGCATCAGGCCTATGGCTTCCTCGCAGTTGCCAAACCACCGTGGGGGCGGCGTATCGGCAGGCTGCTGCTGCCGCTGATTGCCCGTGAATTTGAGCAGCGAGTTGCGCGTGCTCTCTGGGACTGGCAGGAGCTGTTGCGACTGGCAGCCTCCCGACTTGATGTGAGACTTGCGGGGCAGGCAGGTCAGCTGCTGAATGAGGCATCGCTCAGCGCTTCGCCATTGGCGCCGGCGCTGGCTGAATTTTTGGAGGATCTGCGGTTTCGTGCCGCGATGATCGGGGAGATTTGAGGGATGAATCAGATTTTGCGGGAACGCCCGGAGCAGCAGTATGCCGCCGAGCTCGCCGCGCTCGTGCGTGAGGATCGCGAGCCGCGCCCTCACGGCTGGCGACTCTCGCCACGCGCCGTTGCCGTCTACCTGCTTGGCGGCACCCTTGCCGACGGCACCATTATTTCGCCAAAATATATCGGCCGACGACGGCTCATCGAGGTGGCCATCGCCACGCTGGCCACCGATCGCGCATTGCTGCTGCTTGGACTGCCGGGAACGGCCAAGACCTGGGTTGCCGAGCATCTCTGCGCAGCGATTTCGGGGGACTCAACCCTGCTGGTGCAGGGAACCGCCGGCACGACTGAGGAGGCACTGCGCTATGGCTGGAACTATGCGCTGCTTCTTTCGCGCGGACCTTCGCGGGAAGCACTGGTGCCGGGGCCGGTGATGCGGGCAATGGAGTCGGGGAGTCTGGTGCGCGTCGAGGAGTTGACGCGGATCCCGTCAGATGTTGAGGATTCACTGATCACCATTCTTTCTGAAAAATCTTTTCCGGTGCCGGAACTCGGGATAGCAATCGAAGCGGTGAGGGGATTCAACCTGATCGCCACCGCCAACAGCCGCGATCGGGGGGTCAACGAACTCTCGGCGGCCCTGCGTCGCCGCTTCAATACGGTCATCCTTCCGGTTCCGTCGACGATTGACGAGGAGGTCGAGATCGTTCATCGCCGGGTCGAGTCACTCGGCCGTGCACTCGAATTACCGGTCGAATCGCCGGTGGTTGATGAGATCCGGCGTGTCGTGACCATCTTCCGCGAGTTGCGCACCGGGCACACCGATGATGGCAGGAGTCGCCTGAAGAGCCCGAGCGGCAGCCTCAGCCCGGCTGAGGCGATCTCGGTCATCAACAGCGGGATCTCACTCGCGGCCCATTTCGGCGATGGCCGGCTGCGCTCGGGGGACCTTGCCGCAGCCCTCACCGGCGCGGTCATCCGCGACCCCGAGCGTGACCCGCTCGTCTGGCGCGAGTACCTCGAAACGGTGATTCGCGACCGCGACGGCTGGGGCGATCTCTACCACGCCTGCCGCGAGGTCGAATGATCGCTGCGGGGAGCATGCATCTCTTTGCTGACATTGATCCTCCTGTGTCGTCAGGCA
>CAIKMY010000271.1 GCA_903828635.1 uncultured Acidobacteriota bacterium
CAGATGACCTTGCCGGTCTTGAAATCGATGGCATAGACAACCCAGCGATGCTCATCCTTTGAAAGGTTAAACCGCTCGCCGCCGAAGTAGAGCCCCTTCTTCGGGGCCTCGGTCTCACCCTGTTTGATGACAGTAGTGAGGAAGATGCGATCGCCCCAGACGATGGGCGATGACCAGCCCATGCCGGGGACAGGCGTCTTCCAGGCGACATTTTGGGTAGCACTCCAGGTATCGGGCAGGGAGGGATCCTCGACCACACCGGTTGCACCGGGTCCACGGAACTGCGGCCAGTGCTCGGTAGCAACGACGACCGCCGGGATGGCAATGCTCAGTAACAGAAAAAGCAGCAGAAGAGCTTTCCGAGTCATAAAGGAACCTCCTGAATAAAAACAGCCGATTTGAATATAAACAGCCAACATTGGAGCACGTCTGCGGTTCGTGACGATTCTGCCCCGGCGTGTCCCAATGTTGCGTGTTCCGATTCAGCCCGGCGCGGATGCGCGACGGTTATTTTGCCTTGCCCTGATCGGCGACAGCCTGGGTGGCGCGAGCAATCGCCTCCTGATCGCCGAGGTAGTAGTGACGGATCGGTTTGAGATTTTCGTCAAGTTCATAGACGAGGGGGATGCCGGTCGGAATGTTGAGACCGACGATCTCGTCGTCAGCAATGTTATCGAGGTATTTGACGAGGGCGCGCAGGCTGTTGCCGTGCGCGGCAACAATTACCCTTTGGCCGGCCCTGACAGCCGGAGCAATCTGCTCGTGCCAGAAGGGGAGCATACGTGCGACGGTATCCTTGAGACACTCGGTCAGCGGCAACTCCTCGGCTGTCAGTGAGGCGTAACGCGGGTCGCGGCCGGGGAAGCGCTCATCCTGCGGATCGAGCGGGGGCGGCGGCGTATCGTAGCTGCGGCGCCAGTCTTTGTCCTGATCATCACCGATCTGAGCAGCGGTCTCGGCCTTGTTGAGCCCCTGGAGCGCACCGTAATGGCGCTCGTTGAGACGCCACGAATGATGAACCGGGATCCACATCAGGTCGAGCTGGTCGAGGATCATCCAGAGGGTGCGAATGGCCCGCCTGAGTACCGAAGTGAAGGCGACATCGAAAGTGAAGCCCTCGGCGCGGAGGACCTCCCCGGCGGCGCGGGCCTCCCTCAGCCCCTGCTCCGAGAGGTCGACATCCGTCCAGCCGGTGAAGCGGTTCTCGCGATTCCAGTCGCTCTCGCCGTGTCGCACCAGAACGAGTTTGTACATACTGATATCTCCTTAATGACAGAAATGACAGATGAATGATGAAATGGGTGAAAAACGAACTCTGCGGCCGACTCTCATCCGGCAACAACAACCTGGGTGGCCAGGCGGCCTGGCAGGTCAGGCGGCCTGGCCGGGTCTCTCGATCTGAATGAGAGTCGGTCGCGGCGCATTCTCGGGCTTGTGCTCGTGGGCATGATAACTTGAGCGGACGAGCGGCCCGGACTCGACGTAACGAAAGCCCATTTCGAGGCCAAGTCGTTTGAACTCAGCAAATTCTTCGGGAGTGTAGTAACGCTCGACGGGGAGGCGGCGCGCCGCCGGCTGAAGGTACTGCCCGACGGTGAGGATATCGACATCGGCCTCGCGCAGGTCGCGCATGGTCTGGATGATCTCCTCGGTGGTCTCGCCAAGGCCGACCATGATGCCCGACTTGGTCAGCATACCGCGCTGCTCCTGATCGCGCCGCAGTGCCGCCCGCCCCAGCAGACGCAGTGTCCATTCGGCATAGCGGGCATGCGGGCGAACCCGATGATAGAGTCGCGGCACCGTCTCGGTATTGTGGTTGAGAACATCGGGCCGGGCGTCGAGAACAATGTCGAGCGCCTCGTCATTACCCTCAAAATCGGGGATCAGCACCTCAACCTTGCAGTGGGGGTTGACCTCGCGAACGGCACGAATCGTCTCGGCCCAGTGGGCGGCACCGCCATCGCCATGGTCGTCACGATTGACGCCGGTGATCACCGCGTGCTGCAGATTGAGTTTGCTGACGGCACTGGCGACATTCATCGGCTCGCGCGGATCGAGCGGCTTCGGCTCGCCCTTGCTGACGGCGCAGAAGCCGCAGCGGCGCGTGCAGACATCGCCGGCGATCATGAAGGTCGCAGTTCGATTGGTCCAACATTCGTAGATGTTCGGACAGCGCGCCTCCTGGCAAACAGTATGAAGTGTCAGATCCTCGACCATCCGTCGCACTTCGAGAAAATCGTCGCCCATATTGAGGCGAATCTTGAGCCATTCCGGCTTTGGCAGTCTGTTTGTTGTCATAAAGTTACGGCTCCTGTCAGTGGCCCGGACGCAATGCCGGATCGACGGCGGCGACATCTTCGTTGCCGGCATCGTTGAACTCGCCCTCCCAGCGGGCAACGACGGCGGTGGCGAGGCAATTGCCGATGACATTGGTCGAGGTTCGCGCCATGTCCATCAGTTCATCAACACCAAGGATGACGGCGATGCCCTCCAGTGGCAAACCAAACTGGGCAAGCGTCCCGGCAAGGACGACCAGCGAGGCGCGCGGCACCGCGGCAATCCCCTTGGTCGAGAGCATCAGCGTCAGCAGAATCAGCAGTTGCTGCCCGAGCGAGAGATGGATATTCGAGGCCTGCGCAACGAAAATGGCCGCCAGCGAGAGGTAGAGCGTCGACCCGTCAAGGTTGAAACTGTAGCCCATCGGCAGTACGAAGCTGACGATGCGGCGCGGCACACCGAGCCGCTCCATGTTCTCCATTGCCATCGGAAAGGCCGACTCGCTGGAGGTGGTCGTGAAGGCCAGCAGTGCCGGCTCCTTGACGAGCCGGATAAAGCGCTTCAAAGGCAGGCGGATCAGCAAGGCAACAGCCCCGAGCACAACGACGATGAAGACAATCAGCGCGCCATAGAGCGTCAGAATCATCATCGCAAGGTTCCTCAACACCCCGAGACCCTTGCTGCCAACGGTCACCGCCATTGCCGCGCCAACGCCCCACGGCGCGAAATGCATGATATTGTTGGTGAATCTGAACATCACCTCGGAGAGCGATTCGCAGAAGGCAAGAACCGGGCGCCCCTTCTCACCAACCGCCGCCAGCGCCACTGCAAAGATCAGGCTGAAGACAACGATCTGCAGCACATCATTCTCGGCCAGCGATTTGAAGAGACTGGTCGGAAAGATGGTGACTATATGATCCTGCGGCGTCATCTTTGAGGCGCGCGCAGCAATCTCCTTCGCCTCGACACTCTGCTCCGAGGGCAGATTGACCCCGATCCCCGGCCTGGTCAGATTGACCGCGCCCAGCCCGATGAAGAGCGCCAGCGTCGTAACGATCTCAAAATAGATCAGCGCCTTGAGGCCGATCCGGCCGACCTCACGAATCGTCCCCGCCCCGGCAATGCCGACCACCAGCGTCGCAAAGAGCAGTGGGGCGATGATCATCTTGATCAGGCTGAGGAAGACGCGGCTCAGTACCCGCACCCACTGAATCGTCTGCTCCTTGGCGTGCGGATGATCGTCGAGGAAGTAGTGGATACAGCCGCCAACGACGATCCCCAGAGCGAGACCAATGAAGATCTGTTTGGTGAGTGAAAGGTGGAACTTTTTCATAGGGGTTGTCGATTCGGTAACGCGGACTCTTCATCAATTGCCGACCCCGATGATGGGACCGGCGTGGTACAGAGCATCTCTCGCTGGAAGACATCGCCAAAATGGCGAATGACGCGATCCGCGACCTCGGCAACCGCCAGCCTCCGCCCGAGCAGCCATTCGAGCGAGGTCACACCGTGGTCGCGAATCCCACAGGGAACGATCAGCCGGAAGTAGTCGAGATCGGTCGTGATGTTAAATGCGAAACCATGCATCGTTACCCAGCGCGAGATGCGGATGCCGATCGCCGCCAGCTTCTCTCCCCCAACCCAGACACCGACATTCGGGTTGCTCTCGTCATGCCCCGTCGCCGTCAGCCCGTAATCGGCGGCCGTGCGTATCAGCACCTCCTGCAGATCCCGCACGTAGCGGCGGATATCACAGCGATCGGGTGAGAGCTTAAGAATCGGATAGCCGACCAGCTGCCCCGGGCCATGGTAGGTAACATCACCTCCACGGCCCGTTTCGTGCAACTCGACTCCGAGCCCCGCCATCGTCCGGTCATCGGCAAGAATGTTGGCGCGCTCTGCGGCTCGCCCAAGGGTAATGACGTGCGGATGCTCCAGCAACAGGAGAGTGTCCGGGATCTCGTCGCGCTTGCGCCGCTCAACCAGATCCTGTTGCAGCGCGTGCGCCACCGCGTATGGCATCAGCCCCGGAGTTTGCACCTCGCATTGACGCATCCACTCAGCCACAGCCCTTCAGCCACACCCCTTCAGCCACACCCCTTCAGCCACAGCCCTTCAGTACCATGCTAAAGTCCCGCTCCGCAGCGGTCATCAGACCAGCCCGGTGAAGTCGGTTGTCTCGATCGTCTTCCTGATGTGGGCCATAAACTGATCAGCAACCGCCCCGTCGATGATCCGGTGATCGAACGAGAGGCTCAGCACGCTGATATGGCGGATCGCAATCGCCTCACCATCGGCGGTCTCAACCACCCACGGCCGCTTGTGAACCCCACCAACACCGAGAATCGCCAACTGCGGCTGATTGATGATCGGCGAGGCCGCCAGACCGCCGTAGAGTCCGAAGTTGGTGATCGTGAAGGTCCCGCCGGCAATCTCATCCGGCTTGAGCTGCTTCGCGCGTGCACGGATCGCCAGATCCTGCGAGGCCCGCGCCAGCCCTGTCAGACTCAAGGAATCAGCCTGCTTGATCACCGGCACGATCAGTCCCCAGTCGAGCGCTACCGCCATCCCGACGTTGATATCCTGCTTGTAAACAATATTCTCGCCATCTGACGAGGCATTGATTATCGGGAAGGTCTTGAGCGCGTCAACGACCGCCTTGATGATGAAGGGCATGAAGGTCAGCTTCGAGCCATTACGCTCCTCGAACCCCTTCTTGACGCGATCGCGCAGCCGCGCGATGTTGGTGAAATCAACCTCGAAGAAGGTAGTGACGTGGGCCGATGTCCGACGACTGGTCAGCATGTTCTCGGCAATTCGCCGCCGCATCGTCGTCATTGGCTCGACGGTCACGCGCTCACCGGCGGTGTAGGCCGGAACTGCGGGAATTGCCGGAGCGACGGGAGCCGGTGCCGGAGCGACGGGGATCGGAGCCACAGGAGCCGGTGCCGGAGCGACCGGGACCGGTGCGGGCGCGGCGGCCGGGGCCTTGCGCTGCCCGATGAAATGGAGAATGTCCTCCTTGGTGACGCGCCCGCCGAGCCCGGTGCCCGAAACCTCCGCGAGATTGACGCCATGCTCGCGGGCAATGTTGCGGACGAGCGGTGAGGAGCGCACCTCTTTCGCCTCTGCCTCGACGACAACGGCCGGTGGTGGCGGCGGTGCCGGGGCAGCCGGTGGTGCCGGTACGGTCGCAGCCGGAGCCGGTGCGGCCGGAGCGGCAACCGGTGCGGCCTTCGGTGCCTCGGCAACCGGTGCCGGTGCCGGTGCGGCCCCCGCCTCAGCAAGGCGGGCAATCACCGAATTGACGTGAACCGTCTCACCCTCCTTCGCCAGAATCTCGGTGAGAACACCGGCACCCGGCGACGGAATTTCGGCATCAACCTTGTCAGTCGAGATCTCAAGCAATGGCTCGTCACGCTCGACCGTATCCCCGACCTTCTTCAGCCATTTGACAATCGTGCCCTCGGCAATCGATTCGCCCATCTGGGGCATCAGCACATCTGTAGCCATGAATCTCTCCTCGATGAATCTCTGTTATATGGATCTCTGCTATCGATCATTGCCAGATCGGAAGAAGCAACATTGGAACACAGCCTGCCGGAATCGTCTCGAATCAGGGACTATGCTGCGTGATCCGATGTCGGCTGCTTCTGTGTCGGCTGCTTCTGTTTAGATGCTGGTCGCCAGACCGTGCACCGCTTCCGCCGCCTCCATGACCGCCTCGGAGAGGGTCGGGTGGGCGTGCATAATATGACCAAGCTCCTCGGTCGTCGCTTCAAGCCCGAGGGCAACACAGGCCTCGGCAAGCAAATCGGTAGCGTGCGGCCCCATGATATGCACCCCGAGGATTTCGTCATACTTTGCATCGCTGACGACCTTGACGAAACCCTCGGTCTCGCCAAGAATCATCGCCTTGCCGAGCGCCGAGAAGGGGAATTTGCCGACCTTGACATCGTAGCCCTTCTCGCGCGCCTTCGCCTCAGACAGGCCAACGCTGCCAATCTCCGGCTCGCAGTAGGTGCAGTTGGGAACAAGATTGTAGTTGATTGGACGGGGGTGACGGCCGGCGATATGCTCGGCGGCGAGGCAGCCCTCCTTGGAGGCGACGTGGGCGAGCCAGGGTGTGGGGACGACATCGCCGACGGCGTAGACATTGGGCTCGGCGGTGCGCATGAACTCATCGACCCTGATGTAGCCACGGTCACTCTCAACCTTCGTATTCTCAAGACCAAGCCCGTCGGTCACCGGGCGGCGCCCGATGGCAATCAGCAGCGTCTCAGCGCGGATCGTTCCCGCCTTGCCGTCGGCACCGGTATAGGTAATCTCAACATCGTTCTCATTGACAACCACCGATTCGAAGCGGGTGTTGGTCATGACATCGATTTTGCGGCGACGGAATGACTTCTGTAACTCGGCCGAGGTCTCTTCGTCCTCGATCGGGACGAGGCGCGGCAACAACTCGATGATCGTCACCTCCGACCCGAAACGCTTGAAGACCGAGGCAAACTCGACGCCAACGGCGCCGGCTCCAAGGACGACCATCGATTTTGGCACGTGATCAAAATCGAGCAACTGGTCACTGGTGACCACGCGCGGCGACCTGATCTCTACCCCGGGAAGCAGTCGCGGGGCCGAGCCTGTGGCAATGATCACGTTCTTCGTCGGCACATCCGTCTTCTGGCCGGAAGCATCGGTGACAGTCACCCGGCCGCTGCCCTCGAGACGCCCTGTTCCCTTGAAGACGGTAATCTTGTTCTTCTTCATCAGGAACTCGACGCCCTTGGCCAGTTTGTTGACCACCTTGTTCTTGCGCGACATTACCTTGTCAAAATGGAGCCTGAACCCCTCGACACTGACGCCAAACTCTGCCGGATCCGAGACCAGATCGAAGACATGCGCCGAGTGCAGCAGCTCCTTGGTCGGGATGCAGCCACGCAGCAGACAAGTGCCACCCAGGTTTTTATCACGCTCGATTATCGCCGTCTTCAGGCCTATCTGCGCGGCACGAATGGCGGCGACGTATCCGCCCGGCCCGGCACCGATTATCGTCACATCAAACTGTTCTGACATAACCCTCCCCTTCTCTCTCCCAGTCACCGTGCATGGTCGGTATTGGTGGTAATTGCTTTTATTTCCACCCCTGTTTCCGACTCCAAATCAAGTGGAGAATGATAATCAGTGGGCAACCGTTTTGCAAAGCAACAGCGCTGGCGAAGGCAGCAGGAGATATTACCGGGAAGGCCTGCGGAGAGAGTCTCGTGCCCGGCACACCAGATCGATGGCATTGGCAACCGAGTCACCGAGAGCCGTGAGGTGGCCCATCTTGCGCCCCGGGCGGGCTTCAAGCTTGCCATAGAGATGAATCTTGACGGCGGGTATGGCGCAGGCCGCCTCCCAGTCGGGCTCACCCGACTGCCAGAGATCGCCGAGCAGATTGGCCATGGCAGCGGGGCGCAGCAGGTCGGTCGAACCGAGAGGCAGGCCGCAAACGGCTCGCAACTGCTGCTCAAACTGGCTGGTAATGCAGGCGTCGAAAGTGAAGTGACCGGAGTTGTGCGGACGTGGCGCAAGTTCGTTGATCAGCAGTTCGCCATCCCGGGTGAGGAAGAACTCGACGCAGAGAACGCCGATGACATCGAGTTCAACAAGCACTGCGCGCGCGATCTCGACGGCGTCACGGGCCAGCGCCGGCGGAATCCTCGCTGGTGAGATTGAGAGATCGAGGATATGGTGTCGGTGCTGATTCTCGATCACCCCCCAGTGAGCAAACTCCCCGTTGAAACCGCGAGCGGCAACAACCGAAAGCTCACAGGCAAAATCGACAAAGGCCTCGAGAATCATCTCCTGCCCGCCGGCGGCCTCAAAGGCAGCCAGGGCCTCCCCGGACGTCGAGACGCGGGTCTGCCCTTTGCCGTCGTAACCGAAGCCGGCCGTTTTGAGGATTGCCGGACACCCGATTTCCGCAAGGGCGGCATCAAGATCATCCCTGCTGCGAACCGCCCGAAATGGCGTTACCGGAAAGCCATGCGCCGCCAGAAACCCCTTCTCGCGCAGACGGTTCTGCGTAATGTGCAGCACCTCACCGCCCGGACGAACCGGGACATGCTCCGCCGCCGCCTCAGCCGTGGCTGAGAGGACATTCTCGAACTCGAAGGTGACGACATCGACCCCCGAAGCAAAACGGCGAACCGCATCGAGGTCGTCATATTGCGCCCGAATTTCGACATCGGCCACCTGCCCTGTCGGGGTGTCCGTCTCCGGCGACAACGTATGTACCCGGTAGCCCATGCGCCTCGCGGCGATCGCAAACATCCGCCCGAGCTGACCGCTCCCAAGCACCCCGATCGTCGCCCCCGGCAGGATCGGACCTCTCTCATTTCGACCTTTATTTTTACTCTTTTTCATATCAAAGTGATGAGATCAGGCAATGAGATCAGGTTAATGGAAGCGACTCACTGAGGACATTTCCCGTCTGCTCCTCGCGGAAGCGGCGCAGTGATTCCCTCAGCGAGGGCCGACTATTGGCGATGATGGCTACCGCGAGCAGAGCGGCGTTGATTGCCCCTGCACGCCCGATTGCCAGTGTGCCAACCGGAATTCCCCCGGGCATCTGAACGATCGAAAGGAGTGAGTCCTGCCCGCGCAAAGCCTGGCTCTCCACCGGTACACCGAGCACCGGAACAAGCGTCTGCGCGGCGACCATCCCCGGCAGGTGGGCCGCCCCACCCGCCCCGGCAATGATCACCTCCAGCCCGCGCCCCTCGGCACTCGTCGCGTAATCAGTCAGCAAGGCTGGCGTGCGGTGCGCCGAGACGATTCGACACTCATGCTCCACCCCGAATCGCGCCAGCGTCTCCGCCGCATGCCGCATCGTCTCCCAGTCTGATTTACTACCCATGATCACCCCGACCAGCGGACGGGCTTGCTCTTCCGATTGTGATTCCATCAAGACCTCTTTCACCAGGACCGTATCGAAATACACAACATTGATACACAACATTGGAACACGGACCGCTTTAATCGTTACGAATCAGAGACTTGTCAGAACATTGCGTGTTCCGATGCCGGCTGTTCCCATCAACGTATCAGAGAATAATATATCAATAGATCAGGAACAATGACGAGCCGGGAGCGGGAAGATGTGAGCCGGAAAGTCAGGATCCCTGCTCCTTATTGTCCCATCGCGCGCGCTCGCGTATCATATCTGCCGGGAACGGATCGACTCCCGATGGAGTCAGCAACAAACAGAGAGAGTCAGAGAGAATCAAAGAGAATCAAATCGATGGGAGAATTAAAGCGACGAGTCATCGAACAGACGGTACCGGCCTCCGGCGTGGAGGGCGGCGAGGTGATCATCACCTGTGAGGGGTACGAGACGGCAGGGAGCGCCAGTTGTCGCGTCTTTTTTGGCGAGCGGCAGGGGCGCCTGGTCGGAGCCTCACCCACACGGGTAATTGCCGCGATCCCCGAATATCCGGCGCGAATCGACAGCAAAGGGTTGCGCCTTGTCGATGCCGGTGGAACCATCTCCGCTCCGTTCATCATCGGTCGCAAGCTGGCCGACAACCTCCATCCCGTTGCCAACCCGGCGATCGACCGTGACAATGGCAGCATCTACGTCACCCTCTCCGGGTCTCGCGGACAAAGAGTCGCGGTCTCGATCTACAAAATTGCGCCTGATGATACGGTGACGCCATTCAACTCGGAGATCGTCAATCCGACGGGCCTTGCCTTCAACCGCCAGGGAGACCTGCTGGTGACCAGCCGCAACGAGGGCACCCTTTACCGTGTCTCGCCTTTCAGAGAGGTCGAGACGATCGCCACTGATCTTGGCGTGGCCACCGGGGTTGCCGTCAATCAGCGCGGTGAGATCTACGTTGGTGACCGGACCGGCTCGATCATCAGAGTCAATGAGATTGGCGAGTCACGTCCCTTCGCTTCGCTGGAGCCCAGCGTTTCGGCCTATCATCTCGCCTTTGGACCTGATGGCGACCTCTACGTCACCGGACCAACCGTCTCGTCGAGCGAGAGCGTCATGCGGATTGATTCGATGGGTCGCGTCTCGCGATTTTACACCGGATTGGGAAGGCCGCAGGGTCTGGCCTTCGACCGCTCGGGCAATCTTTACGTCGCCGCCTCACTGCGCGGTCACCGTGGTATCGTGCGCATCACCCCGGATGGTCGTCAGGCGGAGGTGGTCGTCGCCGGTTCGTCGCTCGTCGGGCTTGCCTTCGATGATCACGGCGGCATGGTTGTCGTCAGCACCGAGCGAGTCTATCACCTCCCGATCGGTATCGACGGATACTTTGCCTGGTAAGAGAACTCATCAGTGAGAATTACGCATAACTGGAGAATTGAAAAACTATGGACTCGATGACTGACTCAGCACAGGAAGCTGTCGGCAACGGGAGAGCGGTGCCGGCTGAGGCAATCTCCGGATCGATCCCGGAAGCAGGCGAAACAATCGTCAGGAAAGAGCAGGCACTGCGCGGATTGCTGCGTGAAATGGGCTCGGTGATCGTCGCCTATTCCGGCGGAGTGGACAGTGCCTATCTTGCCTGGGCGGCCGCCAGCGAGCCCGGAGTCCGCACACTGGCGGTAACCGGCGAGAGTCCAAGCTATCCCGATTTTCAGCGCCAGGATGCGCTGGTCGTTGTTAACAAATTCTCAATCCCTCACGAATTTATCGTTACTGAAGAGATCAATGACCTGAACTACCAGGCCAACCCGGTCAATCGCTGCTATTTCTGCAAGCATGAACTCTTTTCAAAGCTGGGTGAGCTGGCAAAGGAGCGCGGTTATGCCTGGGTCTGTGACGGGAACAACGCTGATGACGCGGGCGACTACCGGCCAGGCAGAAAAGCGGCGAGTGAACTGTCGGTGCGCAGCCCGCTGCTCGAAGCCGGGCTGACCAAGGAAGAGATTCGCCTGCTCTCGCGACAGGCCGGGCTGCCGGTCTGGGACCGTCCGGCCTCGGCCTGCCTCTCCTCGCGAATCCCATACGGGATGCCGGTGACGATCGAGAAGCTTTCACGCATTGAGCGTGGCGAGGCAATTCTGCGCAAGCTCGGCTTTCAACAAATGCGGGTCCGCCACCACGGAGAGATCGCACGTATCGAAATCGCGCCGGAGGAGATGCCCCGGGCGCTGACCATGGAGATGACGAAACAGATGGCTGACGCCTTCCAGTCACTCGGCTTCTCCTACGTCACCCTCGATCTGCGCGGTTACCGCACCGGCTCACTCAACGAGACGCTCTCCGCCTGAGATCAGGCATTCGATTCAGTTTTTTACGAGATGGTGGCGAGCCCTGAATAAAAAAGACACATGCTCGCCGGGCATGGAGCGGGTATAGAGGAGGATATTTTAGTGCAGGCATACGTTGATGATATCAGAAGCATTAGCGGTGAAAATCCCTTTGAATCGATGATGTCGCGATTCGATCACGCCGCGAAGCTGTTGCATCTCAATCCTGATCTTTACAAGGTTTTGCGCGTTCCCAACCGTGAATTCACCGTCTACATTCCAGTCTTCATGGATGACGGCCAGATCGAGGTCTTCACCGGATACCGGGTTCAACACAACTTTGCTCGCGGCCCGGCAAAGGGAGGTATTCGTTACGCACCGGATGTGACGCTTGACGAGTTACGCGCACTGGCGGCCTGGATGACGTGGAAATGCGCGGTGCTCAACATCCCTTTTGGCGGTGCCAAGGGCGGGATCATCTGTAATCCGACCAACATGTCACGATCGGAGCTTGAGCGGCTGACACGTCGATACACTGCGGAACTGATCGATGTCATCGGCCCTGAGCGCGATGTTCCGGCACCCGATCTCAACACCGATGAGCAGACAATGGCCTGGATCATGGACACCTACTCAATGCACGCTCGCCACACCGTAACGGCCATCGTCACCGGCAAACCGGTTGCCCTTTCGGGATCCCGAGGTCGCCGCGAGGCGACCGGGCGCGGCCTCCTCTTTGTCATCAATGAGGCCGTCGAGAAGCTCGGTCTGAAGATATCGCAGTCCCGTGTCGCCATTCAGGGTTCCGGCAATGTCGGTGGTAACGCCGCCCTGCTGATGCACGAACAGGGCTACCCCGTTGTCGCCATCTCCGATATTCACGGAGGCATCCATAACTCGCGAGGCCTCAATATCCCGGATCTCCTCGCCTACCTAGCCGCCCGGCAGACGCTCGAAGGCTATCCCGGGGGCGAGGCAATATCCAATCACGAGCTGCTCGAACTTGACTGCGAAATCCTCATACCGGCGGCAACCGAGAACCAGATCACCAGCCAGAATGCCGGTCGCGTCAGATGCCGCATCCTTGCCGAAGGTGCCAATGGTCCCACTACCGCCAACGCTGATGCCATTCTTGAACGAAATGGCGTCTTTGTCATCCCCGATATCCTTGCCAACGCCGGCGGGGCAACCTGCAGCTATTTCGAATGGGTACAGGATCGCATGGGCTATTTCTGGAAGGAGGAGACGGTCAATGAACGTCTGAAGGATGTCCTTGTCGCCAGCTTCCACGATGTCATGCGCTACGCCGAGACTCACTCGGTCAATAACCGCATCGCGGCCTACATGCTGGCCATCGATCGTGTCGCCTATGTCACCCAGCTCAGGGGAATTTATGCATGAATGGAGAATGGAGAATTGAGAATTGAGAATTGAGAATGGAGAATGGAGAATTGAGAATTGAGAATTGAGAATTGAGAATTGAGAATTGA
>CAIKMY010000272.1 GCA_903828635.1 uncultured Acidobacteriota bacterium
GCAGGGCATCCTCGAGCGACTGGTCTGATATCAATCGAGGCGGCAGCGCCCTACTCGACCGGCACCAGCGGCACGTCCCAATGGGCGATCAGCAGCTCGAAGCGACGCTGCTCCTCACGCTTGAACTTCTCCTGATCCGGATAGAGCTGCTTGATGATCGCCGGCTCGGCCGCCGAATCATGTGCGGCAGCTACGCTCTTGAAGACGATCGTCACCCGGAAATCCCAGCGACCATCCTCGGTTGCGTGATATCGCGGCTTGTCGATCCTGACGCTCTGAATCCGCCCCGTTTCGATCTGCTTCTGCAGCACCGGCAGGTGGTTCTTCCTGAAGAGCGCCAGAAACTCGTCCGCATATCCCCAGCGTGTCTGATAGTAGTACTCGACGATAAACGGCTTCTCCTGCGCACGTACCGGCACGGCGACCATCAGGAGAACAAAAAGAACGAGTGAAGAGAAGAGACGATTCATTGAGTGACCTCTTAACGCCGTTTGGCAAGATTGTCCAGCTCCCGCAGCAAGAGCCGGATGCTGACCACATAAGGTGACTGACCAGCAACCCAGTGGCCATAAGTTGTCGTGATGAGCGTGCCGTCCCGTTGTACTTCGACTCCGGGATAGGCACAATCGGCATCCCATCCGGATGCGTTTGGATGATTATCCATCAGACGGATGCGATACTGCCCCTCACGCCCGCTGACGATATCCTCGTACCTTCCGACCCAGGCTACCCAGTCACCCTTCGTCGGACTCTGGTGCGCCATGTCGCGAAACGAAATGAAGAGCCGCCCATCAGGAGAGTACCTGCCGGTATGTCGATCACCCGTCAACGCTCCCGGCAGCTCGCGCGGCGCTGTCCAGGTCTTCCCCTCGTCATTCGAGAAAATGACATGCGAATTTCTGACACGGCGATTCTCGCGCAGCAGCACTGCCATCTGTCGCCCGTTCGGTGAGCGGATCACTCCCGGCTCACAAAGATGGACCTCTTCCGAACTGAAAATCTCTCGCGGCGCTGACCAGGTCAGCCCTCCATCAGTCGAGAGGATCTGGTAAAGCGTCATCGCCGCCTTCCGCTTGCCGTCGCGCCGAAAGAAACGTCCATCATCGTGAAACATCGCAAGGTAATGGCCCGGTCCCGTGCGCAGCTTCTCGACAAACCCCATCGTGACGATACCGCCGTAATCGCCAATCGGCTCCAGCTCGCTCCAGATCCGACCGTCATCCTCTGAAACCGACATTCGTATCGGATAGAGTCCGGAAAAGAGTATCAGCCGCTTCTTCCCCCGCGCATCGACGGTACGATGTATCGTCGGGGTTTCAAGCGAGGTCTCCCAACTCTTCGGCGTCGGCAGCCGATCTGACCACGTCCGGCCACCATCCGTGCTGCGCTTCATCAGGATTGCTCCGCGCCCATGCCCCTTCGGATAGACGATAATCATCGTCCGCCCGTCTTCGAGAAGCACCGTCGTCGGATGGCCCAGATACTGGCCCGCCTCACGATCGACAACCACCTGCCGCGAACTGTCCGTGGCAAGGTCGATCAGCGGAATCCCATAGCCCCGCGGCTGCTCTCCCTGCCCCGCAAAGATCGCCGTCGCCAGCACCATCATCAGTAATGTCTGCTTCATTCCCTGCCCCCTCCTGCCTGATATTGCCGCCTGTTGTCGCCGGTAACGTACCCGTCACTCGTCGCGCTGTCAAGACAAGTTGACTCTCCAGGTGGGTACGCACGCCTCCTGCCGGGTGCGCGGGTCTCCGGCCCGCAGTCTGTTTTTTGTTTTCTGCAAGGCAGTGCGGGCCGGAGGCCCGCGTACCCAGGCCGGAGGAGGGGTCAAATCTTACAAAATTTTGGCTGCGCCTTCGGCGCAGCACGGGGGCGGTCGCTCCGCGCCGCCCCCACAGTGTTCAGTGGGACAGAGAAGGGGGCCACAAACCAACCACCACCCGGAAGCCGACATAGTAGTGGCGGTAGGCCGGGTGAATGAAGTTGCGACAGGCCGCGCGCGCGTCGTACTGATCGTCGTCCCAGGAACCGCCCCGCACCAGCCGGCTGCCCTTCGCCGCCAGGTCCTCTTTTTCCAGATCGATTTCCGGCTCGTCATATCTCCCAAGGCA
>CAIKMY010000273.1 GCA_903828635.1 uncultured Acidobacteriota bacterium
CTCGACGCTCACCGGCAGATCACCGCCGTTGCGCGGTGCGAGCCTCAACGTTATCAGCCGATGCTCACCCTGTCTGAATGACTCTCCTGGTCGCAAGGCGATCGCCACGCCGATTTGTCCCTGACGTGCGTGACGTTGATTGACCAGCAATACTCCTCCGGTTGCCGTCGTGGCATCGAAGAAATCGATCCACTCGCCATCGTATTGCAGCGTGAAGGAGATGGCATTCTCCGCACCGGTTGCATCGAGCAGAATCTCCATGACACCGACGCGACCACTTTCCATCACTGTCTCACCGACCCGCAGCATCCCACCTGATCGCCGCGAGACTCGATCACCCTCCTGACTCATCGCCGGTGCTGCTTGAAGCGGCCCGCCCACCGTCGCTGCCGGATCAAGCCCGACGGCGTAGCGCCCCGCCTGTACCCAGTCGCTGACATTGATCGTGCCATCCCCGTTAGTTGACAGCGGGGCTGAATCGGCCTGCCGGAACTCACTCCCCGGGATCGCCGTGTCAAGGCTGACCGCAAAGCGCCCGGTTTGTACCCAGTCGCTGACATCTATCTGCGTGTCACCATTCGGCCGCGGCGCCACGTTGGCTTCACGGTAAACGATCGTGCCATCATTGCTCAGCAGCGAATAGGTGCGGCTGCCGGTGCAGGAGCCGAAACCTGTCGCCGTAATTGTGAAGGTCGAGGTTCCATGCGTCGTCGCCGTCCCCGAGATCACTCCCGTCGCACCATCGAAGCTCAACCCGACCGGCAGCGAACCCGAGGTTAAGGCGAAGGTGTACGATCCACCAGCCGGCGTTGCCCCGATCGTTGCCGTGTAGGGCGAGCCGACAATCGCATAGGGGATCCCTGTCGATGTTGTCGATGTCGCCGGCGTCACGACGATCGTCGCGCAGTTGATCACCAGCGTGTAGGCGAGGCTGCCTGTACAGGAGCCGAAGCCGGTCGCCGTGATCGTGAAGCTTGATGTCCCGATTGCCGTTGGCGTCCCGGTGATTGCTCCCGTTGATCCGTTGATTGACAATCCTGCCGGCAGCGAGCCCGAGGTCACGGTGAAGCTGTAGGAGCCACCCGACGGGCTTGCACTGACCGTCTGACTGTAGGCTGTTCCCACTGCTCCCGCCGGCAGACTCGAAGGCGACAGCGTCACCGTCGGACAGGAGATCGTTATTGTGTAGGACTGGCTGCCTGGGCAACTGCCAAAGCCGGTTGCCGTGATCGTGAAGCTGAAGCTTCCACCCGCCGACGGCGTGCCACTGATCACTCCCGTCGCCGAGTTGAGCGTCAGTCCGCCCGGCAGCGTCCCCGAACTTACGGTAAAGCTGTAGGTCGTGCCGCCCGGTGCCGCCGAGATCGTCTGGCTGTAGGCGGTACCAAAAGTTCCTCCGGGCAGTGTCCCCGGGCTGACTGTCACCGTTGGGCATCCAATCGTCAAAGAGTAGGCCTGGCTGCCGGTGCAGCTCCCGAAGCCGGTCGCCGTGATCGTGAAGCTGAAGCTCCCGGCCGCCGTCGGCGTTCCCGTGATCGCTCCCGTCGTGGTGTTGAGTGCCAGTCCGTTCGGCAGTGCTCCTGCTGACACGGCATAGCTGTAACTGCCTCCCGACGGGCTTGCTGTCACTGTCTGCGAATAGGCCGTATTGACCGTACCGCCTGTCAGTGATGAAAGTGTGATCGTCGGGCAACTGATGACGACCGTCAATGATCGGCTGCCGGTACAAGCGTTGGCGTCACTGGCCGCGACACTGAAAGTATATGTTCCGGGCGTTGTTGGTGTTCCCGCAAGGACTCCCCCTGACGAGAGCGTCAGTCCCGGCGGCAGGCTCCCCGTCCCCAGCGTGAAGCTCACCGGTGCTGTCGCTCCCGTCGATGACAGCGTCTGGCTGTAAGCACTACCTGCCGTTCCTGCCGCCAGGCTCGTCTGATCGATCGGAATCGAGCACCCTGATACCTGCGTGAAATTGAAATACTGTCCGGCAACGAAGACCGTTCCCGTTCGATCTGATCCCGTGCCATTCGCTGTCGCCGTCAGGGTTGCCGTGCCCGAACCCGAGCCCGAACTGCCAGCACTCACCGTGATCCAACTGCTGTAACTCGCTGCCTGCCATCCGCAGCTGCTACCTGCCGTGACGCTGACCGTCCCGGTTCCTCCCCCTCCCGGGAAGCTTGTCGATCCCTGTGACGCACTCAGCGTGCAGAGCGTGCACGTCCCCGCCACATACTGCCCTCTCACCGCAAGGTTCTCAGAAATCGGTACATAGGTGACATTGTTGAAATAGTAGCTGCGCCCGGAACCTGATGACGTATCGATCAGCGCGGCAAAGGCACCTGATGGCTGCGCGTAGCGATAACCAACGACGAAGTCTCCCGAACTGATCGTCACCGGTGTTACCGGGTAGACCGCCATTGATGTTGCACTCAATGTTGTTGTCGTTGCCAGCAACATCGCATCATCGATCAGGGTATCACCGTTGGCGTTGACTCCGGCCAGCACGTCAAAAGTCGTCCCGACCGCCACTCCGTCCAGCCTGATCGCGACGCCCGTCAGTGTCGCCGGATAGCTTGCCGGCGTCAGCCGCACGACAAAGGTCGAAATGCCGCCGTAAGCCGATTCATAAGTCCCATCATCGACTGAGAGGGTCGATATCGCCGCTGAACAGATCGTGAAGATCGGTGAGAAGGCGTCTGCCTGCCCGCTCTTCACCAGCCTGATCGATCCCGTCGCCGCGCCTGCCGGTACCGTTGCCGTGATCTGGGTGTCGGAGTTGATCGTAAAGGTCGCGCTCGCATTGCTGCTGAAGACGACGCCTGATACCCCGGTAAAACCCGTGCCCGTAATCGTCACCGTACTGCCCGTTGAACCATAGAGCGCACTCAGCGCCGTTACCGCATGCTTGCCCGCTGACGGTGTGATCGTCAGATTGTTATCCGAGATGTCAAAGAAGATATTACCGACAGCTTCGACTCTGATTCGTGCCGTCGTCGTCGAGATATAGCTCGGCACTGTCACCGTCGCTGTACCGTTGTTTGCTGTCGAACCGGCCAGCGTTATCGGGAAGGTGTTGCCGCCATCAGTCGAGAGCGTAATTCGCACATTGGCGCAGCTGACCGGCGAGGCATTGGTGTTGTTCACCGACCACTGCACTGTCTGACTGGTTCCCGCGGCCCACGTCGTCCCGGCTGAGTTCGGACTCGTCACCAGGAACGGTCCTGAACCATTATCCACCGTCAGCAGGACTTCATCTGTCGCCAGCCCGCCCCGCATGTCACGCACTGTCGCCATGAAGTTCAGCGAACGCCCCACCTGTGGCAGGTACTCTGCCGGCCGCATTCCGTTGATCACCCCGACCGTCAGATCTGTCGCCGGTGGACTGGCCGTCACTGGCGGAGTGTTGGCATTGTTGAGAATATAGTTCAGGCTCGGGAAGATTCGTTGCGCACTCTTCGTTAACTGCATCGGCCTGAAGATCGGCCTTGTCGTCGATGACGGATCTCCCGTATCACTGTACGACGGGCTGATGTAGCTGCTACCCCCGGCATCATACTGTTCCCACGTATAGGTCAGGTTGGCAACGTCTCCGGAGTCACTGTCACTCGCTGTCGCCGTCAGCGTGAATGGCGTATTTTTAGGAATAGTGCGATCCACACCGCCATTGATCGTCGGAATCGCATTCCCGGTCGCCGTGTTGGTCGAGCAGGAGATAAAGGAAATATAGGTACGCATTGACACCAGCGAACCTCCGTGAAACCGCAGGTCGGGGATCCTGACGATCGGTTCACTGCAATTACCTGCATAAGACATGATCGTCACGCCGCTGCCCGACTCCCAGGCACTGCTCGCACTGCGCCCGGATCCGGAGCAGGCCCCCTGATTGGCGTTGAAGGTATGGTTCGCGCCGAACTGGTGCCCGATCTCGTGTGACACCGTCACCAGTGCCGCCGTTACCGGCCCTGAACTCGAGACCAGACTGGCATTGCCACCTTTAAATGGGCCGCTCCCATTGGATGCAGTACTACAGACGACGCCAACATAAGCCAAACCGCCGCCGCCCGTCCCAAGCACCATCCCGAGGTCATAATTTGCTGACCCGATCTGACTGTTGAGTGTCGATTGCGCCTGGCCGATCATCGTGCCGGTGTTTCCATTGGTGAAGGGATCAGGTTCTGCCGTGTAGATCACGCTGTTGTTATTGGACACCAGTGTGAACCTTACCGCCATCTCCCGCTCATAGATCAGATTGACCGCATTGAGCAGCGTGTTGATGGCCGCCGTCGCGCCCGCCACCGTCCCCCCGCCAAGAGCTGATGCCGTCGTGAATTCGACCGTTGTCGCTACCGCAATCTTGTAGGTCCGCAGCGTATCGCCCGTGCTGATTTTTGCTGCCTGCCCGCTTGCCACCAGGCTCGATAACTCGCCACCCGGCACGACCCGCGTCCCGTCGCAGATCAGGCCCTCACTGACACTCTGCAATTCGCTGTAAAAAAAGCTGACATAGTCGGGTGATGCCGCCACCTCGTAGCTCGTCGGCTGAATCATCGTCATCCGGCCATCCTCGAGAATCGAGGCGTGAAACCCGCGTGGTGACCAGTCTCCGCGCATCGTCGCTCCCGACCCGTCCGTGGCCACTCCGCGGTAACTGCGGATCTCCGGATAGCGTCGCGCCAGCTCCGGCTCCAGAATCGGCGACTCTTCGAGGCTGAATCTGACCATTCGCCCGTCAGCCAGCGGCAGGATCACCTCCGGCATCGACAGTGATTGCCGCCCACTCACCTCACGCGGGGCACGATTCAGGCTCTGCCGCAGACTCGCCGCCTCCAGCCTGAATCGTCGCGCACTGCGCGGGTAGGGCAACTCCCGCCCATCCACCTGCTCCCGCTGTGCCAGCGCCGTCCAGACTCGCTCCGCCTCTCCCTTCTCGCGCCCCTCCTGCTGTGCCCTCGCACCGCTGCTTCCCGTTGAGGCGATCACCGCGCCAATTGTCATCAGGATCGCTGACAATCGAACCAGTCCAAGCACAGACTCTCCCACGTACGCAAATTTTTTGGCCTTCATTCGGACCTCTCCCCTGGAAAGTAGTTAAAATATGGTGTGAGCTTATTTGATTCTACAAAGATAAGCTTTGATTTGACAACCCTTAACTTGAAAACTGGCGCCAGATCTGGAAAAGTCTCCCGCAATCGGGCACGATAAGTCCGCATTTCCAATCAAACGGGAGGTTATAAACGGGAGGTTATGATGAAGCACTCGATGCACAACTGGATGAGGCCTGAGCCGGTCGCCACGACCCTCGAACGCCTCCATCGCTTCGGCTACGATGGAATTGAGATCAGCGGCGAGCCCGAACGCTATGATCTCGACGAGGTTCGCCGCTTACTCGATCAATATGGCCTTGTCTGCCAGGGTGGCGTGACGATCATGTCCGAGGGGCGCGACCTGATCCATCCCGACAGTTCCATTCGCGCCTCTACCGTGGCCTACATCAAGGGCTGTCTCGACATGACCCACACCCTCGACGGCCGGATGTTCTGCATCGTCCCCTCGACCGTCGGCAAGACCAGGCCTCTCGCCTCCATCGCCGACGAATGGCGCTGGGCGGTCGAGGGGCTCACCGAGATTGCACAGTATGCCGGCAATCTTGGCATCACCCCCGGCATCGAACCTCTCAACCGCTTTGAGACCTACTTCATCAACCGCCACGATCAGGCTCTCCTGCTTGCCGAGGAGGTCGGCCACAACCTTGGCGTCGTCCTTGATGCCTTCCACATCAACATCGAAGAGGTCAATCCCCTCGAGGCCATCCGCAATGTCGGCTCCCGACTGGTCGATTTCCACGTTGCTGACAACAATCGTCGCCCCGCCGGGCAGGGAAGCTTCGACTGGCCGCAAATCCTCGCCGCTCTCGCTGAGATCGGTTACGAGGGCCACCTCACCGCTGAGTTCGTTCTGACCATCGACCGCACACCCCTTGCCGTCTCCGCCGAGAAGCGCGAGAGCGATATGAGCTTCAGCGACGCTGATCTTAAATTCATCAATGATCTCGGCTCGGGATTGATCAGCGCCGCTGACTATGACCGTGCCGTCAGTTCGAGCATCAGCTTCCTCCGGGATCTCGCCCGCTGAGCCGGACGGGCTGCCCGTCGTCGCATATCTCAATTGATTCCGGAAGAGGTGATCGAGTTCTGACCGTTGATCAGCAGGGAGAGGGTCGGCTGCCCCGGCGAATTGAGTCTCTGATTGCCGGGACGATCATCGGGAGTGGCAGGGCCGTCGACCCCGCCACTCCCGTTCGTTGCAAAACTGAAGGCTTACGGGAAGATCCCGAGCTCCATGTAATCCCGTGCAACCTTTTCGAGCGCGATCAGAAAGGCGGCAGTACGCAGGTCAGGGATATCCTTGCGGCTCTTCCACGTCTCGCGCAACTGATGATAGGCAAGAACCATCGTCTCCTCCAGACCGGATTTGACGTAGTCGAGCTCATCCGGCCCCTTGGAAAGCATGGCCCATTCACTCTCGGAGAGCCGCTTGCCCGTGACCGTCTCGATCACCTGGACGATGCGTCGTTCCTGCGCCGCCTCGTACCTCTTACCCATCCTCCCAATGCGCACGTGAGCGAGATTCTTCAGCCACTCGAAGTAGGAGACCGTCACGCCGCCGGCATTGGCATAGATGTCGGGAACGATCAGGACCCCTCTCCCGACGAGGATCGCCTCCGCCTCCGGTGTCGTCGGGCCGTTTGCCCCCTCACCGATGATTCGTGCACGAATGCGCGAGGCATTATCCCCGGTGATCTGGTTTTCGAGCGCCGCCGGAATCAGAATATCGCACTCCAGTTCGAGCGCATCTCGCGAATCCGGGATGTTGGTCGCACCCGGAAAGTTGAGGATCGAGCCCGTCGCCCGCCGATGCTGCAAGACCTCTTCCTCGTTGAGGCCTGCCGGATTGAGGATCGCCCCCTCCCGCTCGGCAATGGCGATAATGATCGCCTCACCCTCCTCACGACAGAACTTCGCGCTGTGGTAACCGACATTGCCCAGCCCCTGAACGACCACTCGCTTGCCGGCAAGCCCCGGCGCCAGTCCCAGTTCCCGCATGTCGTCAGCGTTGCTGCACGCCTCGCGCAGCGCATAGAAGACTCCACGCCCCGTTGCCTCACGTCGCCCGGCAACCCCCCCCTGCGAGATCGGCTTGCCCGTGACGCAGGCCAGCGCGTCGAGTTGTCCCGGATTGAGCGCCTCGTAGGTGTCTGCAATCCAGGCCATCTCCCGTTCACCGGTTCCGTAATCGGGCGCCGGCACGTCGACACCCGGCCCGATGAAGTTCTTCTTTGCCAGCTCGTGCGTGTAACGCCGCGTGATCCGCTCGACCTCCTCCTTCGTGTACTTCGACGGATCGATCTGGATCGCTCCCTTCGCCCCGCCAAAGGGCACATCGACGATCGCACACTTGTAGGTCATCAGCGCCGCCAGTGCCTTGACCTCGTCCTCGTTGACCTCGGCCGCATAGCGGATCCCACCCTTCGTCGGCAGCTTGTGATGGCTGTGCTCGACTCGCCACGCCTGAATCACTTCGTAATACTCCTCTCCACGCTCGTTATGGCGCCGCAGCGGGAATTCGAAGTGATAGACGCTGTTGCAAATTTTGATGTGGTCGATCAGTCCCGGTGGATGAGTCGTCATCGCCGCCGCCCGGTCGACGTTGTGGACGACATTCTCGAAGAAGCTGGCATGGTTGCTCATTGATCCCTTCCTTTTCTCTCTTTTCTCTGGTGCTGGTCTCGTGATGCTGGTACTGAGGCCGGTCGATCGGCTGTTGCCGCTTCGCCGGCTGTTGATGGCAGGACCTCTAGTAGTTCGCCACCGTAAAATTGATGGACGCTCTTTGAATTTGCGCTCGACTGGGTGAGAATCCTCGCCGGAGGATTTTCAAGGATGCCGAAGAAAAAATACATCGTGAATCTCACA
>CAIKMY010000274.1 GCA_903828635.1 uncultured Acidobacteriota bacterium
CAACCCCAATGTGCGCCTGCCGGATGGCATCTGGGGCAAGGTTGGCATCGCGGTAGCCCCATCGGACGGGCGACGCATCTATGCCCTGATCGAGGCCGAAAAGGGCGGGCTCTTCCGTTCGGATGATGGAGGTCAAAGCTGGCAATTGATCAATGCAAGCCGGCAGTTACGGCAGCGTGCCTGGTACTACACAACGATCACCGTTCATCCGACCAATCCGAATGAGGCGTGGTTTCCGAATGTGCCGATGCTGAGGACGATCGACGGCGGGAAGAGCCTTGAATCGATCCGTGGCATTCACCACGGCGACCATCATGACGTCTGGTTCGATCCGCGCAACCCGCAGCGGATGATCACGGCCAACGACGGCGGGGTCGACATCTCAGCGGATGGCGGGCAGAGCTGGACGGCACCAGCGCTGCCCATCGGCCAGTTCTACCACGTCAGTGTCGACAATCGGGTTCCCTTCTCGATTGCCGGTGCGCTGCAGGATATTGGCACAGCTCAGGGGCCGAGCAACAGTCTGCGCAGCGGTGGCGTGCGCAATACCGACTGGTATGGAGTCGGAGGTGGTGAAGCAGGCTGGGTGGCATCTGATCCGCTTGATCCGAACATTGTCTATGCCGGCGAGTATGGCGGGATCTTTACACGATATGATCATCGAACCGGCCAGGTGCGCAATGTCACCGTCTATCCTGAAGATCCATCGGGCCACGGTGCGGCCGACTTCAAGTATCGTTTTCAGTGGACAGCACCGATTCACATTTCTCCGCACAATGCCAGGGTGGTTTATCACGGTGGAAACGTGCTCTTTCGAACAGCGGATGGAGGCCAGACGTGGGCGGCGATCAGTCCGGATCTGACGCGCAATGACCGTTCGAAGCAGCAATGGGCGGGCGGCCCGATCACCGGTGACAACACGGGAGTCGAGGTCTATTGCACGATCTTCGTCATCGCCGAGTCTCCGGTACAGAAGGATCTGATCTGGATTGGCACGGATGACGGTCTGGTGCAGCTGACACGGGACGGCGGGAAAACCTGGAAAAATCTGACATCGGCCCTGCCGGGAATGCCGGAATGGGGTACGGTGAGCATGATCGAGCCGTCGCGTTACGACGCCGGCACCGCCTATGTCGTTGTCGACAACCACCGGCTCGACGATATGAAGCCCTACCTTTACCGGACGACCGACTTTGGTGCAACCTGGCAGCGGCTGGACGGCAGCCTGCCAAAGGATGTTTATCTTCATTCGATTCGCGAGGACATTCAGGATCGCAACCTGCTCTATCTTGGGACGGAGCGTGGCGTTTCATTCTCGACCGATGGCGGGCGAAGCTGGCAGTCGCTGAAGCTCAACCTGCCGACGGTGGCGGTACATGATCTTGCGGTGAAGGATGAGTCGCTGGTGATTGCCACGCATGGCAGGTCGATGTGGGCCTTCGATCATCTGTCGGTATTGCGTCAGCTCAACGACAAGGTACGGGCAGAGGCAGTTCATCTTTTTGCCGCACCGGATGCGATCAGATGGGAGTACGGTCGCGGCCCCGCCGACAAGTTTGCCGGGCAGAATCCGGCTGCCGGAGCGGTTATCTATTACTGGCTGAAGGAGGCGGCAAGCGGCGAGGTGCTGATCGAGATCCTTGACGATAGCGGAGAGGCGATCGCCAGAATGAGCAGCCAGCGCCAGCCATCAATCGGTTATTCTGACAGCCCGGATCGGGAATCGGCGGCAATCAATGGCTCGTTGCTCAGCAAATCGGCCGGCGTCAACCTCGCCGTCTGGAACCTGCAGCATGCCGGTGCCGAGCTGATCGAGAATGGCAAGCTTGATTTTGGTGGTCCGGTGCAGGGGCCGCGCGCGGTTCCCGGGGCCTACAAGGTGCGGCTGACGGTCAACGGCATCAGCCAGACGACGCCGCTGCGCCTTAACCCGGATCCGCGAGTGACACTCGGTGCCGCCGAGTATCGGGCACAGCTCGACACGGCTCTCGCCATTCGCGACGATGTCAGCCGCCTGACGCTGATCGTCCGGCAGCTGCGCTCCATCCGCAGCCAGATGGTCTCGCGCAACGCGATTCTCAGGAAGGATGAGAAGGCCGCCGGAATTGTCAAACAGTCGGAAGCCCTCATCGGCAAGCTCGATGATCTTGAGGGCAAAATGCACAATCCCAAGGCTGAGGTGGTCTACGATATCCTCGCCTTCAAGGGTGGAGCCAAACTCTATTCGCGCATCAGCTTCCTTCACGATGTCGCGGCCGAGGGTGATGGCCCGCCCACACAGGGGGTACATGAAGTCTACGCCGAGCAGAAACGCGAACTTGATGGCTATGAGGCCGAGTTCAAGGCACTGCTTGGAGAGTTGAACAGCCTCAACTCAAATGCCAGACAGATGGACTACCCCCATATTCTGGTTCCTGACCAGAAACAATTGAGGAGCAGGTAGGACGGGTGGAGTGAAGGGGTAAAGGGGTGGAATGTCCCTCCTCCCTCCCCTTCACTCCGTCCTCGGATGACAGCCCCCGGCCGGGCAATATCATTGTTCAATGATTGGTTCCATATGAAAAGAAGATCCTTTATCTCGTCTCTTTCCTCTTTGAGCGCAATGGCACTGACACCACAGATGACCAGCCAGGCAAGTAACGCGCAGCCACTGATTCGCCCGCCCCGACTGCGCCCCGGAGACACCGTCGGGCTGATCTCGCCATCGACGCCGGTGACCGATCCCGACCTTTTGCAGAAGGCAGCGCGAACGATTGAGCACTTTGGGTGGAAGGTGAAATGGGGACGCGGTGTCGGCAGGAAGTCAGGATACTTTGGCAGCCCGATCGAAGAGCGGGTCGAAGATCTCCACACAATGTTCCGTGACCCGTCGGTCAATGCGGTCTTCGCGATTCGCGGCGGCTACGGGTCATCGCAGATTCTCGACCGAATCGATTATGGATTGATTCGCCGAAACCCGAAAGTATTTGTCGGCTACAGCGACATCACCGCGATGCACCTGGCAATCCACCAGCAGACCGGACTGGTGACATTCCACTCACCGGTGCCGCTTTCACCATTCACCGACTATTCGCGAAAGAGTTTTCTCAGGGCGATCAGCGTCTCGGGGCCAATCGGGCGTCAGGGCAATCCTCCGGAGTCTGACCAGTTGCGGCCGACGCATACATTGCGCACGATCCTGCCCGGAAAGGCGACCGGCCGGCTGGTGGGCGGCAATCTGACACTGATCTCAACGCTGATGGGAACCCCCTACGAGATCGACTCCCGTGGGGCAATTCTCTTCCTTGAAGATGTCGGTGAGGAGCCATACCGCATCGACCGCATGCTGACCCAGCTGCGGCTGGCGGGAAAGCTGGAGGCCGCCGCCGGGATCATTTTTGGCGAGTGTGTCGATTGCGGACCGAGTGATTACAAGCCATTCGTCTCCGCCGGCTTCTCGCTCGGCGAGGTTCTTGACGCAACTCTCGGCAACCTCAGGATTCCGGTACTTTTTGGGCTGACGATCGGCCACACCAGCGACCAGATGACACTGCCAATGGGGGTCAGCGCGCAGCTCGATGCCGATGGCGGCAGCATCGAGATAACGGAGAGCGCGGTCAGTTGAAGTCAGGGCGATGGCTGAATTGAACAGCTGATTTAGCGCCCCAGAGCCTTCTCGGTAATCACCTTGTAGTCGTCCTTCGGCTCGAACATCAGCCCGATGGTCTGCTGGCGATGTTTGGTATTGACGATATTGACCTGATCCTCAAAAAGCTCGCAGAAGAGTCGATTACGCAGCCGGGCACCGGTAAGTCCGCCCGGCAGCCTTCCCTCAACGTAGAGCCAGACGACATCTGCCTGGGCCTCAAGGCCGCTCCAGCTGAGCTGGACAGGCCTTCCGGCATTCGTCTTCAGGTCGAGTTTATCGAGGAGATAGCCGTGTATCAGCTCGCCAACTTCGCGATTGCCGGCAAGCTGAACACCCTGAATCTTCACCGGCCTGCCAGCATGGCGAGTGATCGCCGTTTCGAGATCGTCAGCAAAGACGCGAATCATCAGCTTCGCCGACCGGCTTGGAGCGTGATATTCAATCTGGCTGACGCTGACATGAAACTTGTGAGCCGACGTGCCCGGCATGACCTGAAGCAGCACGACAGAGGCAAACACCAGAAAGCTCAGAGTGCGCAGCCGGCGCGTGAGGCGGCCGACTGACTGGTGAAGCGGGCAGTCGGCCACTCTGCTGCCTGACCGGTGCAGATCACGATTACCGCGCATCATCAGCCTCGACAACCACCTTCCCCGTCAGTTCCTTGCCATCGACGATTACCTTGACAAGGTAGGTTCCCGGCTCGATGGCCGGCCCGAAGGCAAAGCGCCCACCCATTCCACCACCCATTCCGCCACCCATTCCACCACCTGCTCCTCCCTGACCGCCGGGCTGAGCGACCTGTCCGCCCTGACCGGTGGGACCACCGGGTCGCATGCCCCCCATACCACCGGGGCGTGCCGGCGGGTCACCGCGCAGATTCCACGGGACACGATTGAGGCCGACCTCCTTCGTCCCGGTAAGATTACGCAGCACCTTGCCGGTGATATCGGAGATGGTCACCTTGACCTCCCCCTCGGGGGCAGCAGCAAGGTAGTAGCTGATGGTCGTTCCCGGCAGCGGATTGGCACCACGGAAGTGCTTGGCGCCACCAATCGAGCGGCTGAGCGCAATGTCGGTCCTCCACTGCGTCCCCGGCCTCGTTTCAAAGAGGTGTGGCGCCGTGGCGAGCACCTTCTCGCTGAGCTGCTGCAGCGGGCTGATATCGTCAAGAATCCAGATGCCGCGTCCGTGGGTTGCGGCGATCAGGTCATTGTCGCGGGGATGGATCAGCAGATCGTCGATCCGCACCGTCGGCAGGCCGGTCATCATCGGCTTCCACTCGCCCCCGGCATTGGTTGAGACGAAGAGTCCGTATTCTGTACCAACGAAGAGGAGTGAGCGGTTTTTCAGATCCTCGCGAATCACATTGACGTTGCCGCCGGGAAGATTGGAGGAGATCGGTGTCCAGGTGGCGCCGAAATCACGCGTCACGAAAACGTATGGCCGATGATCGTCAGTGCGATGACCATCGACCGTCAGATAGCAGACTCCGGCCTCGAAATGAGAGGCCTCGACACGCGAAACCTGGTAATTCTTCTCGGCAAGGATCGGCAGTGAACCACCGACGCTGCTCCAGGTCGCGCCGCCATCACGACTGAGCTGGACGTTGCCGTCATCAGTGCCGACCCAGAGAAGCCCCGGCATCACCGGAGACTCGGCAATGGTTGTAATGTTGCCGTAATTGGCCATGCCGTCATTCTTCGAGGCCATCGGCTGGTCACCCGGGACTCCCATGATCGGCAGCTTCGAGCGGTCGATCTGCTTCGTCAGGTCAGCCGAGGCCGTCCACGTCTCGCCGCGATCGAGCGATTTGAAGAGGCGGTTGGCGCCAACGTAAACGACACGCGGGTTGTGCGGCGAAAGCAGGATCGGTGTATTCCAGTTGAAACGATACTGCTCTCCCGGCGGCGGAGCAGGAACGATGTTGCTCTGCATGAAGTTGCCGCGCCCACCCTGCATCATCTGCATCATCTGCATGAACTGGGCCGTCTGTTCCTCAGACTGCTCACCCGCCCCCTGACCGCCAGCCTGACCACCGCCGGCCTGACCACCGCCGGCCTGACCACCGCCGGCCTGACCACCGCCACCCGGTCGCTGGCGAGGGCGCTGTGCGGCACGCGGCCTGATCGAGGTGCTGCGCCCGGTACCGAGATCGAGGCGCTGGACCGCGCCATTCTGGGACTCGGCATAGACGGTTCGCCAGTCGGTCGGATCGACCTGAACATAGAATCCGTCACCGCCGCCAACGCGATACCACTCGGCATTGGTGATGCCATTGGTGCTGCGGGTCTGGCTTGGCCCGCACCAGCTGCCGTTGTCCTGCAGCCCCCCGCAGACATAGTAGGGTTTGCGCATATCAGCACCGATCGCATAAAACTGCGAGACGGCAAAGTGGTTGACGAACTCCCAGGTCTCGCCGCGATCATAGCTGACATCGAGACCGCCGTCATTGCCAACCAGCAGGTGGCGCCCGTTCTTCGGGTTGATCCAGATGGCGTGATGATCACTGTGGGCCAGTCCCTGCACATTTTTGAAGCTCTTTCCGCCATCCATCGAGAGCGTGACATTCAATCCGCCAGTGTAGACGATATCCTCGTTGGAAGGATCGACGCGAATCTGGCTGTAGTACATCGGCCGGTTGTTGTTATTGCTCACCACCTGCCACGTTTTGCCCCGATCGTTGGAGCGCCAGATGCCGCTCTTCTTCGCGTCGGGGGGCTGATTGGAGTTCTGCTGCCCGCCCATGGCCGCTGCCATCTCTCCAGGGCCAAATCCCTGTTCACCACCGCCGGCGCCAACACTCGCGCCAACCTCGATCTGGGCATAGATGACATTGGGATTCGAGCGTGCAAGGTCGAGCCCGATGCGGCCAAGAAGCCCTTCGGGAAGCCCGTTACCCGCCAGCCGACTCCAGGTTTTGCCGGCGTCAGCCGTCTTCCAGATTCCGCATCCCGGCCCTCCACCATTGAATCCCCATGATGTCCGCAGCCGCTGATAAGAGGCCGCGTAGAGCGTCTTGTTGTCGACAGGATCAATTATCAGATCGGTAAATCCCGTCAGCTCATCGATATATTTTGACTGTGCCCACGTCTTGCCGCCATCGGTTGTCTTGTAAATCCCACGCTCACGGTTTGGTCCGAAGAGATGGCCGAGTGCCGCGACGTAAACAACATTCGGATCCTTCGGGTCGATGACGATGCGCGAAATCGACTGCGTCTCCCTGAGCCCCATGTTGACAAAGGTTCTGCCACCATCGACCGACTTGTAGACGCCATCACCGAAGCTCGAACTCTGCCGGTTGTTCGGCTCGCCCGTCCCCACCCAGACAATCTGCGGATTGCTCTGGCTGACGGCCAGATCGCCGACCGAGGAGACCGGATAGGTGTCAAAAATCGGCTCCCACGTCGTCCCGTTGTTGACGGTTTTCCAGACACCACCCGTCGCCAGCCCAAGGTAAAAGGTGTAGGGATCACTTTCGACGACATCGATGTCGTCAATACGTCCTCCCATGCTTGCCGGTCCGATCGAGCGCCAGACAAATTTTTTGAGCAGCGGGTCAGCCGACTGGTTAACCGGACTGCTTCCCTGTGCCAGCGCAACAATATTGAAGACATTGAAGAGCACCTGACAGAAGATCAGCATCGCGACACCAGCGGCGCGCAGAAGACGACTCTTTCCAGCGATAAGGGCAGACATGCGGAAGGATCCTTTCTACTCTATTCCATTATATTGGCTGCTGTTCTCTCTGGTTTATTCTCTCTCTTCTCTCGACACCACACACCGGGCTCCGGGTCGGTTCCCGAAGGCGGAACCGACAGTCAAACGAGAATCAGCCTGTTATCCGGTCAGAGAGACCTGGTCTGAATTACGCTTATACTTTAAAAAACCGGCCCGGCGAAATCAACCTGAGGAGTCGAAGATTGGCGCTCGGGGAGCGGTTCAGCGCACTTTCATCAGATCTTCCCATCTGGTCGTGTAGCGCGGGGAGCGAAGATCGATGCGGCTCTTCCATCGACCATCAGAGGGAAAGATGCCGCAGCGAACGGTATCCTGGCCATGGCGCAAATTGAGGGCATCGACTCGCGCCATGAGGTGTCGCTCATGCTCGTGTCTCGCCGTCTCCCAGAGGCGCAGCGGGCCGCCAGCCGCCGGCCTGAGGCCGGTGAGCATGATTCCGGCCTTGCGGTAGCAGCATCCCGACCGAAAGAGCCTCGCCAGCAGATTCAGGGCAGTCCCCATCAGTTCGCGCGTGTTGTCGGTGGCAAGCCCGAGATCAGAGGTGAGGGTGCCGGAGTAGTCGGCCTGGCGATAGCTTCCGCTGCGTGTGAAAACGGTCAGTGCCGTTGCCTGCAGTCCGCGCTTGCGCAGCTTCTCGGCACCGCGTGCGGTGAAGTACCCGATCGCCGCGCGCATCTCAGCCATCGAGTCGACCGGCTCACCGAAGGATCGCGAGACGACAACGGTCTGGTGGTGGGATGGCTCCTGCCCGTGACGGAAGCAGGGGATCTCCCGCAACTCACGCAGCGTTCGCAGGCCGGTCACGGTCATCCTGCGCCTGACCCAGGCATCGTCTGCCCCGCGAAAATCGAGCGCGGTCAGAAACCCGTAAGATCGCAACCTCGCCGACTGCCGACGGCCAATCCCCCAGACCTCCTCAATCGGCGTTCGCTGAAGGGCGAGATCGAGATGTGGCGACCCGGCCAGATTGAGCACATAGTCGGCTCGCCGCGAACTCTTCGCCAGATGGTTGGCCACCTTGGAGAGCGTCCGTGTCGTCGCCATGCCTACCGATACCGGCAGCCCCGTCTCCCGCTTCACCCGATCCCGAATCTCCCGACCGAGCGCGGCCAGTGCCTCCGGCGAGGCTGACTCCAGTTCCAGAAAAGCCTCGTCAATTGAATAGACATCAACCGCCGAAGAAAACCGGTCGAGCACCTCCATCATCCGCGTCGACATGTCGCCATAGAGCTCGTAATTGCTCGATCTGACGACCACGTTATGCTCCTCCAGCAGACTGCGCACCTTGAAACACGGCTCCCCCATCCCGATCCCCAGCACTTTGGCCTCCGCTGACCGTGCAATCACACACCCGTCGTTGTTTGAAAGAACCACCACCGGCCTGCCGACCAGGCGCGCATCGAAGACGCGCTCGCACGAGGCATAAAAATTGTTTGCATCAACCAGGGCTATCACGCTGCCCATATCCTGATCTGTGCCTCCCCCTCTTCGCTTCAATGTTTTCTCACCGAAAAGATCACC
>CAIKMY010000275.1 GCA_903828635.1 uncultured Acidobacteriota bacterium
CACTGCTGGAGAGATCAGATTCATAATGGCGATAGAACCACGCGAGGCCGGTGCGCACCTGTTCAAGGTTGACATTGGTACGGTCGACAAAGACGGTGCCAAGGATGCGATCATACCGATCGGTCTTCTGCCATTGAATGGTGACCTCACGACCAAAGACGAGGCGGGCGAGGCTCGATTTCGCGGTATTGCCAAAGTCCTGGCCGGATTCCGGGGCGTCAATGCCTGCAAGGCGGACTTTATACTGGCGATATTGCCGGTCGAGCACGGTGATCGTATCGCCATCACTGACCCCGACGACACGCCCGGTGAGCGATGATTGTTGTCCGCTGGCGGTGGTTGCTGCAGCTGGCAGGAGCACAAGCAGCAAAAAGAGATATTCACGACGGGCTGTTCTCATAAGATGGTTAATTGGCATGAATCAATCTCCTCCGGATAGGGCGCAGCCCGTCTGACGGGAGGCGCGTGTTTTACTCACTCCGGCACAGTCCGTTTAACCACCGTCCCTCGACTCAACCACCATCCGCTGGCTGTTTGTCGCTCATTGTGTCGCTCGATCGAATAAGCACGTGCAAGTATCGTAGACGCAAGACGGGGGATAAAGCAAGAGGTCACGAATGAGGGCTGTCAGCTTGATTTGAGGGGTGATGGTCGGCGAAGATGCAGGTAGTAACTGAGAAATAACCGGACACTTGGCGGAGGGCGGGCATTTGACAAAGCTGAGCCTGCTTGAGCCTGCTTGAGCCTGCTTGGAGCAGATGAAAAGGGTGACGGGTTATTGGCCGGTGAATGACGATGTGAGTGACGATGGCGGGTCGTGAGAGTACTGATCAGGTGACCGGGGAGTGAGTGAATCGATGAGAGGTCGATGGCTGTGGCTGGCGACCATATTGGGGCTGTTGCTGCTGGCGGGTGTGGTGGTGGGAGTAAAGATTCATCTGGCAGGAAAGATGAATGGAGGCAGCGGCAAGGTGGTGAAGGGAGAATCTGCGACAGGGAGCAGGGTGATTGTCAATCGCGGGGAAGCGATCGCCTTTCTGCGTGGGGGCAACCTCTGGACGATCGATGCTGCTGGCAGTGGGGAAACGATGCTGGCACGAGCGGCCGAGGGGGAGCCGATTGAAGATTTTGTCTGGTCGCTCGATGGGAAGCGGATCTATTTCTGTATCGGATTGCGGATCTACGAGGTGTCAATTGAGACCTCGACGGCGGCAATGGCGGGTGAGGTGGTCGCCTCGCCGGGGACGGTGATCGATCGTGTCGATCTCGCGAACGACGGCAGGACGCTGCTGGTGAGCGCACTTGACGCCGATGCGGCTCTGGTCTTGCTGGCAGCTCCGATTGGTGAGCGGGAGTCGCGGATGCTGACGATCGACGATTACCTCCGTCTGACCGATCGGCGCCCTCCGGCGGTGCGCATGGCGGGAGAGATGTCGGCATCGCCTGATGGTCGTCGATTGCTTTACAAGACGATTGTCGATGGGCGTGAAGAGATCTTTGTCGCCGATGCCGAGATGGGTGGCGGGGTGCGCCTCTCCGATCTGCGGTTGCTGGATGGTTTTGAGAAGACGGTCGAGACGGAGGGTGAGCGACGGGTGCTGGAGGCGGCCTGGTCACCCGATGGTCGTTATGTCATCTTTCTGCCGATGCAGTCCTGTTCAGATACCGGATTCTGTTATGGTCGGCTGCACCTCGTCAATGCATGGAGCGGACCGACGCGCCAGCTCTCGACGGAGATGATGATGGAGTTACCGCACGAGTGGAGTCCGGATGGATCGCGGCTGGTTTACGATGATGGCGAGCGCGTGGTGCTGGTCGATGCCAATGGCAGTCGGTCGGACCTTGCGGAGGGGCGTCGGCCGCGATGGCAACCTGCCATTGAGAGGTGAAAGTTGAAGCGGATCAAGGTTGCAGCCGTAGTCGGTGCGCGCCCCAACTTCATGAAGGTTGCGCCGATCATGCGTGCCATGAGAGCGCAGGCCGGATGGTTTGACCCGCTGCTGATCCACACCGGTCAGCATTATGATGAGCGGATGTCGGGGGCTTTCTTTGCCGATCTGGGGATGCAGCGACCGGATGCCGATCTCGGAGTCGGTTCCGGGACTCATGCCGAGCAGACGGCGCGGGTGATGCTGGCCATCGAGCCGGTGCTCCAGTCGGCGGCTCCGGACTGGCTGCTGGTGGTCGGAGATGTCAACTCGACGCTCGCCTCTGCCCTGGTGGCGGCCAGGCTCAGAATCCGGGTGGCTCACGTCGAGGCAGGTTTGCGCAGCTTTGATCGGAGCATGCCGGAGGAGATCAACCGACTGCTGACCGACAGGCTCTCCGACCTGCTGCTGACACCGAGCCGTGACGCTGACCAAAACCTTTTGGCTGAGGGGGTGCCGGCGGAGAAGATCGTCCGGGTTGGGAATGTGATGATCGACTCGCTTTATCACCAGTTGCCACATGCGGCATTGTCGTCAATTCTTGACCGATACAGACTCAAGCCCGGCGGTTTCGGGGTGGTGACGCTCCATCGCCCTGCAAATGTCGACGATCCGCAGGTGTTGTCGCGGCTCCTGGCAGTCTTCGCCGAGATTGCCAGAGAGTTGCCACTGGTCTTTCCGGTGCATCCTCGGACAGCAATGCGCATCGAGTCTGCCGGTTTGACGCTGCCTGCCGGGTTGATGGGGATCGAGCCGCTCGGCTATCGCGATTTCCTGCAGCTTTGGCGCCATGCCCGGCTGGTAATGACCGACTCCGGAGGACTGCAGGAGGAGACAACGGCGCTTGGAGTACCGTGTCTGACGCTGCGTGAAAATACCGAACGGCCGGTGACGATCATCG
>CAIKMY010000276.1 GCA_903828635.1 uncultured Acidobacteriota bacterium
ACAGCCGACACACCTCGCTCGCATGATCGACTCGACCTCACTCGGCAACGAGACCTTACTCAGTGACTGCCACGCATCGACCCGCTGCTCTTCTCCCCAGACTCCCGCCAGCAACACCAGCAACAACCCCGCCAGCCTCGTCACGCTCTTCCCGCTCATCTCCCCTCCTCCGGCTGCATCAGGCCAGCAACGGCTGAATAACGCGCCCATGCACATCCGTCAACCGCCGTGCGATCCCGTTATGATAAAAGGTCAGCTTCCGATGATCGATCCCCAGCAGATGCAGAATCGTCGCGTGAATGTCATAGACCTCGGTCGGATTCTTTCTGTCGAGCGGCTTGTATCCAAACTCGTCGCTCTCACCACAGGTCACGCCTCCCCTGATCCCTCCACCACAGAGCCAGTTGGTGAAGACATAAGGATTATGATCGCGTCCCTTACCCGCCTGGCTCGACGGCATCCTCCCAAACTCCGTCGTCCAGAGAATCACCGTCTCCTCCAGCAGACCCCGCTGCTTCAGATCCTCGATGAAGGCCGCACACCCACGCGCCATCCCGGTTGCCAGCGGCCCGTGGTCTGTCCGCACATCCTCATGCGAATCCCAGTTCCGACGCGGAAAGCTGTTGTCATTCCCGCTCCAGACCTGAATGAAACGCACCCCGCGCTCCAGCAGTCGCCTCGCCGCCAGGCACTTTCGCGCAAAATAGTAGCTCTCTTCCTCGTCGTTGATCGTCTTCGGCCACTCGCGTGGCCCGCGATCGAGCCCATACAACTTCAGCACATGCTCCGGCTCGTCACGCAGATTCAACGCCTCTGGTGCAGCCATCTGCATCCTCGCCGCCAGTTCGTAACTCCGTATCCTCCCCTCCAGCCGCTGATCGCCAGGCCGCTGTGCCGCATGCCCGCGATTCAATTCCGTCAGCAACCGATGAGTCGCCGCTTCACTCTCGCTGGTGATAAAACTGCTGCCTCCTGCCAACCTCGCCGGATGAAGATCGACAATCGGCGCATCCTCTCCGGGATAGACCACCGTCCCACTATGCTCCGCCGGCAGAAAGGCCGAGTCCCAGTTCTTCACTCCGTTCGATGCCAATCCGCGATGATCCGGCATCACCACGAATGTCGGCAGATTGTCGTTCAATGACCCCAGTCCATACCCAACCCAGCAACCCGCTCCCGGAAACCCGGGCAGCAGAAAGCCCGTCGATTGCAGCAGGGTTGCCGTGCTGTGCACTCCCGATTTGCTCACCATGTTGTGAACAAAGGCAAGATCATCAACCACCCGCCCCAGTGACGCCACCGGCTCACTCAGCATCCTGCCACTCTTGCCGTATGGCCGGAAATCCCAGATCGGCTTCAGCCACGGCCCAAGCCCGTCCTGAAACGCCTCGACGTGCTCACCAAAATCACTCGGCTGCCCATGCCTCCTGATTAACTCAGGCTTGTAATCAAAAAGATCAATATGGCTGGCTGCCCCGGCCATAAAAAAATGGACCACCCGCTTCGCCCTCGCCGGATGATCCAATCTCCCATCCTCACGCTTCATCATCGCCGCCAAGGCCAGTGCTCCC
>CAIKMY010000277.1 GCA_903828635.1 uncultured Acidobacteriota bacterium
CCGATCACCAAGAAGCCGGCAGAAACCCGTATGGGCAAGGGAAAAGGAGCTCCGGAAGGCTGGGTCGCTGTCATCAAGCCCGGGCGTATTCTCTTTGAAATTGAGGGTGTCGATCTGGAGACCGCGCGTCGTGCGATGGAGCTGGCTTCAGCCAAACTCTCGATCAAGACAAAGTTTATTACCCGTGAGGACCAGGAAGGAGGAGTGCTGTGAAGGCCAAACTCGATGGTGCTCGACAGCAGTCGAGCGAAGATCTGGTCAAGAGGGTTGCTGAGATCAAAGAGTCACTTTTTCGGCTCAATTTCAAAAAGGCGCTTGGCGACAATGATACCGTCAAGAGCATTCGCCGGGAGAAGAAGGAACTCGCACGACTCAAGACTCTCCTGCGGAGCCGCGCACTCGGTCTCGAGAAATAGCTCAGTCGTGCTCAGGCATGTTTGCGGCACGATGCTCAGAAACTATATCACCCTGAGTGGCCCGAAACGTGAGCAGTAAGTATTGAGAGTGCAGAAAACCGTGAGTGAAAAACCCATGAGTGAAGAATTAGAAGTGGAAGCAAAAGGTACAGGTACAGATATCGCTGCCTCAGACGTGGCTGATGCCCCCGATAATCAGCCCGACAATCAGGTGGCTGCACCGCCTGCTGCCGATCAGGCCGCCACACGCGGACGTCGAACGGAGAAGATCGGGATAGTCACCAGTGACAAAATGCTCAAGACCGTGGTCGTCAGGGTCGATCGCATGATGAAACACCCGGTCTACAAGCGATACGTGCGTAAGCGTGCCAAGTTTATGGCGCACAACGAGATCGAAGGAGTGGGCATTGGCGATCAGGTGCGCATCGTCGAGACGCGCCCCCTCTCGTCACGCAAGCGTTGGAGAGTCGTCGAGGTTCTGCGTAAGGCCTCAAGGTAGTCTCCCCCGCCTGATTGCGGAGAGTCGTGAAGGCCGTTCCGGGCCACACACTTCCGTCAGAGAGGTCAGCAGGGAGAGAAATTGGAGATAAATTATGGTTCAGATGCGTTCGATTCTGGAAGTTGCCGATAACTCCGGCGCGAAGAAGATCGCCATGATTCTTCCGCTGGGCGGCAATATCGGTTCGCGCGCCAGCGTAGGCGATGTGATCACCGCCTCAGTCAAGGAGGCCAATCCTGACGGCACTGTCAAAAAGAAACAGGTCGTCAAAGCGGTCATTGTCCGCACGCGCAAAGAGGTTCGCCGCAAGGATGGAACCTACATCAGATTTGATCAGAATGCTGCTGTACTGATCAAGAACGATGGTGAGCCGATTGGCACCCGCGTCTTTGGCCCGGTCGCTCGTGAACTGCGCGAGCGTGGTTTCATGAAGATTGTCAGTCTGGCGCCGGAAGTCATTTAAGGCCGGTAATAGAGGCATATATGGCAAAAATGAAAATCAAAAAGAACGACCAGGTGTTAGTCATCTCTGGTCGCGACAAAGGAAAGCGTGGCCGGGTGATCGAAATTCTTACCAAAGAGGGTAAGGCATTGGTCGAGGGCGTTAACCTTCTCAAGCATCACGAGCGACCCAACCGTCAGCGCGGTGTCGCCGGCGGGATAGTATCGCGCGAAGCACCAATTGATGCTTCCAATCTGATGGTCATTCACGGCGGACAGCCCACCCGCGTTGGCTATCAGATTCTGCAGGATGGGAGAAAGGTACGCATTGCCAGGAAGACAGGTGAGGTTATCGAATAGCCGGCCCACCCCGGATTGGGAGCAGGCCTGAAGTGGCTTACCTAAAGTGGCTTAAATGACGGCATCGCACGTCACGCAACCGCCAAATGTTCCTGAGACGACCATCTAACAACAGTCGCGTGACAGTCGCGTGACTGTCAGAATGATTCAACAGGCGGTGCCAGTCCACTGCAACGTAACGAGGCTGTGACAGACAAACAGAGCGGCAGGCGGTTCAGGCAGGGAGTGCAGGCAGGGAGTTCAGGCAGGGAGTTGATGATATGGCAGCAAGATTACACGATCGTTATGTAAGTGAAGTAGCCCCGGCATTGACCCGGGAATTCAGCTACCAAAATCCAATGAGTGTCCCGAAACTGACAAAGATCGTCATCAATGTCGGCGTCGGTGAGGCCATCCAGAACGCAAAGGTCATCGACATCGCCGTCAGCGATCTCGCCACTATCGCTGGTCAGAAACCAGTGGTGACCAAGGCGAGGAAATCGATTGCCGCCTTCAAACTGCGTGAAGGGATGAATATTGGCGCGATGGTGACGCTCCGCGGTGACCGAATGTATGAGTTTCTTGACCGTTTCATGAACATCGCATTGCCGCGTGTTCGCGACTTTCGTGGTGTCTCACCCAAGGCCTTCGACGGACGTGGAAATTACACCATCGGTCTGCGTGACCAGCTGATTTTTCCGGAGATTGACTTCGGCAAAGTTGATAAGGCCCGCGGTATGAACGTCTGTATCGTGACCACGGCAAAGACCGATGAGGAGGCGCGTGCGCTCCTTAAGCATCTGGGGATGCCCTTCCGCTCCTGAGTGCTCTGAACCACTGAATTTGAGACTGGATACTCTTTATGGCAAAGACATCAAAAATTGTGCAGGCCGCACGTAGGCCAAAGTTCAAAGTGCGGGGATACAATCGTTGCAAGCGGTGTGGTCGCCCCCGCGCATTTCTGCGTAAGTTCGAGATCTGCCGCATCTGCTTCCGCCAACTGGCGCTTGATGGACAGATCCCGGGCGTCACCAAATCGAGCTGGTAGGTCGCCGATTAACGAGGCGGGCCGTGTAGTGGAGTTAAGAGACTGATATGACTGATCCGATTTCCGATATGCTGACGCGGGTAAGGAACGCGATTGGTGCGAGACATACCAAGGTCGACGTGCCAGCCTCGCGATTGAAGATTGAGATTGCCCGGATTCTCAAGGAAGAAGGGTACATCACCAATTTCAACATCAAGACGGCCGAGAACAGCAGCATTCGCACGCTGCGAATCTTCCTGCGGTACGGGCCAAATGGTGAGAGTGTGATCACGCACATCAAGCGCGTCTCAGCACCAAGTCGTCGAGTCTATTTGCAGGGTAAAGAGATTCCAAAGGTTCTCGGAGGACTCGGAATCAGCATCCTGACGACTTCGCATGGTGTCATGACCGGCAAGAAGGCTCGCAAAGCCAATGTTGGCGGCGAGATTCTCTGCGAGATCTACTGATCAGGTGGAGCCGGCTCCGGGACTGATGATTGATATCGTCAGTCTGGTCTCGTCGGTCTCGTGCGAACTTGCTGAAGAGTTTGTCAACTCAGATATTTCATTCAAATTCTACTGAGGCAGCGGGTTTGCCGCGCCGGTGAGAAGCTTATGTCACGAGTAGGAAAAAAAGTTATCGAAGTGCCAAAAGATGTCAAGGTGAATATCACTGAGACAACCATCGATGTGCAGGGGCCTAAGGGCAGGTTGAGCACCCCGATCCCGAAGGGAGTCTCCTTCACGCTGGAGGATGGAAAGCTGCAGGCGGTGAGGGAGAGTGAATCGCACACCGCGATTCATGGAACGGCACGAGCACTGGTAGCCAATGCGATCAATGGTGTCTCGGCCGGCTTCACGCAGCAGATGGATGTCGTCGGAGTGGGGTACAAGGCTGATCTGCGCGGCAGCAGCATTGTCTTTGCTCTTGGGTACTCACACCAGATCGAATTTGTTCTCCCGGAGGGGATCACCGCCAAAATTGAGAAATTACCGCGGACGATCACTCAGTACCAGACGACCATTACCCTTTCAGGCATCGATCGTTCATTGCTCGGACAGACTGCGGCGAACATGAATCGCCTCCGTAAGCCGGATGCCTATAAGGGTAAAGGGGTCAGATACGCCGACAGGCCTT
This sequence comes from uncultured Acidobacteriota bacterium, assembly GCA_903828635.1. Taxonomy (GTDB): domain Bacteria; phylum Acidobacteriota; class Blastocatellia; order RBC074; family RBC074; genus CAIOZW01. Next base: position 3,860 of record CAIKMY010000277.1, read on the forward strand.
ACAATCTTAAAGCCGGCAAAACCGGTAAATAGAACGGTCAATCGACCGGGCTTCACCAGGATGCTCGACGAAGGGGCTGGAGTGGCTCATCGTCGACAAGGAGAGAGTGAACGGATATGGCAAACATATCGAGACAGGATCGTCGTCGTGCGGTACATCTCCGCATCAGAAAGAGGGTCAGTGGAACAGCTGACAGGCCGAGGCTCGCTGTGTTTCGCAGCCTCAATCACATTTACGCGCAGTTGATCGATGATGCGAAGGGCGTGACGCTCTGCTCAGCTTCGACCGTCGAAAAGGGGAGCGAGCTCAAGAGCGGTGGTAACGTCGAGTCAGCCAAGGCGATCGGGCGATTGATTGCCGAGCGCGCACTTGCAAAGGGGATCAGCTCGGTCGTCTTCGATCGCGGTGGTTACCTTTACCACGGTCGTATCAGATCGCTGGCCGAGTCGGCGCGCGAAGCTGGATTGAAATTTTAAGTATTTAGCAGTCTTCGGGAGAGTAATCAGGTATGCAGAGAATCAACCCTGACGGGCTGGAATTGAAAGACCAGGTGATCTCGATCAATCGTGTCACCAAGGTGGTCAAGGGCGGCAAGAACCTTTCGTTTGCCGTGCTCGTAGTCGTCGGTGACCAGCAGGGAATCGTCGGCTTCGGCACCGGTAAGGCCAAGGAGGTTCCTCAGGCGATTCGCAAGGCGATCGAATCGGCCAAGCGTAATCTGATGCGTGTGCCGCTGGTCGGTACCACCCTGCCACATCCGATTGTTGGCAGGTTTGGCGCGGGCAGGGTTCTGCTCAAACCGGCTCAGGAAGGAACGGGCGTGATCGCCGGCGGTGCAGTCCGCGCTGTCATGAATGCAGTCGGCGTCAGCAACGTTCTGACTAAATGCATTGGGTCCAATAATCCGCACAACGTCATTCGCGCAACCTTTGTCGCGCTCCAGAGCATGAAGAGCGCTGAGCAGGTGGCACGGATGCGGGGTCGCACGGTAGAGGAGCTCTAATCATGTCATCCGAGGTGAAGAAGATCAGGATTCAGTGGTATCGGAGCGCCATTGCCTCCCCTGAGAAGCACAAGGTCATTGTTCGCAGTCTTGGTCTGACCAAATTGCAACAAATCGTCGAGAGACCTGATAACGCCGCAGTTCGTGGTATGGTGGCGAAGATCCCGCACCTTTTGCGCATCGTCGGGTAACCACACCGGTTAAAGAACCCGGGTAGAGGGCTGGTTACAAGGGCTGGCCATCAGGTCGGTTAAAAAAAGAGTCTGTTAAGTGCTAAGGAAGAGTCTGTTATGGCTATTGGATTGAATACACTGAAGGCACCAGCCGGTGCAACTCACCCAAAAAAGAGGGTTGGCCGTGGACCCGGCTCGGGGCACGGCAAGACATCGGCTCGCGGAAACAAGGGACAGAAATCCCGCTCTGGTTATTCAAGCAAGCGTGGTTTTGAGGGTGGTCAGATGCCGCTTCATCGCCGCCTTCCCAAGCGGGGTTTTACCAACATTTTCAAGCGGGTCTGGGCTGAGGTCAGTATCGCCGATCTCGAAGCGATCTTCGAAAGCGGAGCAACGATCACACCCGAGGCACTGGTTGAGCACGGGCTCGTGCGTCGTTCACTTCTCAAATCGGTTGTCATCCTTGGCGGAGGAGAGCTGAGTAAGTCGCTGACCGTCATTGCCCATCGCTTCAGCGCGAAGGCGAAAGAGAGGATCGAGGCCGCCGGAGGTACCACTCAGGTACTCTGAGGGCTTTCCGGGTGCCGCCGGTTCTCCGGCCGCTTTTACGGGATGACAAAGCTATGATCGAGTCATTTATCAACGCGATTAAGAATCTCTTCAAGGTTGAGGAACTGCGCAATCGGGTTCTGTTCACCCTTGCCATGCTCGCTGTCTATCGGGCCGGTATCCATATTCCGGTTCCGGGAGTCGACCAGGAGGCGCTCAAAGCTCTCTGGGATCAGGCAGCAGGGAATCTCTTTGGTGTTCTTGATCTCTTCTCTGGTGGTAATCTCAGGCGAATCTCTGTTTTTGCGCTGGGGATCATGCCCTACATTACCTCCTCGATCATCCTTCAGCTGATGACTTCAGTCTATCCGGCTTTGAAGAAGATTCAGGAGGAGGGAGAACTGGGGCGGCGTAAAATTACACAGTACACTCGCTATCTGACAGTGCTGCTGTGTATTGTGCAAGGCGTCGGTATTTCGTTCTGGTTGGAGCGGCAGCCCGGACTCGTCCAGTCCGGCGGTGGTGTCGGGTTCGTCGTTATTTCGACGCTGACAATGATGGCCGGTACGATGTTCATTATGTGGATCGGCGAGCAGATCACCGAGCGTGGTATTGGCAATGGTATCAGCCTGCTGATCTTTGCCGGTATCGTTGTCGGTATCCCGCGTGCCGTCGAACAACTGATCGAGAAGATTCAGGATCCGGCATCAGCTCTCTTCGTGCTGATCCTCCTCATTGTCATGACACTGGTGACCGCCGGTATTGTCTTCTTTGAACGGGGAACACGCAAGATACCGACAAATCACACGAGGCGCATGGTCGGGCGTCAGATGATGACGACACAGTCATCACATCTCCCGCTCAAGGTCAACATTGCCGGCGTCATTCCGGTGATCTTCGCCTCATCCGTGCTTGCCATACCGCAGACAATTTCGACTTTTGGTTCATGGTCGGTTCTGCAAAAGATAAATCAGTGGCTCAGTGGCGGCCATCCGGTCTATGAGCTGCTCTTCATCAGCGGAATCCTCCTCTTCGCATTTTTCTACGTGTCGATTGTCTTCAATGCTGACGAGGTAGCCGAAAACCTGCGCAAACAAGGGGCATTCGTCCCCGGCATTCGTCCAGGGAAGAGAACTGCTGACTATCTCAATGGTATTCTCGTGCGACTGACTACAGTGGGTGCTCTCTACCTCGTAGTCGTCTGCCTGATCCCTCAGTTGATGATCAGTGGTTTCAAGGTTCAATATCTGCCGTTCATCGGTGAGCCACTCTACAATCTCGTTGCAAACGTACCCGGGTTGAGCTGGATCCCTAACGGACTTGGTGTCTCATTCTATTTTGGAGGAACCAGTCTGCTGATCGTTGTCGGTGTGGCGATGGATACAATCAGTCAGGTTGAGGCACAGCTGGTGATGCGCCACTATGAGGGCTTCCTCGGAGCTCGGGGTGGAAGGTTGCGTGGACGGCGAGCAACCGGTTGATGAATGTGCCCTGCATCGGATGCGCGTAACCGACAAGTCATCGAGTAACAGCGGCACCGAGGCAAAGCGGCACAGAGGCAAAGCGGCACCGAGGCAAAGCGTAAGAGGATATCGGTGGTCTTTATGTCAAGGATCGTCGTCATGATCGGTCAGCCGGGTGCCGGAAAAGGTACTCAGGCACGTCTGCTCTCTGACAAGTGTAATTACCCGCAGATATCGACTGGCGATCTGCTGCGCAATATCGTCAGTTCAGATTCGCCAATGGCACATGAACTCAGAGAGACCATGAACAGTGGCAGACTTGTCGATGATGGCATCCTCGCCAGTCTTCTCAGTGAACGCACCTCTCAGGCAGATTGCCAGGGGGGCTATATTCTTGATGGCTATCCACGCAACCTGCATCAGGCACAAACTCTCGAAGATTTGGCGGCATCGCAGGCAAAATCAGTGGTTCTTATCAGTTTCTCTCTCGATGAAGATGTATTGTTAAAGCGTATCACCGGTCGGCGAACCTGCACCAGATGCGGAGAGATCTATAACATCTTCTCACGCCCACCAGCGGTCGAGGGGTATTGCGATATCGATGGTGCTCCTCTGGCGCGCAGAGGTGACGACAGTGAAACCGTGGTCAGAGAGCGACTGGCGGCTTATCGGAACTCGACAGCACCGCTGATCGCCTATTATCGCGACACCAGCAGGCTGATCGAAGTTGATGCAGGACAGCCGGTTGACCAGGTGCAGAAGAGGATCATTGAGATTCTCGGCAGCCTGCCAGGCCAGAGCGCTTGAAAAACGCTGCTGTGAATGCAGATGGCAGAGATGTCCGTGATATTGTAAAGGCTGATATCATTGATTGGGTTATGGTCATACGAAAGTCGCGAGCCGAAATTGAAAAGATGCGCCGGGCAGGTGTCATCGTGGGGGAAACCCTGCGCAGGCTTCGCCAACTGGTAGAGCCGGGCATTTCAACGCGCGAACTCGACGCGGTGGCTGAATCATCGATTCGTTCCGCAGGCGCGTATCCAACCTTCAAGGGTTACCGTGGCTTCCCGGCATCGATCTGTGCGTCAGTCAATGACGAGGTGGTTCATGGCATACCTTCAGCCCGACAACTGAAGAATGGCGACATCATCAAGATCGATTGTGGCGCTACCCTTGATGGTTACGTTGGTGATGCGGCAATCACTGTCGCCGTTGGCGAGATATCACCTGAGGTCAGGCGCCTCGTCGATGTTACTCGCGAGTCGTTACTCAAGGCCATTGAAAAAATGGTTGCTGGTAATCGCCTTTACGATGTCTCGTACGCAGTGCAGCATTACGTGGAAGAGAGAGGATTCTCCATCGTCCGCGACTTTTGCGGTCACGGCATTGGACAGCGAATGCACGAAGACCCTCAGGTTCCGAACTACGGTCGACCGGGAACCGGCCCACTCCTCAAGGAGGGCTGGGTTCTGGCCATCGAGCCGATGGTCAACCAGGGGGGACACGAGGTCAATATTCTCTCTGACGGGTGGACCGTCAGGACTCGTGACGGTAAGTTCTCTTCTCATTTTGAGCACTCGATTGCCGTTACTGACTCCGGTCCGCAAGTGCTCACGGCAGGTGAAGATGGAGAGATCATTCTTTGAGGCGGTTTACACGCCGGCAGCTCTGATTGGCAAGAGTTCGCTTGCAAATTGATTGTGCACGGCTATAATGACAGATTGGCATTTTGATGCGGTTTTTGACTGGTAGCTGGTGTGCCTCGAAAATGCTTAAGAAATTCTGCATATCGCAGGTTCTTAATGCCAGCAGGCAAATGCCAGTGAGAAACACCAGTGGTAAGTATTATCAGACTTGGTCGGCGGGCTATGGCATAGAGTGGTATGACAAAAGAAGAAGCCATTGAGGTGCAGGCGACAGTACTGGAGACCCTCCCCAACGCAATGTTCAAAGTTGAGTTGGAGAACAAGCACCAGGTCCTCGCCCATATCTCCGGGCGTATGCGGAAAAACTTTATTCGCATATTGCCGGGAGACAAAGTTCTTGTTGAGCTTTCTCCATACGACCTGACGCGGGGAAGAATAGTCTACCGCTTTAAATAGTCGCACCATCAGGGCATATCACGAGCCTGATCGTGTGTGCACGCGACTAAAACCAAGACTACGACTGAGACTGAGACTGAAACTGAAACTAAGGAAGATATATGAAAGTCAGAGCATCAGTAAAAAAGATTTGCACCAAGTGCAAGCTCATCCATCGTCATGGGGTGGTGCGTGTCATTTGTGTCAATCCAAAACATAAACAGAGGCAGGGATAGCTCAGTGCCTCCCCTGGTCGGGGATGCACTGAAAGAGCGTGTCGGAGGAGTTTCATGGCTCGTGTAGCAGGGGTGGACTTGCCACCGCAAAAACGTGCGGCGATTGGTCTGACGTACATCTATGGAGTAGGCCGTTCGCGTGCAGCATCTGTTCTCAATCAGGCAAATATCAGTCTCGATAAAAAGATTCGTGAGCTGAGCGAAGATGAATTGAATCGTATTCGCACCATCATCGATCGGGAAGGTGGGGTCGAGGGTGATCTTCGCAAGCAGATTCAGCTTGACATCAAGCGACTCATGGATATTGGTTGCTACCGTGGACTGCGCCACCGTCGCGGTCTGCCGGTTCGTGGTCAGCGTACGCACACTAATGCCAGAACGAGGAAGGGGCCGCGCCGCGCGACCATCGCCAAGAAAAAGGCGCCTGGTAAGAAGTAAATTCCTCTCAGACTTTTGCTGCCTGCAAAGCAGGAGTGTGGGCGAAAGCACTGAGCCGTACCTCCAGTGAGGGCAGTTGCTCAGGTCCCCACGGAACTGAATCGCAGCATACAACGCAAAATATAATTCATCGGATCAAGGCTATGGCAAAACAGCAGACCAGCGCAAAGAAAAAAGTTTTCAAGAAAAAAGATAAGAAGGTCATTCCACAGGGGATAGTTCACATTCAGGCCTCCTTCAATAACACGTTGATCAGCATCACCGATGTTGAAGGCAATCTGGTTTCGCAGTCATCGGCCGGGGCGATGGGCTTTCGCGGGTCACGAAAAGGAACACCATTCGCTGCACAGCAGGCATCAGCCAAGGCTGCAGTCGTGGCACGTGACTCCGGTATGCGTTCAGCCGAGGTCAGGGTGAAAGGGCCGGGCTCGGGGCGTGAATCGGCGATTCGCGCCATTCAGGCAGCAGGCATTGATGTGCGTCTGATTCGTGATGTGACTCCGATTCCGCACAATGGTTGTCGCCCGCCCAAGCGTCGTCGGGTCTAAGGTTACATTCAGGCCTTTCAGCAGGCCAACGGAGGAGAGAGATTGGCTAGAGATAGAGGCAAACAGTGTCGCCTGTGTCGGCGTGAGGGGCAGAAGCTGTATCTCAAAGGTGAGAAATGCTTCAAGCCTTCATGTCCGATCGAGAAGCGCGGCGTGAATCCCCCGGGTCAGCACGGCCCCAACTCGCGGCGCAAGCCGATTGGTTACGGGGAGCAGTTGCGTGAAAAACAGAGGGTCAAGCGCATCTACAACCTGCTGGAGACCCAGTTCCGGAACTACTTCGAAAAGGCTGCGCAGCAGAAGGGTATCACGGGTGAAAACCTGCTCTCATTGCTCGAGCGTCGGCTTGATAATGTTGTGTTTCGGCTCGGGTTTGCAATGTCGCGTCGTCAGGCGCGTCAGTTTGTCAGGCACGGACACGTCACCGTCAATGGTCGTAAGGTTGATATTCCTTCATTCCAGGTAAGAATCGGGGATGAGGTGTCAGTTCGATCACGGAGTATTGAAAACCCCCACATTCAAGGTGCGTTTCAGACCTCCGGTGGTCGTGGACGTCCGTCATGGCTGGAGATTACCAATCCCGGAAACCTGGTGGGTCGCGTGATCGCTCAGCCGCGTCGCGAGGATATCGACCAGAATATCAACGAACAACTGATCGTCGAGTTGTACAGCAAGTAAAAGAACTGATGATCGTCACCACCTCCCCCGCAGCTCATATGGGCAGGTGCGGGGGAGGTGGAACGGTCAGGGCAGTTGGCGGATGCTGGCTTTGCACTGGAAAGTGCGGTAAAGCCAAAGCAATCAACCCTGAGCAATAACGATCTGAATGGGAGAGACTGTGGACGCAAATCTGTGGACGGGATTTCAGAGGCCGAAGCGGCTGGCGAGCGAGGTCAATACCGAGCGTTACGGCAAGTTTTCCGCCCAGCCATTTGAGAGAGGGTTTGGCACGACAATCGGCAACAGTCTGCGGCGAGCGCTGCTCTCATCAATTGAGGGAGCGGCGATTACCGCAGTGCGCATCGAGGGTGTGGATCACGAGTTTTCCTCCATTCCGGGTGTTGTTGAGGATGCGACCGACATTATCCTCAATCTCAAGCAGATCCCCTTCAAGCTGCTGAGTGGAGAGACTCGAACCCTTCGGGTTACAAGGCTTGAGCCGGGAGAGCTGACCTCCGGCGATATCGAGCTGGACAGTGACGTCGAGGTTCTCGACCCGAAAGTTCATATTGCAACGGTGAGTGAGGGAGGAGCGCTGAGCATCGAGCTGCGGCTCAAGCGTGGGCGCGGCTATGTTTCAGCCGATCGTAATTTTGATGATGACCTCCCGGTTGGCTACATTCCGGTAGACTCCGTCCACTCACCAGTCAAGAAGGTCAACTTTGCCGTCGAAGCCGCGCGGCTCGGGCAGGATACTGATTACGATAAGTTGCAGCTGGAGGTGTGGACCAATGGCAGTGTCACACCGGAGCATGCCATTGGGCTGGCGGCCAAGTTGATCAAGGACCACATGGCGATCTTCATCAACTTTCAGGACGAGCCGACAGAACAGCCTGAAGTGCAGCCGATTGGCACGACCATCAAGGCACCGGGACCAATCAATGAGCATCTGGACAAGTCGGTTGACGAGCTTGAGCTCTCAGTCAGATCCTACAACTGTCTGAAGAACTCTGATATCAAGTCGATTCGTGATCTGGTACAGAAGACTGAGTCAGAGATGCTGAAGACCAAGAATTTTGGTCGAAAGTCGCTCAACGAGATCAAGGACATTCTCGGAACCATGGGGCTGAGCCTTGGCATGAGGTTTGATGAGCATGACAACCTGATCAGAATCGACACTGAGTAGCAGCGATCAGGGGCGACCAGGAAACAGACGACACAGATCCGGAGGATCTCCGGACATAGAGGAGACGAGAGGACTGTCATGAGACACCTTGTAGCGCACCGTAAATTGGGCAGAACATCATCGCACCGCAAGGCATTGCTGCGAAATCTCTGCACTTCACTTGTTTTGCATGAGCGGATAATTACGACACTGCCAAAGGCAAAGGAGCTGAGGCCCTACATCGAGAAGGTGGTGACACTGGGGCGCAAGGCGAGGGTGCAGCGCGAAGCTGGTGCAGTAGAGAAGGCGGTTCATCTGACGCGGCAGGTAGCAGCTAACTTCTTTCCCGGCAATGCCGGATATGACAGTAAGCAGCATGACTCGACAGCTGATCGCACTGCTGGTGTAGCAGCAGTGAAGAAGATCACCGGTGAGCTTGCTGAGAGATATGCCACAAGGCCGGGCGGATATACCCGGATCTATAAGCTTGGGTGGCGTAAAGGTGACGGGGCGGAGATGGCCCTGATTGAATTTGTGGGTAACGAATCCGGCAGTGCGGGCAAAGAATAGCGCTCAAAGTGGCAGCCTCAAACATTAGCCGGATAACTCATCAGAGATCGAGTATCCACAATTCTGATTGATTCAATATCGGTGTGGCGGAAGCCATTCGCTGACAGCATTACCTGCTTACCACGCCTCAGTGGTGACAAAAGCTGTTTGCAGAAAGATCGCACAAGGCCTCAATCTGCCGAGCATGCTCGGGGTTGAGGCCATTGTTTTAACGATCAGTGATCGACCAGGTCGGGATACCCGACTGGTTACGCCAGTTACGCCAGTTACGCCATTGGATGAGTATGATTACTGCCGCTGAGAAATATATGCTAAGCAGTCAGTCACTGAGAGACGCTGGCAGAGAGCGATGGCCGTTGGCATAACGAGATGGAAGAGTTGAACTGGAAGGGCAGAATATGAAGAAACCAGAGAATCGTGGTTTTAGGCCGGGAGGTTTCCGACGGGAGACACCGGCAGGCACTCAATCAACAGCATCAACAGCACCAGGGGGATCAGGGGGATCGCGAGGGGCATCAGTGCCGGAGCGGCCAACAGGGCGCGAAGTTGAGCGAAGTGAGCATCTCAGTCTGGGTGAAATCAAAGAGTTGATCGAGCTGGTTGCCGAGAAGCAGTTCAATGAGTTTGAACTGGAGCGCGGCGGATTCCGGCTGCGGCTGCAGAGGGGTGGTCAGAGAGCCACCGTTGAAGTGCAGGCGGCAACAGGTGTCCAACCGGTAAGTGTGGTCGTACCAGCACCCGTTTCCGCACCTGAGTTGCCAGTCAGCAGTAATGTTCAGCCGACGGCTGATGAGAAGCTGCATGTCATTACTTCGCCGATTGTCGGGACATTCTATCGTTCGTCATCACCGACAGCCGAGCCGTTTGTCAGGATCGGAGATATGGTTGAGGTCGGCAGGACGGTCTGCATTATCGAGGCAATGAAGCTGATGAACGAAATCAGCGCCGAGGTGACAGGAACGATTGCCAAAATCTTTATAGAAAATGGCCAGCCGGTTGAATATGGTCAGCCACTCTTTGGGTTGAAGCAGTAACAACGCAGAACCAGACAAAACTAAAGGATACAGGACCTACGCATATGAGAGTTACGTGGTGGCATTCATTGAGATTGATCTCACACGAATTGATCTCACACGAAGCCACGAAGTTACAAAGGTACAGGAATTCAGGGACGAGAATGGCATTGCTCTGTCTGGAGTGGTTTGAATGCGTAAGTCCTGGGATAGTTATCAGCCGGCAGGTTTTCCATAGTTATGTTTAAGAAAATACTGATTGCCAATCGTGGCGAGATTGCCTGTCGTATCATCTGGGCATGTCGCGAACTTGGAATAAAGACAGTGGCAGTGCATTCATCGGCTGACCGTGACTCATTGCATGTGCGCTTTGCTGACGAGGCCATCTGTATTGGTCCACCGCCTTCAGTGCAGAGCTACCTTAATATTCCGCAGATCATCGCCGCGGCGGAGATTGCCAATGTCGATGCCATTCATCCGGGTTATGGGTTTCTTTCAGAGAATGCCCATTTTGCCGAGGTCTGTCGCGAGTGCAACATCACCTTCATCGGGCCAACGCCCGAGGTGATTCGCATGATGGGCGACAAGAGTGAAGCAAAGCGGACGATGCGTGGGGCAGGTGTACCGGTGACTCCGGGCAGCGAAGGACTGATCGACGATGAGGAGACGGCGCTGAAGGAAGCGCGTCGGATTGGTTATCCGGTTATGATCAAGGCCACTGCCGGTGGTGGCGGCAGGGGGATGCGAATAGCCTGGAGTGATGCGGAGCTTGCCAACGCCTACAGCACGGCGCGGGCCGAGGCTGAAGTCTCATTTCGAAACAGTGGTGTCTATCTCGAACGCTACATTGCCAATCCACGTCACATCGAGATTCAGGTGCTCGGTGACAATCATGGCAATGTGCTCCATTTTGGAGAGCGGGAATGCTCGGTGCAGCGGCGTCATCAGAAGCTGATCGAGGAGTCTCCGTCACCAGCAGTCAGCTATGAGTTGCGTCAGGAGATGGGACGGGTTGCCGTTGAGGCCTGTCAGCGCATCGGATACAACAACGCCGGAACAATCGAATTTTTGCTTGATGAGAATGACAATTTCTATTTCATGGAGATGAATACGCGCATTCAGGTTGAGCACCCGGTGACCGAGCAGGTGACCGTCTCTGACCTGGTGGCAGCGCAGATCAGGATTGCGGCTGGTGAAGCGATCGATGAGACGCAGGATTCGCTGATCTTTGTCGGTCACTCGATCGAATGCCGCATCAATGCTGAAGATCCCGATTCATTTCGACCGAGTCCCGGGCGCATCACCTCACTCAATCTGCCAACGGGGCCGGGGGTAAGAGTCGATACGGCTATTTACAACGGCTATGTCGTTCCACCGCATTATGATTCACTGATTGCCAAAGTGATCGTTCACAGCCGGACACGGGATCGGGCAATTGCGCGGATGAAAAGGGCACTGGAGGCGATGGTCGTCGAAGGGGTGAAAACGACCATACCGATTCACCTCAAGATACTCAGTGATCCTGATTTCATTGCCGGCAACATCTCAACGCGCTTCATGGATCGTTATATGAATAAATAGAAACAGCCGACATCGAAACACGCAACATTGGGAGACTTCAACGATCAGTGGTGATCCAGCCGCAGCCGCGTGTTGCGTGTTCCAATTTAGCTGATGATACCAGCAGAGGGGGGCTGAAGAGTGCCATGAACACTCCGACATTGCTGCGCACGAAATCGATAGAGGCTATTCAGCGTGATGCCGCGCTGGGGGATATTCACGGTGGCAATGGCGGGCACAAGCTTGCGAGGATGCTTGGGGTTCGCGATCTGACAGCATTTGGGATCGCGGCGATCATCGGTGCAGGTATCTTCTCGACCATTGGCAGTGCGGCGGCCAATGGTGGCCCGGCAGTGGCTCTCCTCTTCGTCTTTACGGCGATTGCATGCGGATTTGCGGCAATCTGTTATGCCGAATTCGCCTCGATGCTGCCGATTGCGGGCTCAGCCTACACCTATGCCTACGCTTCGTTTGGTGAGATCTTCGCCTGGATCATCGGCTGGGATCTGATTGTCGAGTATGCCATTGGCAACATCGCAGTAGCGATCTCATGGAGCGACTATTTTACGACGCTGGTTGGTGGGTATGGCTTAACAATACCTGAATACCTGACAATGGATTTTCTGACAGCCATGCGTGGATTCGACAAGGTAAGTGCCATGCTGGCTGAAGGGCAAACCATCGACCAGGTACGTGCAGTTGCTGGGATGGGGTCAAGCGTCGACGCCTGGACGGCCTGGGCGACGGCGCCGAAGCTGGGTAGTCTCCGACTGGTTTGTGACCTTCCGGCGCTCGGGATAGTGGTGTTGGTCACCCTGCTGGTCTACATCGGGATACAGGAGTCAAAGCGGGCTTCAAACATCATGGTGGCGATCAAGCTGGCAGTAATTCTGCTGGTGGTGGCAGTGGGGATCTTCCAGATTAGGCCTGAGAATTGGGTTCCTTTTGCCCCCAACGGTCTGAGTGGCGTGTTGAAGGGCGTGTCCGGGGTATTCTTTGCCTACATTGGTTTTGACGCTCTCTCGACAACGGCAGAGGAATGCCGCGATCCTCAGCGTGATCTGCCGCGAGGAATGATCTGGTCGTTGATCATTTGTACGGTACTTTACATCGCGATTGCCCTGGTTCTGACAGGGATGGTTAACTATCGCAGCCTTGCCGTCGGGGATCCGCTCGCCTATGTCTTTGGTCCCGAGGGTGTCAATATCGGCTGGGTGACTTTTATAGTTGCGATCAGTGCAGTGGTAGCAATGGCCACAGTTCTGCTGGTCTTTCAGCTTGGACAGCCGAGGATCTGGATGGCGATGAGTCGGGATGGTCTGTTGCCACCGATCTTTGCTTCGATCCACCCACGATTCAGGACACCGTGGTTTTCAACCATCATCACCGGTCTGGTTGTCGCCATTCCGTCTCTCTTCATGAACCTGACAGAAGTGACTGATCTGGCAAGCATTGGCACTCTCTTCGCGTTTGTGCTGGTTTGCGGTGGAGTGCTGATTCTTGACAATTCTGATCAGAAGATCGAGCGACGATTCAGGACGCCATATATCAACGGTCGATACATCGTCCCGGCACTGGTCGCCGTGATCATCCTCTGGCTGCTGATCTTTAATCGTGAATCGGTTTCACTGTTCTTCAGTCTGACTGATCCTGCTGATCCCGGGCTTGGTGTCTGGGATGTGGTTAAGCACAAGATACCGCTGCTGATCTATGGGGTAATGATGACAATCATTACGTGGCTCAGTTACAGACGATCGCTCTCGCTGATTCCGGTTCTCGGTCTGATGACCTGTGGCTACCTCATGACTGAGCTGGGCTGGACCAACTGGGCACGCTTCATTATCTGGCTGGTGATTGGCCTTGGACTCTATTTCGGATACGGGAGGAAGCACAGTCGCCTGGCCATCAGGCAGGCAGTCTGAGGAGGGCTGGAGGAGAAGTGAGACGAGCGGTCACAGCATCGAGGCTGCTTTCGCTGATACTGGCGGGAGCAGTCTTTCTCTTTATGGCGGCAGGCGTCACCTCACAGACGATGTCTGTTGAACAAGAGCCAAACGAGACGATCGCACAGGCAAACACGCTGGGGCTGCCGGCACGCGTTACCGGCAACGTCAGATATGGAGATGCGGCAGCGGTCGAGTTTACTTACAGTAATGGGCAGGTTGACAAGGTTGAGGATCTCTTTAAATTAGTCGTTCCCGCCAAAGAGACGTACAAGGTAGAGATTTCACTAACGTTCAATAATCCGTCTGCAGATGTCGATCTGATGCTTTTCCGCCTCGACAAGGGAAGGTTAACAGCACTGGCCGTCTCTAATGGCAGTGAGACAACAGAGCGGATCAATCCGCCACCGACACTCACCGAAGGGGAATATTTTGTCGGTGTCTCGGCGTATGATGATCCGGGCAACACCTCATCGACCGGCTACACGCTGAGCCTGTTGGCGGATGGTCCGGCCCCGCCACCCACAATTGCCAGTATCAGCCCCGTCTCAGCACCTGCAGGCGGTGATGCCTTCTCGCTGACAGTCAATGGCAGCAACTTCATTGCCGGTCAGTCGATAGTCAGATGGAATGATCAGCCGCGACTGACAACCTTCATCACGTCACAACAGTTGATTGCTTCAATCAGCACAGCCGATATTGGTGTCTCAGGAACAGCGAGGATCAGTGTGGCCAATCCGGTGTCCCTCGGTGGAGTGTCAACCCAGGTTCCATTCACGATCCTGGCACCGGGGCAGGCGGAGATCGAGGTTGAGCCAAATGATGTCTCCGTTGATGCCAATGTCTTGCTGCTGCCGGGGAAACGGGCCGGAAGTGTCAGTGTCGGTGATTCATCACAGATTACCATCGAACTGAGCAACGGGTTGAGTGATCGGATCGAGGACCTCTTCGCCCTGACTATCGGAGAGAGCCGGCGGGTCAATCTGCGCTTGAGTGGAAACAGCACGACTGCCGATCTCGCACTCTACATTTTCCAGGAATCAGCTGTTTCAGGTGCCCTGACAGTCATCGGCAGTTCACGTTATAAAGGGACGTCTCAACAGATAATCACCGGAGGAAAGCTGCCACCAGGGAGATACCTCGCAGGTGTCTCCGCCGTCACCGGCGGCTCACAATACGTGATTGATGCACTGACGGTTGGTGATCGTCTGCTGCAATTGGTGACGACCAATGGAGCACCGGGGTCGGCAGTGACGATCCCACTCAATTTTATCGCTGAGGGAGATGAGAAGATCATGTCATTCAGCGTTTGGTTCGACCCAAAAGCTCTGAGTGGTCCTCAATTTATGCCGGGAGCTGATCTGGTCAACGCACAGGTAATTCTCAACCAGACGCAAATCGCACAGGGCAAGCTTGGTGTTGAAATCAGACTACCTGATGGCCAGTCGCTGCCATCCGGGCAACGTGAGATCGGAAGGTTGAACCTCCTGGTTGGCGAAGCACCTGGTATTGGCGCAACTGATATCACCTTTGGTGATCAACCAGTAGCCAGGTTGCTCTACAATCGTGATAATCAGTCGCTGATTGGCACCTACGCCAGCGGATCAGTCATCATTCAACCGGGCATCGAGGCGGATGTCAGCCCAAGACCCAACGGCAGCAGCGACAATCGCGTGACCATTGCCGACTGGGCACAAGTTGGGCGTTTTGCCGCAGGTCTCGACTCGACCATCAATGGTGGCGAGTTCCAGCGTGCTGACTGCTCACCAGTTGAGGGACGGGGTGATGGCCGACTGACAATTGCCGACTGGGTGCAGGCTGGCCGCTATGCTGCGGGTCTGGAGAGTGTTACACCTGCCGGTGGCCCAACCATTCGATCAGTCAGCCTTATGCAACCGCAATTGTGGCCATTCAATGAGTCACAATTCGTGTATCAGTCAATTGATTATGATCGATCAGCAGCGACTATCGAAAGCAGGATCGATATTCATTCGGATGGCAACATTGCCGGGGCTGGTTTCAGCCTCAGGTTCGATCCGTCTCTTCTCAGCCTGATTGATGTTGCGGTCATCGGAATATCAGCCATCCCAGGCAGCGCGCAGATTATCGTCAATACTGATCTGCAGCAACGAGGGCTGATCGGCATCGCCATCGTCATGCCCCCGGAACAATCGATTGTTCGGGGTACTCATCATCTGCTACGCCTGCGATTCAACAGCAGCAGTGACCATGACACAACCATCGTCTTCGATGACACACCAGTCATCAGGGAAGTTGTTGATCGATGGGCGCGTCCACTTTCAACAGGATTCATCGTCGTTCCCACAGAATGCGCTCCGCGCCCGTGATCAGTTTGCCTGTTCGCTCAGTAAACCAGCTGCCTGACGAATCTGGTTACTCAGCGCATCGAGCGCGGTGACGATCATTTTCACCTGCTCAGTCGCCTCGCTCCAGTTGCGTTGTTCGATTGCTTCGCGGACACCAGGCAGTGTCTTGACACCATAGCCGGTATAGTAGCCCGGAGCATAGATCTGGTGCCTGAACCATGGACGGCGCGGCAATCCTGCTTCAGACAGCAGTCGTCGCTCAGATTGATAGAGCAATCGGTTGAGATCACGAATTCGCTGCGATTTCCCGACTGGCAGCGAGCCGGCAGCGCTCACCCTTCGCAGCATTCGATCATATTCATCAGCCGTCAGTCTCAGCCGGTCAACCGCCTGCCGCAATGGTGTCAGATCAACGTTTTGCCGCGGTAATTGCGCAATCTCCTCGATATAGCCGCTAACTGTTTCAGTCAGGCTGGTAAACTCAAATGGCAGAACCCTTGCGTCTGCAAGGCGCATCGTCATTGTTCCTGCTGCTTGTGTTAATGTCCGCCCGTATTCGAATGTTGTGTCAGAGAAGCGGGTGTACCAGGTGAAAGAATCATAGATCGAGTGGTATATCCCGCCACCCGAGTCGCCACCCATCCCAATGTTGAGCGAGGCTATGCCAAGGTGGTCAAGGAATGGCGTGTAGTCAGAGCCTGACCCAAGGGCACTGATTGGCAATTCCAGTCGGCGTCGCTGTGCACGACGTTCCTCGTCACCTCGCAGCATCTCCTGACGTCTCGTCCAACTCGCTTCCCACAACGTGCGTTCACTACCCGGCATGGTGACTGAGCGCGTGACATCATTGACGAACTTTTCAAGCGTGTGTGATCCGCCAGCGCCGAACCATCCCTTGCCGGTACTGTCACTGTTGATGTAGACCACTGCTTTCTGACGAAGCTCGTCGGCATGATGCTCAACCCATTCAGTTGAGCCAATGAGGCCGGGCTCTTCAGCATCCCACGCGCAGAAGACGATGGTACGCTTTGGTCGCCAGCCCTGCTTCAACAGCTCGCCAAAGGATCGCGCCTCTTCAAGCACTGTCGCCATACCGCTGACCGGATCGTCAGCCCCATTGACCCAGGCATCGTGATGGTTACCACGCACGATCCATTCGTCGGGATAGTCGCTGCCGGGGATACGCGCAATCACATTGCGCGCCGTCTGCAGGCTCCAGTCAGAGACAACTTTCAACCTGACCGTTGCCGGACCTGCACCGATGTGATAAGTGATCGGCAGCGCCCCACGCCAGCTCTCCGGTGCAATCGGCCCACCAAGCGCTCTGAGCAGCGGCAATGCATCACCATATGATATCGGCAGCACCGGGATCTTCATCAACGTCTTCGCTTCATCTCGCGATAAACGTCGCGCACCTTTGGTTGCGCCCCATCCCGGTGTCAGCGGGTCGCCGGGATGTATCGGCATATCCATGACACTGCCACGCTGCACTCCTGTGTCATTGCGATAGGGGCCTGTCGGGTAGACATCTCCCTGATAGTAGCCATCCTCGCGCGGATCAGAGTAGATCAGACAACCGACCGCACCATGCTCCGCTGCCACTTTTGGTTTGATACCACGCCAGCTTCCTCCATATCTGGCAATAACGATCTTTCCCTTGACGTCAATGCCCAGTCGCTGCAACTGTTCGTAATCGGCGGGGACACCATAGTTGACATAAACCAGCGGAGCCGTCACCTCACCATCACCTGAATAGGCGTTGTATGTCGGCAGTTGTCCTTCATCACCTGAATCAGGATCGTCCCTGATAATTGGTTCCTTCAACGCTGCTCGAAAGACCTGCGGCGACACCAGTTCGACTATTCGCTCCTTCGGTGTCGGAAAGAGTATCTCGTACTCTTCGATCGTCGCCTCCAGTCCCCACGACCTGAACTGATCGCGCATCCATTCAGCCACGCGCTTGCCGGCTGGTGAGCCAACGTGATGTGGCTCGGCCGACATCAGCCTGACATACTCTCTCAGTCGCTCAGTTTGTGGCACTGCACGAAACCGCACTTCCCAATCGATCTTCTCCTGCGCTCCAATCGTGATAACTGCACTCGCAAGAATCACAACCAACAGCCAGTTGCTGAAACGCCTGTATTCATTGCTCATAAATCTGGTCGCCTCCATGAATTCACGGTGATCTGTCTGAACGCAAGGCATTATGCACTCTTCCTGCACCAATCGACAATCCCTCCTGCAAGAAGATACCGGGTGGACGATTTGCATGAAAGATCGTCACTCATCAATCATCGATTAAGTAGACGAAGCTCGTAAAATGCCTGTCATTATTGATCAAAATGACTGCATCATCCTGGATACAATCATTGGTGAATCGTTTGATCGTTGATGAGCAGCCTCAGTATAAATAATTCTTGACACTCTGGTGGAAGAAGTTTATAAACTATATCTAGTGTGTTATTTGCTCTTGTCCACAAGAAACAACTGAATACCTGATCTTGTGGTCAGGATATCAATACAGAAAGGAGAGACACTATGCCAGCCAAGAAAGCTGCGCCCGCCAAGAAAGCGGCGCCTGCGAAGAAAGCTGCTCCTGCAAAGAAGGCAGCACCTGCCAAGAAGGCGGCTCCTGCCAAGAAGGCAGCGCCTGCAAAGAAAGCTGCTCCTGCAAAGGAAAAGGCACCTGCCAAGAAAGCGGCACCTGCCAAGAAGGCAGCCAAGTAGTCCGTCAGGTTGTTCCGTCGATTTCACGACGCATGAGCGTCAGTCAACAATCTCAGGTTGAGTTGAAAGAGGGGCAGGTGACTGCCCCTGTTTCTTGCTATCTACATTATCTACATTGGCTCTATCTTTACTGAGAAAATCTGCGCATTCGCAGGGATTCTTCAAGAGTCAGTCGTTTGCTGACTGAGCTCACCGAGGTGCATAAGGCGTGGCCACGCTCTATTTCATTCGTCACGGACAGGCAGGTTCACTTGATGACTATGATCGCCTTTCGATGCTGGGCGAACAGCAGGCACAATTATTGGGCGAATATCTGGCAGCCAGAAATGAAGGCTTTGATGAATTGATTGCCGGTGATTTGAGGCGACAGCGAGAGACGGCACGGCTGGTGGCTCAGGGGCTGCGCTCGGTATCAGGGGAACTGGCAATCAATACCGATGCACGCTGGAACGAGTTTGATATGTCACGTGTCTATCAGGATCTGCTGCCGGCGTTGCTCGCTGATTCACCCGACTTTGCCCGTGATTGGGCCGCACGGATTGAATCATTGAAGCAGGATCCGCGCACAACGCGCGGAGCAGCAGGAAGATGTGATCGCGCCGTTATCGAGGCCTGGATGGAGAATCGTTACCCCGGGATGACAAATGAAAGCTGGTCAGGGTTTTGTGAGCGAGTCTGTCACGCCTGGGATTCGCTGCGTGGCAGAGATGCCTCATCGAGGGTTGCCGTCTTTACTTCGGCAACACCAATTGCCGTCGGCGTCGGCCGGCTGCTCTCATTGCCGCAAGAGAAGATCCTCAGGTTGATGGCGGTACTCTACAATTCAGGTATAACCATTGTCAGGCTCCATCGTGAAGAGCCCTTGCTCGTCACCTTTAACTCCACCCCACACCTTGCGGATCCTGCCGTCGTCACCTTTCGCTGAAGATCTGTGGTTGCATCACATAAAAAAAGAGCGGCAAGTTTGCACTCACCGCTCTTCTCATACACCCGCCGCGATTCGA
>CAIKMY010000278.1 GCA_903828635.1 uncultured Acidobacteriota bacterium
GGCTTCTCAAGATAGACATCCTTGCCGGCTTCGAGGGCAGCAATCGCATGGTCCTTATGCCAGTGATCCGGTGTACCAATGTAGACGGCGTCGATCCCCGGAGCCGCCAGCAGTTCGCGATGATCGCGGTAGACCTTTGGCCGGTTTCCGGTGCGCTCCAGAGCACGCTGAATCCTCCCCTGATAGGCGTCGCAGATGCCGACGACCTCGAAGTCGGCCATTTTGAGGACATCACCCATCACCTGGTGCGCGCGCGCTCCCACCCCGATGAACCCCAGATTGATCCGCTCGGCCGGACTGTTGGCACGGTCGTAGTTGACAAGCGTCCGCCCAAGCCCGATCGCGGCACCACCCGCCGCCCCCTGCTTCATGAAATCCCGTCGGTTGATCTTTTCCACGATAATCAATCCTCCAATAATTGAGATTCAATGACGATTAAGACTGCCGGAATCCCGGTATCATTCAGCCAGCAACTCTTCGATCAGCCTTTCGTACTCCGCCCGCAGGCGAAGGTGGCGTTCGCCGGTCGCCTTTCCCTCGAAACCGGTGTGAATCCGCCGGACAAGTCCGTCACGACCAACAAAGATCATTGTCGGGTAGGCGGCAAAATTGACCAGTTGTGGCAGCCTTCTCTGCACCTCGCCATCGTCAGTCGTCCCGGCGAGGAGGAGTGGAAAGGTCAGGTGATGACGGTTCCCGAAGATCTTCAGCTGCTCGAAGTCGCGCTGCTGATCACCGGTATACTCAAAGGCGAGACCAACGACCTCAAAGCCGCGTGAACGGTAACGGTCGTAATACTCCTGCAGGACCGGTGCCTCCTCGTGACAGTTGGGGCACCAGCTCCCGGTGATGGAGATGGCAAGCACACGGTCACGGAAGCGGGCATCACTTGAGGAGACAAGCTGACCGGAAGCGTCGGGAAAGGCAAAGCGAAAGGGTTCGGCAGGATTGCTGACACGGGTATAGGTATCGGGATCGGGCAGGCTGGCCACCAATTGACTGTTGTTCGGATCGAGCCGCTCGGCGATCAGGGGGCGAACGGGATCGAGAAGACCGAGGTCGACCATCCCTTCCAATCTCCCATCGGGGAGCAGTTTCGCACGCAGCAGGCGCGCGTTGATGCCATCGAAGCGGTTGAGCGTCAGGGTCACTCCGTCAAAGGATCCGACAAACCGACCCCAGTCGCCAGTGACCGGGATGATCGTCCCCACCATCCTGCCACCATCTGCCCCACTCTCAAAATGGAATGCCGCCCGCCAGAGTCGCTGATTCGGCGCAACACCAACCCGCAGCACCCAGTCACCATCGAGCTGGTCGGAGGCCTTGCCGCTGTCAGTCGGCGCGACCGACCGCTTCCCTTCCAGGCGACGTGTCAGCCGCTGCTTCTGCCACTGCCGGGTAAACTCACCCTCGATTTTTTCACCGTCGATCCTTGCCGTCAATTCTCCATCGTAATAATCGAAGCGCAGTCGCAGAGTCCGTCCATCCCATTCCCCGCTGGTCGATGAGGTGCGATCCTCGCCATTGATCAGTATTCCGCGATAAACGGCCACACCGGCTCCACCAGCCTTCTCGCGAGCAACCTCCAGGGTGAAGGCAACCTCCTCACCCGAGGGATTGGTCACCCTGCCACGCCAGATCCCGGCCGGTTCCGCCGCCCGGCGACAACCGGCTGGCAGCAGCGTCAACATTATCAGAAGCAGCAAAGCGTAAAACTTCTGTCGATCAATCGTCTTCATGCGGCTTTTCTTCTGCCTTCATTTGTCCGGATATCTCCGGAGTCGTACGCTCATCAATCTCTGCACTGATTTCCGGTTCGGGAAAAATCTATCGCGGCTTGATTTCACGAGTGTTGGCCTGCGGAGCGCTCTCGACGGCCAGCCTCAGCTTACTGATGACCTCCTGACTGAGATCCTCGTAGCCGGCCTGAATCGTGAAGCCGGAGGCATTGCTGTGACCGCCCCCCCCAAACTCCTCGGCAACCCGTGCCACATTGACGCGATTCTTGGATCGCAGACTGACACGGTAGATCGAGTTGTCCATCTCGCGAAAGAAGGCTACCGCTTCGACATCGCCTATCGTCAGCGGATAGTTGATGATGTTGTCCGAATCCTCCTCTAAGGCCCCGGCCATCTCCATTACCTCACGCGTCATCCGGATCCACGCAATCCGCCCGCTCTCGTCACGCTCAAGCGTCGAGAGCACGGAGCCTAACAGACGCAACCGAGCGTAAGGATAATTGTAGAAGATCGCCTGTGAAAGCTTTGCCGGCTGTGCGCCATAACGTACCAGATCGCTGGCGATCTTGAATGTTCTCTCAGTCGTGTTCGAAAAATGGAAGGAGCCGGTGTCGGTCAGCAGCGCCGCGTAGACGCAACTGGCAATCTCCGGAGTAATCTTTGCGCCGATCGCTTTGGCAAGGTTGTAAATCATCTCACCAACTGCGGCAGCGGTCGAGTCGATCCAGTTGAGATTGCCGAAGAGTGCGGTCGTCGAGTGGTGATCGATGTTAACGACGAAACAGTCCCCAAGGCTCGGCAACCCCGGGCGCGTGATGTCGCTGCACTCGATAACGAAGACAGCATCGTATGATCGATCGATGTCGCTCACCATCCTGACCGAGTGGCTTCCTGGCAGTCGGGTATAGGCGTTGGGAACCCGATCGCAAATCACCACCTCCGCCTCTTTGTTCAGCCCGCGCAAAATCCAGCAGAGCGCCAGTGACGACCCCAGGGAATCACCGTCCGGCCGGACATGCGACGTGATCGCAAATCGGTCATGCTTCTCGATCAACTCGATAACCTGGCCCAGCATATAAATTTATCCAACAGATTCCCTGAACAGATTCCCTGAACAGATTCCCTGAACAGATTCCCTGAACAGATTCAGCCGGATCTGTCCGTCAGAGAATATCAGGGTATAGAGAAGAGGGTCAGCGGCCCTCTTCTCTGCCAATATCCTCGATGAGACGCATCATCCGGTCACCCTGCTCGATCGAATCATCATAAAAGAATGTCAGCTCGGGGGTATGACGAAGACGCACTCGCGCCCCGACCATGCGGCGAATCTGCCCGACAACTGACGTCAGCAGCGACATGTTCTCCAGCCTCTCTGCAGGAGAACTGAAGGAACTGATGCCGATTCTCGCCTGACGCAGGTCGGGACTGA
>CAIKMY010000279.1 GCA_903828635.1 uncultured Acidobacteriota bacterium
CCGGCAGGGCAGCTGGCGATGCTTGCCGGGTTGTATGGGGTGTTGTTGCTGGCTTCGTGGGGGCGGTGGATGACGCCAATTGCCGACAGCGGTCGCGAGCTTGACCTGCCACGAAGGATTCTCGAAGGTGAGATGCTCTATCGGGACGTACATTATCTCTATCCGCCGCTGGCTCCCTATCTCAAAGCGCTGCTCTACCGGTTGTTTGGCATTGATCTGGCAGTATTACAGGTGGCCGGGGTGATTGGATCACTGTTGCTGGTTGGAATGCTCTGGTGGATCGGGCGGCGGGTGATGTCAGAGAAAGCGGCGACCCTGGCAACGGCGGTGGTCATCGTCCTCTGTGTTTTCAAGCCCACCGGGAATATGATCTCTCCCTATTCCTATGCTGGGCTCTGCGGAGCTGTCTTCTCGCTGGCGGCACTGGTCGCCTGCCTCAGGCATCTCGATGCTGGCGGGTGGCGCTGGCGGCTGGCGGCGGCAATCTTCACCGGCCTGGCGGTGCTCAGCAAGCAGGAGTTCGGGATGGCGGCAGCCTTAGTGGTAGCGGCGACGATCGTCAACAGCCATTGGGGCAGCCCCTGGCGAATCGGGCGTAACCTGGTGCTGGCCGGGATGCCGGCGATGATCGCCACGATGCTGGTGGCGGGCTATTTTGTTACGAAAGTCGGAGGAGAGACGCTCATTAAGGACTGTCATCTCCTTTACACCAACCTGCCGGCATCGATGGTTCGTTATAACGCGCAGCGAACAGGGCTTGACCATCCGCTGCTCTCGCTGGCCCAGTTGGTTGGCGGAGGTACGGTGATCGGGCTGCTGCTGGTCACGATCACGTTGCTCTCCGGGTGGCGCCCCGTGCTGCGGTGCCGTCTGTGGCTGCTGCTGGGCTCATTTGCCTCCGTCGCCCTCGTCATTGGAGCAGTTTCCGGCGGGCGGTGGGATGGCAGCCCCCTGCGCTTCATGCCAGTAGTGCTCCTCGCGATGATGATCACGGCCTGGCGGGCAAGCAGGCAGGGCGATGAGCACTCCCGCCGACTCTTCGTTGTCTCCGTCTACGCCCTTGCCATCCTCGCACGCGTAGCGCTGCGCGTCCCGAGCGGTGGCGCCTTTGGCAATCTCTTTCTGCCATGCTCATTGCTGCTCTTCTGCTTTCTGCTGATCGACCTCTTTCCGCAAATGCTGCGGCGCGATGGTGGCACCGCACTGGCAAGTGCGAGGGCGGAGCGGATTACCCGATGGGCGATTCTGCTGCTGATTGCGGTGACGACCGTCGTTTATGGGGTTCGCTATCATCGCCTCTACACTGTCAGGATCGACACCCCGCATGGCCATTTCCTTGCCCCGCGATCGACCGGCCCGGCACTGAGAGATGCACTGGCTTTTATTGAATCTCAGACAGAACCCGGCGACCCGATCGCCGTTCTTCCCGAGGGCAGTGAACTGGCCTTTCTCACCAATCGGCGCATGCCGCTGCGCCACCAGATCTTCATCCCCGGGCTGATGCTCCCGGCCGATGAGGTGCGTGCCGCCTCACTGCTCGGTTCAATGCCGGTAAAATATGTTCTGATCGTCAACCGGCCAATGCGCGAGTTTGGCGCGGAGAGCTTCGGCACTGACTACTACACGCAACTCGGAGAGACTATCCGGCGGGACTATCATCACCTCGTAACCTTTGGCGAGACCACTTCGCCCGATGCTCTCATCGGCGATCCACGCTTTTTCATCCATGTGCTTGAGAGGGATGCAGGCCCTGCTACTTCCCGGTGACTTGCGACCTGGAAAAGAGAAAACCTATCGCGATCAGGCAGAGCAGGAGCCCTTCGACCAGCAGAATCGAGGGCAGGGAAAAGTAGCGGGTGAGAAAGGCGGTGACCAGGCTCCCAAGTGGCAGGCCTCCACGAAAGGCGACGACGAAGATGCTGATGACGCGACCGCGCATCTCATCACTCACCAGCAGTTGCACCAGCGAAGTGATCAGCGAAAAGACGCACATCATGAACACGCTGGCAATGAAGAGCAGCGGATAGGCAGTCCTGGTGTTCGGGGCGAGAGTAAAACCGATGATCGAGAGGCCGAGGCCGACCTGCATCAGCAATGCATAACGGCCTTTGTGGCGCGAGGCCCCAAGTCCGGCAACTACCAGGGCTCCGGTGACTCCGCCGATGCCTGAGATTGCCGAGAGAATCGAGTTACCCGTCTCCCTGGTCAGGAAGATATCTCTCGCGAAATAGGGAAAGAAGGCGGTAATCTGCAGTCCGAAAAAGGTGCTGACAAAAGCAAGAAAGGTCAGCGAAAGCAACCCCTCATTACCGAGGACCAGCCTCAATCCATCACTCATCTGTGTTCTGACATTCCCACTCGACTGGCGTGGAATATGCTCAACCCGGAGTGAATTGAGGGCCACAATCACCGCGAGAAATGAGAGCCCATTGAGACCGAAGCTGACCGCAGCCGCCTCCATCTGGCTGCCCATTCTGCTGAAGGGCAGGGAAGCCGCCATTGCTCCAATCGACCTTGCCAGCTGAAACTGGATTGAATTGAGCGCGATCGCATTGGGCAGGTCTTTGCGCTCGACCATCATCGGGATCAGCGATTGATAGGCCGGTCCGCCAAATGCCTGTGCGCAGCCGGTGAGGAAGGAGATCAGCAGCATCAGTGGCACGAGGCGTGCCGCCGGCACTTTGAAGAGCACCATTCCTGCGAGGATGATGGCGAAGGTCAGCTGTGCCCATTGCGAGGTGAGCAGGATCCGGCGACGATCGAGCCGGTCGGCAAGAACACCGCCGAAGAGCGTGAAGATCAGAATCGGCGCAGTGCTGAGGAAGGTGTTGATGCCAAGATAAAAGACGCTGTTAGTCAGCTGAAGAAGCAGCCAGTTGAGTGCCGTCTCCTGCAGCCAGGTGCCACCGCTGGAAGTGAAGGAGCCAAACCAGAGGAGGCGAAAGTCACGATATGTAAAAGCGTGGAAAACACGCCTGAAGTGACCGGGCGTCTCTGCGGTTGATTCAGTTACTGTTTCCGATTGAGCGGAGGGCTTCATGTGAAGTCCGGAGAGAGTCGTCAGCCGGCCCTCTCCGGGATCCCCTGATGATCAGTTGGAGATATCGTGCGTCCGGCTGGTCTCGCGGATTGGCAGATAGATCTCTTCCCACTTCTTATGGGAGGGATGATCGGCGTAGGCCTTGAGTGCAGCCTCATCAGCGAACTCCATAACGAAAGCCGAGTCGAACGGTATCTGGGCACTCGGTCCCTGGACTTTGAGAGTCTTGATCCAGACATTTTTGATGCCGGGGATCTGCGCTGCCATGGCCTTGATACCTTCGAGCACCTGCTGACGCTGCTCCGCCGTCGATTCAGCCTTCCACTTGAGCGTGACGACATGAACCACCGTCTTTGGCTGTCCGTATTTGTTCTGACCAATAACAACGCCGGCAACGAAGACCATCGTCGCCATGAGGCACCCGAGCAGGGCACCACGAAACCTCGAACTCATATCTCTTCTCCTTCCATGACTGGTGTGACTGGTGTGACTGGTATGACTGATGTTGGTTGATATCGGGTTGACTCGCCGAGGGGGGGGCTAGCCCCCCCCCTATTATGTTTTCATTTTTTCTTTCCGGAGAATGTCCCCTCACCAAGGCCGGCAAGGGAGACCTTGCCCTGCATACTCCTGCCATCGGTGCTTCCCTTGTAGGTGACCGTTCCCTCGACCTGTCCGCTGACCTTGAACGAAAACTCGATCTGGTCACCACTGATGGTGCCGGCAAGCGGCGCCGCACCCAGCATCCCCTCGTACTTGCCGCTCAGCTTTGAACCATCCTGTTTGAAGGAGAGAGTGGGGTTGCCGGAGCCCTGTTCGGTGACGACCTCGACCGCCCAGTCACCGGAGATGTCGATGCCGGGCTTTTCGGCGGACTTGTCAGCGGATGGCGCCGCCGCAGCGGCTGTGCGCTTGCCGCTCCACTCATCCTCGGCGAAACCGCCGAAGCTGACGGTTCCCTTCATGCTGTCACCCTCAACCTTGCCGGTCATGGTAATCTCAAGGTCGTTGTCCATGTACTTGACAGAGTATGAGAACTGCACATCCGCACCCTTGGCGCTGCCTTTGACAGTCAGGCCCGGACCACCTCCGCCTTCACGCTGCAGCTCGCCCGTCAGGGCCTCGCCCTCGATTTTAAAGACACCGCGGAAATTGCGGGCTCCCCCGGGGGTGTTCATAATGATATCCCACTGGCCACTCGCCGGTGATGTTTGCGCGGATACGGTGCCACTGATGCCGCAGAGTGCAACCAGCATCAGCAGGAGAGGAAGGTATTTACTGGAACTGTTTGCGCGGGTTGAGCTGTCCATCGTGCAGTCCTCCTGGGTAGACTGAATAGAGTGTGATTTGAAATTACCAGCAAATTTGAAGCGTACACACCGTAAACCCCGGTGTCAAACGAAGAGAGAGTGCGTGGGAATCGCTTCTCTTCTTGAGTCATCGACGCTCGTTCTCTACAATCGTGGGTGATCAGGAATAGTTACCAGCAGGGGTATTTACCAGAATCCGGAACGATGAAAGGGGAGTGAAGCCTGATGGCAGCCAGAGAGATAAGCAGTATCGAGGAGTTGCGTTCGCTGGTTGGCACTGAGGTTGGGGTTGGAGATTGGCACGAGGTGACGCAGGCGCAGGTTGATCTGTTTGCCGAGGCGACGGGTGACCATCAATGGATTCATGTTGATCGTGCCCGGGCGGAGGCGGAGTCACCATTCGGGACGACCATTGCTCATGGGTTTCTGACGCTCTCGCTGCTCTCCATGTTCGTCTCGCGAACGGTGCGCCTGACGATGCCGATCAGGATGGGCATCAACTACGGGCTCAATCGGGTCCGTTTCGTGTCGCCGGTACCGGTGGGCTCGCGGATTCGTCCGCGGATGATCTTGCAATCACTTGAGGAGTTACCTGACGGGCAGCAACTGGTCTGGGCCGTAACGATCGAGCGCGAGGGGGGGGAGAAGCCCTGCTGCGTTGCCGAGTGGCTGGTGCGACACTACTTTGAGGGGCAACCATGAGCTATGGCAGTCAGCGACTCTTCGATCCGGAGTTTCCATCGGAGGGGACCCGCTACGAGCGACGATTCGACGCTGAGATCGATTGCCTGACAGAGAATGAGCTGCTGCTGCGCGGGCGGATGAGCGATGAGCGCTTCGACCTCGAACATGAATGGGTGGTGCGCCCGCCCGATCGGGAGACGCGCGGCTACCGTATCGTTGAGGCACGAGCGCGCCAGTTTGCCGGTGATCCGCAGCGTTTCACGCCGACGCTGTGCGCGGCATACAGCGGTCTCGGAGGTCTGACCATTGGTCGCGGATTTGGTTCCCGGGTGATGCACACGCTCGGGCATGCCCCTGGTAACCGCGAGCACCTCCTGCTGGCAATCGAGATGGCCCGGGCAAGTCAGCAGATCTATCAGTATCCGGAAGGGATGGAGCGCGAGGTGGCGACGATTCCCGGCATCGAGGGCAATCCCCCCTACCTTTCGTGGAGCAAGGACCGGGCATACATCGGAGAACTCGCCAACTCCTGCTTTACTTATCGGGATCAGTCGGCGGAGATTCTCGCTGCCGGCGGGGTACGTTGTGGCTTCGATCCCGATGTGTCGAGGGTCAGGCCGGGAACGAGGCGTGTCTTCTGGCGTACCAAGCGGCTGACGATTGAAACGGTCGATACTGCCAGGGACGGAGGAGGGTCGATCGCCTTTCGCTGTCAGAACCATATGGAGGATCGTGTTCACGATATCCTTGTTGGCTTCGATCTGCTTGCTGACGGGACGATTGCCAAGGCCCATAGTCGCGGATTGCGCCTGCCCTATCACGGGCTTTGCGAATCACCGCATCTGCGCACACCGGGACTCAATGGGCGGCGCATCGATGCCGGCTTTCTTGCCATCTTCGCTGATCAGGTGGGAGGGGCCTCCGGCTGCACTCATATCTTTGACCTTTCGATCGACTGTCTCCGGCTCTTTCGTTTTCATCACTGAGGCCGGCCGTCGAGTGAAATGGGCAGGAAGCTCAATTATTCTGGTGAGGCTCCTCGTCTGAAATCTGTTAGTGTTTAACTTTTACCGGCATGTAATTTTGGTGTTCAATATGGCATTTAATTGTGGTGTTTAATATTGTGGTGTTCAATATGGATAAGATCGTTCGTTGCCCGCATTGCCAGACGCCCAATCGGCTGAGCCGGTTGGGGAAGAAAGCGTATTGTGGTCAGTGTCGCCAGCCGTTACCGCAGGATGGCCATCCGCTGACGGTCACCGACGCGAATTTCGGTGTGCTGGTCGAGAAATCGACGCAGCCGTTTTTTCTCGATTTCTGGGCGGGGTGGTGTGGACCGTGTCAGATGATTGCGCCATTCATTGCGGAGCTGGCCTCTGACCTGGAGGGCAGGGTCAATGTTGGCAAGCTCAATGTCGATGAGAATCCGCGGTTGGCGCGTCAGTTCGGGGTATCAAGCATTCCGACAATGATCATCTTCGATCAGGGCAGGGAAGTGGGGCGGATATCCGGGGCGGTACCGAAAGAGGCAATGCTTGCCAGGTTACGCTCGCTGGGCTTGATCTGAGAGATCAAAGTATCTGAGGC
>CAIKMY010000280.1 GCA_903828635.1 uncultured Acidobacteriota bacterium
CGAGCGCGGCGCTGACGGTGACAATTGCCAATCCGGCACCGACGCTGAGCGGAGTCAGCCCGGCGACGGTGACGGTTGGCGGGGCAGCCTTGACGCTGGCGGTGAGCGGTGCCAATTTCACCCCCGGGTCAATGGTCAACTGGAACGGGCAGGAGCGGCCGACGACATTTGTCAGCGCGACGCAACTGACAGCGGCAATCCCGGCGGGCGATATCGTGACGGCGGGAACGGCGCAGGTGACAGTGGTCACGCCATCACCCGGAGGCGGGACGAGCACGGCGCTGACGGTGACAATTGCCAATCCGGCACCGACGCTGACCTCACTCACTCCGGAGAATGTCATCGCCGGCAGCAGCGGCTTTTAACCTGACGGTAAATGGTGTCGGATTCTTCACCGGGGTGACGCTGCGAGTCAATGGTAACAGCCGACCGACGACGCTGGTCAGTGCCACGAGGCTGACCGCAGCAATCACTGCCGAAGATATCGCCGCCGCGGGTACCTTACAGATTACGGTCATCAACGCGGGCAGCTCTCCATCCAACAGCCTCAGCCTGCGTACCTACGACCGGGTGACCAGCGTCACCTCATCGAGCTACTCGGCAGGTGACCTTGCGCCTGATTCGATTCTTTCGGCATTTGCCCGGACGCTGGCAACCGGCGTCGAGATTGCCGCTTCGCTGCCGTTGCCGACGAGGCTCCTCGGAACGAGGGTTGTCGTCAAAGACAGCGCCGGAGTCGAACGAGAGCAGTCGCTCTTCTTCGTGGCACCGCAGCAGGTCAATTACCTGCTACACCCGCAGACTGCGCTCGGGCCGGCGACCGTCACTGTATACATCAACAACGATATCGTCAGCCTCGGCGAGATCAATGTTGCCCGACTTTCACCGGGGCTCTTCACACAGAATGCCACCGGTGATGGGGCACCGGCCGCCTATGGCCTGCGACTTAAAGGCGGGGCCTCAACTCTTGAACCGGTCACTGTCGTCAATTACGACCAGGCAGCCAAAACCTGGGTTCCGGCGGTCATCGATCTCGGGGCCGACAATGATCAGGTCTTTCTGGTCGTTTTTGGATCAGGTTTCCGCAGAGTGAGTGGTCTGTCGGCGATCACAGCCAAAATTGGTAACGTCACGATACCGGTTCTCTTTGCCGGCGCGGCGCCTGATTTTGTTGGTCTTGATCAGCTCAACCTCGGACCGATTCCGCGGTCACTGGTTGGATCCGGGCTGGTTAATCTGACGGTGACGATCGATGGCAAGGTCGCCAATACCGGCAAGTCAATCCAGCTCAATATCAAATAGGCCGTTGGGCAGGATCTGCGGTGCCCCATCTCACGGGGATGCGGATCCTGCCCGCCTGTCCCGGCATTATGTCGCCTGAGTCGAGTAACCACAATCAGTGGCTGAGGTGGCGGAGGAGAGGTCTTCTCGCTATTGCCATTCTTCTGCTGCTTTATCTTCTGGCACCGTACCTGCTCAACCTCTTCGCAAGGTCACTGGTACGGCGTGATCTGCTTGAGAAAGCCGATGTCGTCGTCGCGCTCGGCGGTGACAGGCGCTCTCTGCGCGAGCAGCGTGCGGCACAACTCTACCTCGATGGCTGGGCTCGCAAGGTCATCGTCAGCGGAGTCGAGTATATGCCCGGTATCAATACCGGAGATGCGGCGAAGCGTTACGTCATTCACCTTGGAGTTCCCGAAGCTGACGTCATTGTTATGCGTGATGCCCGGAATACACGGGCAGAGGCTCGCCTATTGGAATCATTGATGAGCAGTAATGGCTGGAATTCGGCAATAATTGTCACCGCCCCCTTCCATTCACGACGCGCGCTCTTTACCATCAAGCGTGCAGCCCCGGGCGGCAGGTTTCGGTCATTTCCGACTGAGCCGGTTCCGCCGGAGTGGCAGCCGGATTACTGGTGGAGGCGACGCAGCGATATGTACCTCACCATTCGTGAAGCGCTTGCCTGGATCAATACCCTCCTCAGCGGATGGGAGTAGCTGCATCCTGCTGATTCAGGTGCCAATGAGATCTTCGGTTGACAGCCTGCTCTTTGATCACGCCCCACGCCAGCGCGAACCGGCAATCGTCTGTCACCAAAGCCTGCGTCATCGTCGTTTGCAAAAGACGCGATGGAGTTACGAGGAACTGGCAGTTCAAGCCATTCGTTTTTCACACGAACTGCGGGCCCGCTCGATTGGTAGTGGTGATCGAGTCATCATTCAGGGAACCAACGGTCCCGAATGGGTGGCCTCATTTTACGGATGTCTGCTGCGCGGAGCCGTGGTCGTCCCGCTCGACCTTCACAGTCTGCCTGACTTCGTCGGGAGAGTACAGCACCAGGTCTCGGCGAAACTGGCACTTGGAGGGATGGAGCAACTGCCCCACCTCGAGCCACTGCTGCCGACTCTGCCTCTCGAACGCCTTCCGGTCCTGCTCGCCTCGCATCCGTTCAGCCCGCTGCCGGAAGACCTCGAATCCCGCCGCCCTGACCGTCTGGCCGAGATCATTTTTACCTCCGGCACGACTGCTGAGCCGAAGGGTGTTTGCCTGACGCATGCCAACCTGCTGGCCAACATTCTTCCACTCGAAAGGGAGATCGCAAAGTACCGGAGCTGGGAACGACTGGTTCATCCTTTGCGCCTCCTGTCGTTGCTGCCGCTGAGCCACGTCTTCGGTCAATTCATGGGCATCTTCGTTCCGGCATTGCTGGGGACGGAGGTCCATTTTCAGGAATCACTCAATCCGACGGAGATCCTCGAAACGATCAGCCGTGAGCGAATCTCAGTGGTGGCGACGGTCCCGCGCCAGCTCGACACACTTCGTGAAAAGTTGCTGCGTGAATACGAATCGCACGGATTGCTGGCTGACTTCGAGTCGCGCTTTCGCCTCGCCGCCGGCCGCCACTTTCTCCGTCGCTGGTGGATCTTTCGTGATCTTCACCGCAGGTTTGGCTGGAAATTCCAGGCATTTGTCACTGGCGGGGCGACTCTGCCGGAGGATTCCGAGGAGTTCTGGCTGCGGGTTGGAATTGCGGTCGTCCAGGGATACGGGATGACTGAGACCGCCTCGCTGATCAGTCTTAATAACCCATTCAGCAGCAGCCGCGGCTCTATCGGCAGAGTCCTGCCCGGCCAGGAGGTGCGCCTTGGTGAGGGGGGAGAGATCCTTGTCCGCGGCGCTAATGTCTCCGCCGGTTATTGGCAGGGGGGTGATATCCTCTCAGATGAGGGCTGGCTTCCGACTGGTGACATCGGCAGTGTCGACGAGCAGGGAAAGCTCTTCTTCAAGGGACGTCGTAAGGAGGCGATCGTTACTGCCGCCGGACTCAACATCTACCCTGAAGATCTTGAAGCGGCGCTCAACCGGCAGCCGGAGATTCGTGAGAGCTGTGTTATGGGGATCGAGGGGCCCCGTGGTCCCGAGCCGCTGGCTGTGGTCCTGCCGCGAACCGGTGATCGCACGCTGACAATGCCCGGGATTCTCCAACGCGCCAACGCTGAACTCAACCACGCACAGCAGATAACCCGCTGGATCATCTGGCCGGAACCCGACTTTCCACGAACTCCAACACGGAAGGTGAGGCGTGGCCTCGTCAGGGATCGCGCACTGGAGATTCTCCGTTCGCAAAGTACGGAAGCCGGCGGGGCAGGACCGGCCTCTCAGTCGACGGAACTGGCCGGGCTGCTCACCTCGGTCGGTGCTTTCGCCGCAACCAAATCAGCGGATGCCAGTCTTGGATCTGACCTCGGCCTCGATTCCCTCGGACGAGTCGCTCTGATTGGTGCGATTGAGGATCGCTACCAGCTTGAGCTTGACGAAACCTCGATCACCCCGCAGACCACCATTGCCGACCTCGAACAACTGATCAGGGATGGCGGAGCACACTCCGTCAGTTCCGCTTATCCCTGGCCTCACTGGGCCCGCCGGCTGCCATTCCGTGCTCTGCGTGTGGTACTCTTTTACCTGCTGGTGATGCCATTCGTGCTGATCATGTGCTGGCCGCGAATTCGCGGGAGACATCGACTGCACGGTCTTTCCGGGCCGGTCCTCTTTATCTCCAACCACATCTCGATGGTCGATCCGGCCATGATTCTCGCCGCACTGCCACTGCGCTTCCGGCATCGGCTGGCAATTGCCATGGCCGGTGAACGGCTGCGCCTGCTGCGATTTTCTCCTGATGATCGACGCTGGTGGGTGTGGCTGACACGGTTCTGTCAGTATCTGCTGGTTGTTCTCGTTTTCAATGTCTTCCCGCTGCCGCAAAGGAGCGGATTCCGGCGCAGCTTTGCCTTTGCTGGTGAGGCTGTCGATGAGCGATTCTCGCTACTCGTCTTTCCCGAAGGTCGAACAACACCCGACGGACACCTCGTCCCCTTCATGGCCGGCATCGGACTCCTTGCCACGAGGCTTGGCATCCCCGTTGTTCCTCTGAAAATTGAAGGACTCTTTCATCTGAGCCGTCAGCGGCGCTATTTCTCTCGACCCGGCAGTGTCACCATCACTATCGGCCAGCCTCTCTCATTCGCACCGGAGACCCGTGAAAACGAGATAACTCGCATTCTCGAGGACGCTGTCCGCAATCCCGGAGGTGAGTGAGATCAGCCCTCGTAATAGTCATCGACCGGCCACGCGACTGTCTTTTGTACTTCATTTTTCAGCCATTCGACATCCTTCTTTGTCAGACCCTCGGTCATTACCTGCTGGTGCAAGTAGACGACGATCTTTGATGGGAAGAGCTTCCAGTCACGCTTGCGGCTGAATTCATAAGCACCGACGATACTCATCGGTACAATCGGATAGCCGAACTGGATCGCCATACGGAAGACTCCGGGATTGAACTCCCCAACACGGCCATCAAGAGTTCGCGATCCCTCGGCAAAGACTATCAGGCTGACGCCACTGTCAAGCGACTCCTTTGCCAGTTTCATCATCTGCTTGTACTTTGTCAGATTCCCCTCGGGTGGTACGGGGACATTGCCGAATCTTTTCATCATCCAGCCATAGGCCGGAATTTTGAAGTGAGATTCGTGTTCAAGGCCGCGCACGAACTGCGGAATCGCCGAGTAGATGATAAACGCATCCCAGATATCGATGTGGTTGCAAACGAAGAGGCTGGTGCGCTGACGGTCAAATCCCGGAGCATACCGAACCTCGAAGTCGACCCCGGCAACCCGCAGGATATTGCGAAAGAGCCACCGTTGTGGCTTGTCGTTGCGACGCGGATCGATGAAGCCACCCATTACCACCAGCAGTGTGCAGAGCGGAAAGAAGTGGATGATACTCAGTAACCAGATGAGCACCGAGCGCAAAATGTAGTATCCCCTGAATACCGGGCTGACCGACTCCCAGCGATGAGAAGGGTGATAACGAACGTCTGACCTGATATTGTTCATGGCTAAGTTGTTTTATACAAGTACAAATCATACTGCAACGCTGATGGCTGAAGGCAGAACCTCAAGTGACTCGCATTGAACCGTCATTACTTCGCCGTCAATCATGACATCGATCGGTTCGCCGAAATCAAACTCGACCCTGCGCGCTCGCCCCTGCCAGACAAGGGGATGGTTGACATGCGAACCATCGTAGCATTTGGGGAAGTTTCTGATGAAATCGAAGCGGTCGGCAGACCAGCGAACGATATCAATCTCTCCATCCCCGATATCAGCGCGTGGAGCAAGCATCATCTGCCCCCCCGTGAACCTGCTGTTATTGAAGATCAGCAGGGCAGTGGGTGGCGTATCCGGTTCCGGCTCACCATTAACCTTGAGTGTGTAGACGCGTTTGTGAAAGTTCGCGAGGCAGAGTACCACTGCCAGGCCATAGCCAGCCGCTCCCAGACGCTTGAAGCGGCGGTTGGCAAGGGTACAGACATCGGCGACGAATCCCAGGCTGAGGATATTAATGTAGAAAATATGCCCTGCGCGATGGCGTAATCGGACGACATCGCAGGGGCGTGAACGCCCTTCCGCGAGAGCGGTCAGCGTATAATCGGCTCCCTGATCAGTAAAGTCACGCAAAAAAGAGTTGCCGGTACCCAACGGGAGGAAGCCGAGGTGCGGGCGCTCCTCTGGTGGAAGGTTGAGGGCATCGGGAAAAAGGCCATTGACGATCTCGAAGGAGGTACCATCGCCGCCAACGGCGATGAAGTGACGGCGGCCATCGTGGAAGGCGCTGCGCGCGATCTCGGTCGCGTGTCCTGCTCGCTCGGTGAGCACGATGTCGAATGGGAGACCGGCACCGCGCAACCTCTCCATTGCCGAGTCGAGCATCCTGCCGCATTGTCCAAAGCCGGCTGCCGGATTGACGACTGCCAGCCACCTCTCTCCCATCAGATCTCCTTCAATGCCTCGGTGCGGTCAAGCCGCTGGCGGATTTGTTCCGCCAGTATCACTCGTTTGATCTTCATCGATGCCGTTCGCGGGAAATCCTCGTCCCAGAGGATCATTCCGCTGATTCGCTTGTAGTTGAGCAGCCGGTTATTGCGCTGCAACACCTCATGCCTGAGGTCGTCGGTCATCGACTGACCCTCGTCCAGTCGCAGGACAATCGCCAGTTTTTCGCCGAGCATCGATCTCTCAGGCCAGATGTAATTAGCGGCAAAGACGCAGTATTCCCTGACCGGCAGGCCGTCAAAGACGCTTTCGATATCCTCCGGGTAGATATTTTTGCCCTCTTCGGTGACGATCATGTTCTTTGCCCGGCCGAGGAGTTGCAGATGTCCGGTCGCATCAAAGCGGCCGAGATCACCCGTTTGCAGCCAGCCGTCGATGATCGTCTCTGCCGTCAATTCGGGGTCATCGAGGTAATGGGACATCACTGTCCGCCCGCGAACGACTACCTGACCCACTCCCTCGACATCAGGATCCTTGATGACGATCTCGACGCCGGGCAGTGGCCTGCCGACGGTGTCGTCACGGAATGGGTTGAAATCGTTGAGTGTCAGCGCCGTCCCCGCCTCAGTCAGGCCGTACCCGTTGCCAACCTGAATGCCAAGATCGTAAAAGAATCGCAGCGTCGCCGGGTCAGTGAAGGCCCCTCCGGTGAAGATCGTCCGTAGTTCTCCGCCAAACGCCTCGTGCACCTGACCGAGCATCATCCGGCTCAGGCCGAGGTGCGGCCGATTGCGCGTCAGCAGCTTGTTGATCTCGCGCAGCAGGTTGAAGATGGCCCGTTTCACCGGCGGCAGTTCATCAAAGCGCTTCTGCAGTCCTGTCTGAAGGTTTTTGAGAATCAGCGGCACCAGGGCAACGTAGGTTATCCTGAACCTGGCGAAGGCCTCCCGCACGAATTCCGGTCGCAGAGTTCGCAGATGCACCACTGTCGCTCCGCAGACGAAT
The DNA here is from genome assembly GCA_903828635.1 of uncultured Acidobacteriota bacterium. Taxonomy (GTDB): domain Bacteria; phylum Acidobacteriota; class Blastocatellia; order RBC074; family RBC074; genus CAIOZW01. The sequence goes on from CAIKMY010000280.1 coordinate 7,341, forward strand.
GGCCCGATGAAGCCGACCATGAAGTCGATTGCGTGATTGGTCGGCAGGATGCTGAGATAGCGCACCCCGGGCCAGAATGGATAGAGTGAGGTCAGGGCGATACACTGTTGAAGATAGTTGTCGTTGGTCAGGACGCATCCCTTGGGGCGCCCGCCGGTCCCCGAGGAATAGACGATGCAGGCCGGATCGCTCCGCCGCCGCGTGACCATTGTCGGGGGCGGGGAAGATGCGCCCTCACTGCAGGCCTCATCCCAGCTCAGCGCACCGAAGAGATCTCCATTGCGCGGAGCATCAGTAACGATCACCCGAAGCAGGGCAAGCTTTCCTCCCTCGCGTGCCTCGCAGTACTCGGCTGTTTGTGAGATCGCCCGCCAGAAGTGATGCTCGGTCACCAGAACTTCACACCTGCTGTGCAGCAGCAGGGCGACGTGCTCCGGCGCGGTCAGCTTGTAATCGATCGGTGTCAGCACTCCGCCACGATAAAAGATGGCATAGGCGGCCATCAGCCACTTCGACTGGTTGGTCATGATGATTGCCGCACGTGCGTCAGATCCAAAGCCCTGACCCCCGAGCCAGCCGGCCAGCGACAGCGCCCCATCCCGAAACTGTCGATAGCTCAGGCGATGGTTCTCGCGGTCGCGATCTGCCTCGATCAGGCAGGTCTCTTCCGCGAAGCGCTCGAGCGCCGTCGTCAGCGCCGAGCCCAGCGATTCCTCTTTTGTCAGGTCGATCATCTTGATTTACTGCCAGGGGACTAATAGACAAAACAGCCGACTAAACAAAACAGCCGACTAAACAAAACAGCCGTATCCCAATGTGGCGTGTCCGATTCAGAGTCTCGACTGAATTCTCTCCGCCAATGTCTGGAAATCACTGACACCCTGCACCTCATAATCGGGCAGTTCAACTCCGAAATGATTCTCCAGCCGTGTCAGCAACTCCAGTGCCTGGAGGCTGTTAATCCCCAGCTTTTTGAAGAAGTCATCTCCGGCCGAAATCTCGTTTCGTGCCACGTTGAAGTGGCGCGATGCCAGCGTCAGTATCTCCTCGGTAGTCTCCTCGATAGTTCGCATGCCGCTCTCTCTCCTTATCTCCTGGTTGGCGCCTTAGTAGGCCCAGCGGGCAAGAACCGATCCTGAGGTGAAGCCAGCACCCACTGCTGCAAAGAGCACCAGATCACCCTTCTTCAGTTTTCCCTCCTCGATCGCGTCGCCGATTGCCAGTGGAATCGTTGCGGCCGTGGTATTGCCATACTTGTGAATATTCTTGATCACCTTTTCGGGTGCAAGGCCGATCTTGTTGGCGGTGGCGTCAATGATTCTGAGGTTGGCCTGATGAGCAATGAAGCAGCTCAGATCGTCGCCGGTGAGTTGATGCCTGTCGAGCATCGCCGCGCTCAGTTCGCCCATCTTGCGTACCGCGAATTTGAAGACCTGCTGGCCATTCTGATGGGCGAAGTGCATCTTGTTGGCGACGGTCTCGTGCGAGGCCGGATGGAGGCTGCCACCGGCGGCCATGTAGAGATGTTCACCGCCGCTGCCATCGATTTCGTGACGGAAGTCGAGAATACCGAGACCCTCTTCACCTTCCCCCGTCGGCTCCAGCAATACCGCGCCTGCTCCGTCCCCAAAGAGCACGATTGTTGCCCGATCCTCGGGGTTGATGATTGTCGTCATGACATCGGCACCAACTACCAGCACCTTTTTGTGCTTCCCGGTCTCGATGAACTGCGCCCCCGTTGTCAGCGAATAGAGGAACGATGAGCAGGCCGCTGAGATATCGAATCCCCAGGCATTGGTTGCACCGATGCGATTCTGAATGATGCAGGCTGTCGAAGGAAACATCATGTCCGGCGTCACCGTCGAGACGATGATCAGTTCGATCTCCGTGGCACTGATGCCACGCTGCTCCAGTAATTGCTCGATCGCCTTCACCGCCAGTTCTGATGTCGGCGTCCCCTTCTCAACCCAGTGGCGTTGGTGTATGCCCGATCGCTCGACAATCCACTCGTTGTTCGTGTCGACCATCTTCGCGATCTCGTCATTGGTGACCACTCTTGGCGGGACGTAGCGACCCAGCCCGGTGATCTTGGCTCTGATTTTATTGCTCATCGGTGCTCTGACTCCTCTGTCTCCTGATCAATCCCGGCATCCGGTTACCCGGCAAGAGGCCGGCTCACGGCAGATAGGGCTGTGCATCGGTGCTTTCGACAAACCTGCGCAGCCCTGACTCGACCGCTGGTTTGGTGAAGAGATCGCAGAAGATCTCGATCTCTTCTTCCAGTTCGGTGTAAGGAACGGGTTTAATGAACCTCTTGGCGGCTATGCTGGTGGCGCGATCAAATTTACCAATCTGCGCTGCCGTCAGGCGCGCGACCCTCAGGGCCTCACCCTCGCCGGTGAGCTGGCTGACCAGCCCGATCGCCTGAGCCCTTGTTGCTCCGATGCTCCGACCCGTCAGCAGCAGATCGCGGACGATTGCGTTGCCAAGGTCCCGCCTCAATCGCGGAATGCCACCGAAACCGGGAATGAGCCCCAGTCGCAGCTCGGGAAAACAGAAGCGCGCCATCTTCTCGGCAATGATCAGATCGCAGACGAGCGCCAGTTCAAACCCGCCACCAAAGGTGACACCATGAACCGCGGCAATTGTTACCAGCGGCGAGGCATCGATGACGTTCATCACCCGATGGATTCGTCGGAGAAACTGCCTGATCTGCGGTTGAGCCGCAGCAAAACCGATTGCGCGGGCACCGTGGTAAAGCTCGCGCAGGTCGGCACCCGCGCAAAACCCTGGTTTTCGGTCGCTGGCAATGATCAGCGCATGGGCCTGCTCGCGCAACTCGTCATGCGCGACCACGAAGCTTTCGAGATCAGCAAGCACCTGCGATCCGATCTCATTGCACGGATCACGATGCAGTATCAGCTCGATTACCCCGTCTCGCAACTCCCACGAGAGCGTCTCTGCTCGGTATTTGTTCATCATCGCTCGCTCATCTGGTTGCCCGGTAACAGTACCGGGCGATTATGGATTCCCGCCAGCTTGTTGGTGGTGTTCGCCATCCTGACCGGTGTCAGCGTCTTTCTTTCCGCCCTCTCCGGTCTCATCTGTCTGCTCATCCTCCTGTTCGCGAATACCCCGAGCGCCGATGGCCATCATCACCATCACGAACATGAAAAACATCAGCAGCAGAAAGACCAGTCCCAGTATGACCATGATCGTCTCCCTCAGCTCTTGCGTGTCCGGTAGAGATCTTCAATCTCCGCCCTGAAAGCGGCGGACACGGCATCACGTTTGATTTTGCCGTTGGCCGTCAGCAGGCCGCTCTCCGGCGTCAGCGCCTCGCGATTTATCCGAAAACCGAGCACCCGTTTGTAATGAGGCATCGTCTCATTGACGGCATCGATGGCTTCCCGGGCCGACTTCTCGTCAACCTCACCAAAAACGAGTGCCGTCAGGAAGCTGCGGTCATTGCCGATGACGACGCACTGTTGTGCTGCGGGGAGCTGAAAAAGGATCTTCTCCTCGATCGGTTCGGGCGCGACATTATGGCCGGAATTGAGAATCAGCAGGTTTTTCAATCGTCCAATGATCGACCAGTTGCCGCGGGCATCGACTTCACCACGATCGCCGGTCCGGAACCATCCGTCGCGCATCGCCCCGGCCGTCGCCTCCGGTCGGTTCCAGTAGCCGGCAAAGATGTTCGGACCGCGGACAAGGATCTCGCCATCCTCGTCAAGCAGCATCTCGATCCCCGGAATCGCCGGTCCGACACGTCCCGGTGTGAAGTCCTGCGGATCATCCATCGTGCAGATTGCGGTTGTTTCGGTCAACCCATAGACCTGGAGCACCCGGATCCCGAGCATCAGAAAGAAGAGCTGCGTTTCACGTGCCAGCGGGGCCGACCCGCATATCAGCGCCCGCAACTCCGGACCAATCTTCTGCTTCGTCGTTGTGAAGATGACCCTTGTCGCCAGTGCACTCCAGATTGAGTCTGCAATGCTGCCTCTTCCTTCAAAGCCTCGCGTCCAGCCATCGCGGCCACGCCGGTAAAGGTATCTCACCGGCGCCGGTTTTTGGGCAATCTGCCCCTCGATTCTCGTGCGGATACGTTCAAGCAGCGTCGGCACATTGAGGCAGTAGTTTGGCGCTGCCTCCTTCAACTCATCTCCGAGCCGGTTGAGGTCCATTGAAAGCGAGAGCAGGCTCGGTCGCGAGAGTGCTGTCAGCAGCAGAATCCAGGAGCCGGCGAAACAGAAGGGCAAATAATGAAAGATGCTGTCGGGCGTCCGCCTTGTCTCCCCAGCCATCAGCTGGTCGAGGCGGGCTCCGGTGCAGGGAACCATGTGGTCGAGATTGCTGACGCTGAGCTTTACTCCCTTTGGTTCGCCCGAGGTTCCGGAGGTGTAGATGATGCTGACAATCGACTCTGCGGAGCGTTCCGTCGGATGATCACCAATTTCGTTATCCTCCGCTCCGCTGAGGATTTCGTCGATGAGTGGCAGTGGCGGGGTCCCGTCAGGCCAGGACGCCGAGATCCCGTCTCGCAGCGCCTCGCTGCCGCAGCAGACCAGTGAGGCCCCGCAGTCACGCAGCATGAAGGCGAGTTCTCCGGGGGCCTGGCGTGCGTAGAGTGGCACAACGATCAGCCCCTCCGCCATCATCGCGAGGTCAGTCGCTATCCACCCGATACCGTTTGGCGCCAGCAGCCCACAACGGTCACCCGGACGCAGGCCGGCCTGCCGCAACCAGTGGCGGGCCACTCTCACCCGGCTCAGCAACTGCCCACCGGTTACTGTCACCCGCCTGCCCTCATAGAGTTCCTCAAGCACCGGACGGCCTTCTGATGCCCGCAGGTGATCAAATATTTTCCCGATGAAGTTCATGCTCCAAAACTCCGCTCAAGTCGTGGTTGTGCAACTGTTACGACTAACCATATCTCTCCAGCAGCCCCCTCAACCTGCTACTCAGCGGGGGGAGGTACTCTTCCCAATGGTGCAGCCCCTGACGAACAGGAAACTCCGGATAGCGTCGTTGCACGTGCTCCTCGAAATAGACACCCATGCGCGCCATCACCTTCAGATTCTTTGCGACCGTCCGCCCGATGCCTTCGCGAATCCGCTCCTGATCACGATGCAGTTTCCCGAGAATCAGCAGCAGCCTCTCCTCCAGCTCCGGATCGTCGACCGTCAGCAGCAGGTCCTCGTGGCCACGCTCTGTCATGAGATTGCGAATGCGCTCGTCCATCGTCACTCCGGCCGAGGCGACCAGCGCCGGCATGCAGGTGACGATGCCGTGAAAACGGGATGAGACCATTGTCCGACAGGCGCGCAGTATGCTGACCAACTGGTACATATCGTATTTGTCCGAGGTCAGAATCGGCGCCGGATCCATCTGCGCCACCATCTTCTCGCAGGCGTGTCGGTCGAGCATCTCCATGGCCACCAGCACCACGAAGACGCGCTGCTCGCGACGAAACCGCTCGACCGCCCGCGCCATCGCCCCGATGTAACGGTCATACGCCTGGTCGACCTCCGTACCTGCCCGGTGGAAATAGACCGAGCGGTAATGGCTCTCACCTCCAATGCCCGTCAGCGTTTTCAGCAGGAACCGGGAGACTGAGGCCTTGACCGGCCACCAGAAGGGATTGATCGGGCAGACGGCGAGCACCGGTGTCTCTCCATCCCAGCCGAGCCGGCGCAGTTCATCCTCTCCCCAGGTCGTCGGCAGCGGCTCGAAGGTCCAGGCCGTGTCGGTTCCCAGTTCGGTTGATACCCCCAGGTTGCCAAGCACCACCTGCGATTCCGGATTGCGCGTAATCACCAGCGAGTTGGCACAATATCGAGAGACCATCTTCGCCACCAGCGGGTCCATTTTGCCCGCCTCCGCCCCGTAACCGACCGACAATTTGTTTTGTGCCGAGGCCATCCCCAGCGAGCCGACCATCATCGTTGTCAGCGCATTGGCGAACTTGCTCTTGAACATCGATCCCTCGCAGGCGACCACGCCGTCAAATCGCGGAATCTCTCGCCAGAGCATCGGCGGGAAGATGTCCGGCAGATGAACCTGTGACACCCCCTCGAAATAGCCCCTCGTCAGCGCAAAATTCTGGCTGAGCACGCTCAGTTCGCACTTCTCCGGACCGAGAATGTGCCTGATCTGACGGAGCATCTCCTCGACACGGACATCGGCGCCCGTGTTGCGAGTTCCGTTGTATCCCGTGAAGAGCAGCTTCAGTTTCTCACCCGGTTGCCAGCGCTTCCCGTCACCGAGCATCCAGCGGACCTTCGACGCCTCGATCAGACCACTAACCCAGGCCTCAAGCAGCACATCCATGCTCATCTCTGCTCACCTCCATTGGCTGCTGCCGGTATACCCTCCGGCCAGGGCCGGCCGGGATACTCGAAATTGTGGTCCCGGCTGAATCTGAGCAGCGGATAGCAGTACTCGGAGAAGGGGACCGGGTGTTTTCCCGTCTCCTCGACGATGC
>CAIKMY010000281.1 GCA_903828635.1 uncultured Acidobacteriota bacterium
CCATTCTCCATTCTCCATTCTCCATTCTATGTTTGGGCGGATTTGATGCTTTTTGATATCTGGTCGTAAAAATTGATACCAGATAACTTGGTTTAGTTATTGCATATATGTTGGTGTTTATATAAACCAATTATCTTAGTACGTTAATCACTGACATTTTGTACTTTGCCGTCGGGTCAGAACAACCTGACTGGCAGATTAGCTGGTTCTAAAGCGGACAAACTATGACACACAAGAATTATAGCCGTTGCCTGTTGCCATTGATTGCTTTAATCCTGACAGTGCTGTTGGGAGTATTTGTTAACAAGGGAGTAAATACATTGAAAGCGTCGGCGCAATTTACCGAGTCGGCGCGCGAGGTAAGGGGGCACAGTTACAAAGGATTGGTTGGCAGGGTTGCGGGAGTGGTGGGTGGGATCCCGAAGATCAATCCTCAGGCGAAGCCGGAGGAGGCGAGGGCGCTCATCGCAAAGTCGGCAAGAGAGGTACCGAGTCTCGAAGCCTTTTTTCCGGAGAGGTTCGACCAACCTTTCGTCGTCGAGGGAGGTGGAGTGCGTGCGGCCTTGTGGGCGGTCGGCGGCCATCGTTCACCGGCTGAGGTTACAGATGGAAAGATCGTCTATCGTGAAGCCTATCCCCACACTGACAGTCGGCATGAGATCGAGTCTGGTCGCAGCGAAGAGTTTCTATATTTAAAGGATGAGTCAGCGCCGAGACAATTTGAATATGACCTGGCTGAGGTCAGTGGGGCGGATGACGTCTTGCTGCGTGGTGGGGCAATCTCTTTCAGGCGGGCTGGAAGGGAGATGCTGTGTATCGAATCGCCCTGGGTGATCGATGCTACCGGACGGCGCAGCGATGATGCGGTCAGGTGGGATTTGGGGGCTGTCGCTTCTGACGGATCTCGTCGATTGGTGCTGACGCTTGACCCGTCAGGGTTGCAGTACCCCCTGACGATAGATCCCAGCTGGTCGGTGGTCGGCTCAATGTCTCTGGCGAGGAATGGGATTGGCGCTGTCCTTTTGCAGACCGGAATGGTGCTGGTCGTTGGGTGTAGCAATGACCAGGCCTGCGCCGCTACCGCTGAACTCTATGATCCGACAACGGGAGCCTGGCGTGCGACAGGTGCTCCTGCCAGCTCAAGGGCAGTTAATGGGATAGTGCTCCTGAAGAATGGCAAGGTTTTGGCTGCAGGTGGATCTGATGGATCAGCAGAGATCTATGATCCGACGACCGAGACGTGGAGTTCCACGGGATCTCTCAACCAGAAGCGAATCGCCTTTACAATGACGCCACTGGCGGATGGCAGGATTATGGCGATCGCAGGATATAACTGGCCTTACACTGGTGTTGGTACAGATCAGGAATATCTTGACAGTGTGGAGATCTACGATCCGTCGACAGGAGTGTGGACCGCCACCGGGTCACTGGCGAGAGGGAGACTTTATAACACGGCAACGTTGCTGCCAAATGGCAAAGTGCTGGTTGCCGGGGGATACAATGGTAACATTGGTTTTGTCGACGAGGCAGAGTTGTATGACCCCGCCAGCGGAACCTGGTCTGACGCTGGTTCAATCGGGGCTCGCTGGGCGCAGACCGCGACACTCCTGCCAAATGGCAAGGTTCTGCTAGCCGGTGGGCGCGCCATTCAGGAGGAGCCGGGTTTTACCTCGGCAAAGCTCTATGATCCATCGACGGGAGTCTGGTCAGATACCGGCAGTCTTAATACCGGGCGGGCTTTTCACTCGGCGACACTGCTGCCGAATGGCAAAGTGCTTGTTAGTGGTGGTGAGACATTTGATTCATATGACTATACATTAGTGTCGATGAAGAGCGTAGAGATCTACGATCCGGCGACTGAGACGTGGAGCACTGAGGCATCGCTGACAGATGCGAGAGCTTACCACACATCGATGCTGCTGCCATCAGGTGATGTCCTGGTCACGGGTGGACTCAGTTTTGCAGCACGGGGAGAACTGGTTGGGAGTACTGAATTATACGATCCGACATCCGGATCGTGGAGTGGCACTGGCGCGCTGTCGACCTCGCGCCAATCCCAGACGGCAACAATATTAAAGAGCGGGAAGGTGCTGGTTGCTGGTGGTGGGGGCAGTTCCGGGCCGGTCACCAGCGCAGAATTGTACGATATGACTGCCGGGACGTGGAGCAGCACTGGCAGCCTCACGACGGCACGCGGGAATCATACAGCGACACTGCTGATCAATGGTAATGTGTTGGTTGTCGGCGGTGAGGGCACGTCCGGACCGACTGCTGGCGCGGAGTTGTACAATCTGACTGCCGGAAGCTGGAGTGCTACCGGCAGCATCTCAACGGCAAGGAAGGGGCACACAGCGACGCTGCTGGCCAACGGCAAGGTTCTGATTGTTGGAGGTAACAATGGTGCAGCGGCAATTTCTGCTGCCGAGTTGTATGACCCGGTGGCAGGAACGTGGAGCAGCACGGGGTCGCTCGCTGCCGCACGTGAGGATCACACGGCGACGCTGCTTCCCAATGGCAAGGTGCTGGTTGTTGGTGGGCGGGGAGCCTCATATCTCGCGAGTGCCGAGTTATATGACCCGGCAGCAGGAACATGGAGCAATACCGGCTCGTTGTCATCAGCGCGAGCTTCACACTCGGCGACACTGCTGCCGAATGGTAACCTTCTCGTTGCCGGTGGAGCCGACAATTCGTCGAGTACACTTTCAAGCGCAGAGCTTTACAGCCCGTCCACAGGAACCTGGAGTGGTGCAGGGGCACTTACGGGAGCACGTCAGGGGCATACGGCAACCCTGCTTCCTCGTGGCAGAGTCCTCGTTGTCGGAGGTTCGGCTTCGGGAACGTCGTTGGCAACTGCCGAACTTTACAATCCAATAGCCAACACCTGGAGCAGTGCGGGGTCTCTTTCGACAGATCGCACTTTGCACACCTCGACATTGCTGACCAATGGCAGGATTCTCGTCGCCGCGGGCAGAAATGGTTCATTGTCAATTCCCGGTGCGGAACTCTACGATCCGGGTCTCGGATATGCATCGTCCAGTCAACCGGTCATCTCGACGGCAGGTTTCTCCGCCGGTGGAGCAATTACAGTCACGGGAACAGGGTTTGGCGGTACCGATTCTTCCGGTGGGACCTATTTCAGCCGCAGGACAGACTATCCGCTGGTGCAACTGATAAGTCTGGTGAACGGGCAGTCGCTCTATCTGCCACTTGATACGACAATTGGCTGGTCGAAGACTGCCTTTACGTCGTCTGTGCTGACGTTGATGACAGCCTCCTCTGCCGGTTTTCCGGTCGGGCATGCGCAACTCACTGTGATTGCCAGCGGGGTACCGTCGACTTCGACAATCATTGGTCTTAGTGCCAATACCAACCCGACGATCACGGCATCGACCGGGCTCTCACGGACCGGAGGAATCACTTCATCCAATTCAACGATCGCCACGGTTGGTGACCTTGAGACATTGGCTGGCAGCCTGACGGTGACGGTGACGAGCGCCAACCCGGCGGGAGGAGTAACGATCTCCAATATCGTCAATACCAACGGGACGATTACGGCTGACATCGTTGCTGCATGCGCGGCGACAGCAGGCACAGCAACCTTTACACTGCAGGTGAGTGACGGATCGGGTGGCACGGCGACAACGACACTCAGTGTTGCAGTGGTTGCCAATACGGCGCCGACACTGACTTACAGCGGGACGGCAGTGGCGGTCAATGCCGGGGCCTCGACGACGATCAACCCGGCGACGGGGCCGAGTGACAACAGTTCGGTCAGCACGGTTGCGGTCCAGAGCCAGGGTACTTACACCGGGACGATCACCGTCAACTCATCCGGAGTGGTCTCAATATCGAATGCCGCACCGGCAGGAACGCACACGATCACGATTCGGGCGACCGACAACTGTGGGATGATGACCGATGCGACGATCTCGTTGACGGTCAATGCACTGCCGACGATTACTGCGGCAAGCGGAGTTTCGCGAATCGGAGGAACCGCCTCATCCAACTCGACGATCGCGACGGTGACGGACGCGGAGACAGCGCTCAGCAGTCTGACGGTGACGGTGACGAGCGCCAACCCGACGGGAGGAGTGACGATCTCCAATATCGTCAATACCAACGGGACGATTACGGCCGACATCGTTGCTGCATGCTCGGCGACAGCAGGCACAGCAAACTTCACCCTGCAGGTGAGCAATGGGGTGGCGACGGCAACAGCTACATTGAGTGTCACGGTGAATGCCAATACGGCGCCAGTGCTGACTTACAATGCCGCGGGTGTTCTGCCCGGGGCCTCAACAATCATCAATCCCGCGACGGGGCCGAGCGACAACGGTTCAGTGAGCACGATCGTCGTGCAGAGTCAGGGAACCTTCACCGGGACGGTGACGGTCAACTCATTGGGAGTGGTGTCAATATCGAATGCTGCGCCGGTGGGAACGCACACGATCACAATCCGGGCGACTGACAACTGCGGGACGACGACCGATGCGACGATCCTCCTGGCACTCAACCAGTCACCGACGATCATTGCGGCAAGCGGAGTCTCGCGAATCGCCGGCAACCTGACCTCCAATTCGACGATCGCGACGGTGACGGACGCGGAGACAGCGGCTGGCAGCCTGACGGTGACGGTGACGAGCGCCAACCCGACGGGGGGCGTGACGATCTCCAATATCGTCAATACCAACGGGACGATTACGGCCGACATCGTCGCGGCCTGCGCGGCAACGTCGGGCACGGCAAGCTTCACCCTGCAGGTGAGTGATGGTGTTTTAACGACGACCGCAACCCTGAATGTGGCAGTGAATGCCAACATTGCGCCAACAGTGGCCTATGGATCGGTTCAGAATGTCGTCCTGATTCGTTCAAGGACGATTGCCCCGACCAGTCCGCCGGCCGACGACGGAGGTGTTACCTCAGTGGTCGTGCAGAGCAGGGGAACGTTCACCGGAACGGCAACGGTCGACGCCGCCGGCGTGGTGACGATTGCCAGCGCCAGACCAGTTGGGACTCACACGATCACCATCAGGGTGACCGATGGCTGCGGACTGGCGACCGATGCCAGCTTCTCGCTGGTGGTCAATGCCTCTTCGGTTACCGTCACGGGGCAATCCGGCGGGACATCTCCCGGTGGAACGACGACGACGGGTGTCTCATTGACCAACAACGGATCGACGTCGCAGACGGTGAGCACCAACATCGTGCTCTCACCGACGCCGTCGACGACCATCTCAAACTGCGTCACCAGTCCGGGAACCTGCACTACCGGAGTCACCAGTACGCAGATTGTCGGCTTCGGAGCCGAAGCGCTGACCTCAGAGGCGGCTGTCGCCGGCTCGCCCTATGCCAACTGGACGGCATTGCTCGCACCGGGGCAGACGGGAACAATGAGTGTGAAGATCCAGGTGGGCGACCAGGTGCCCGCCGGGACACAGATCTGCTTCACGGTTGCCTACAGCCTTAATGGTGAAATCGCCGGTGAGGAGACGGTCTGCTTCACGGTCGATGCCCCGGCCTCAGGCCCGGGGAACCTGCCGCTGGCAGTGTCGCCTCCGGCCGACCAGAAGCCGGGAAGCGTGCTGATCTACAACCTGTTTACCTCTTCGGTGGTGTCGCCGAAGCAGAACACGCAGATCAACATCACCAACGTCAGCCCGGCACAGAATGCCAACGTCCATCTCTTCTTCGTCGATGGGGCAACCTGCTCCGTCGCTGACAGATACCTGGCACTGACGCCAAGCCAGACGACGACCTTCCTCGCCAGCGACTTCGATCCGGGAACAACCGGCTATATCGTCGCTGTGGCGACCGATGACAAAGGCTGCCCGGTCAACTTCAACTTCCTCATCGGGGATGCTTACGTCACCTTTGATAGTGGGCACGCCGCCAACCTTGCGGCCATCGGAGTCTCGGCGCTGGCGGGCGGACTGCCGGCCTGCGATGCCAACTCGGTAACTGCAACACTCAACTTTGACGGAGTCAGCTACAACCAGTTGCCACGGGCAGTCGCCGTTGACAACATCAACTCGCGAGCGGCCGGCAACCAGACCATGCTCATCCTCAACCGACTTGGCGGTAACCTGCTGAGCGGCGCTGACAAGCTGGGGACGATCTTTGGATTGCTCTATGACGATCAGACGACTTCATCCAGCTTCACTATCCCCGCCGGCTCCTGCCAGTTGGTAGGAACCCTCTCCAACAGCTTCCCGCGCACCGCACCGCGCTTTGACTCGGTGATCTCGGCCGGAAGGACTGGCTGGATGCGACTCTGGCAGCAGAGTGACCTCGGTATCTCGGGTGCCGTGATCAACTTCCAGCCAAACGGGAACTCGCGTGAGGGTGGCCATAACCTCCATACGCTGACGACTACGGCGACCGTGACGATGACGATCCCGGTCTTTCCGGTGAGGTGAG
>CAIKMY010000282.1 GCA_903828635.1 uncultured Acidobacteriota bacterium
GAACTGCTCGCCAAGCTAAAGGGTATCGGCGCTGAAACTCTCGTCATCTCCAGTGAGGAGTCGGTCTGCACCGCAGCTACCCGCTCGATTCGTATCCCCCATCCGATCGACGAGATGCTCACGCCAATCCCCTACATCATCCCCGCACAGCTATTTGCCGGCTTCCTTGCCGAGACCCGTGGCCTCTCCCCCGATCAGCCACGCTCGCTCACCAAGGTGACGGTGACCGTCTGAAAAAGCATCTCGGGGAGTCACCGGACCTCTCTGACCGGTAACTCCCCGATATCTCCATTCGCCAAATCGGAACAGGCAACATTGAGACACTGCACGCTGTAATCGCCGCGAATCAGGGACGTTTTCCAATGTTGCCTGTTCCGATGCCGGCTGTTTCTATCCAGTTGCCGTGTGACTACTTGGCGTGCAACTCGACGTAGTGAACGAAGAACCACCAGGTGATCCCGGCCCAGGCGACAAGGTTGATCGCCGAGGCCCAGAGACCCACCGTCCGTATCTTCGCACTGCGTGCCGCTCCCTCATCCCGGCGACCATTGACCAGCATCAGTACCAGCAACCCGACCACCAGCCAGAAGAACAGTCGAATTCCATAGTCGATGAATCCGGCATGCGCGACATAGGTCTTCACCTGCCAGACTGTCAGCAGAATTGTCAGCGCGATCCCAATGATCGCCTCCACCGGTGGCTGGATGGCTGGTACGGACTTTTTTGAGCCTGCGGAAGCCGTCAGCGCCAGCTTGCTATGCTTGTAGCTGTAGGCAAAGTAGATAAAGAGCCCGATGCACATCCAGTCGATCAACCGGATCCAGGTATCGAGCGGCAGGCTGTTCATCAGATAGGCGGCCGACATAACCGTCAGTATCGGAACCACGGGAGAGAAGGGCACCCTGAACGGACGCGGCATGTTCGGATTGGTCTTGCGGAGAATGATGATCCCGGTACCAACAATAACAAACGCAAAGAGCGTACCGATGCTCACCAGCTCTCCCAGCAGGCTGATCGGCACCAGTCCCGAAAGGATGGCAACGATCGTCCCGGTGATTGCCGTCGTCACGTGAGGCGTCTGATACCGCGGATGCACCCTGGCCGCCCACGTTGGCAGCAAGCCGTCGCGCGACATCGAGTAGAAGACTCGCGGCTGGCCCATGACCATCACCACCATCGTCGAACTCAACCCGAGCACCGCACCGACTTTGATGATCGTCGGGAAGACCGTCAGGATCGTTCCCATCGTCGTCCCCTTCGCCAGCTGCAAAGCCGCATCGATCGCCACGGCGATCGGGGCAGCCGCATTGGTCAGCTGACGATAATCAACCAGGCCAACCATGATCCCGGCCACCAGCACATACAGGACAGTGCAGACCGCCAGCGATCCCATGATACCGATCGGCATGTCCCGTGTCGGATTCTTTGCCTCCTGCGCCGCCGTCGAGACGGCATCAAAACCGATATAAGCGAAGAAGATCACCGCCGCACCCGTAATTACCCCGCCAAAACCGAAGGGCATGAACTCGGCGCATCCCGGTGTCCCCGGCTGACAACCCAAACCGATGTTGTTGCGGTTGACGTAACCAATCCCGGCAATGATAAAGAGCACCACCACCAGCACCTTGACCAGCACGATCACGGTATTGAAAGATGCCGATTCCTTGATCCCCCGGATCAGCAGCAGCGTCACCCCGATTGAGATCAACAGTGCCGGCAGATTGACGATCCCTGACACCTCACTACCGTCCGCCAGTTTTACTGTGTTCCACGGCCCGACACTCAACTGTGCCGGGAAATTGATCCCCAGATCCTTGAGGAAGCTGACCACATAACCCGACCAGCCCACTGCCACCGTTGCCGCGCCAAAGGCATACTCCAGAATCAGATCCCACCCGATGATCCACGCGACAAACTCACCAAGTGTGCCGTAACCATACGCATAGGCCGATCCCGAGATCGGAACACTCGCCGAAAACTCGGAATAACAGAAGGCGGCGAACGCGCTGACCACTCCGGCAAGGATCATCGACACCACCACCGCCGGCCCGGCGTGCTTGCCTGCCGCCTGACCTGTCAACACAAAGATACCCGTTCCGATGATCGCGCCGATCCCAAGCATCACCAGATCCAGCGCAGAGAGCGTCTTCTTTAGTGTGTGTGCGCCGGTCTCCTGTGCCTCGGCGATGATCGAGTCGATCGATTTGGTTGCAAATAGTGACATCCATGCCTCCCCTTATTCAATTTTCCGCGAACGCTTCAACCGGCTTGATGCCACGCTTCCGCGCCAGCCTTCGCCAGATAAAATAGACCGGCACCCCGGTCAGCACGATCACCAACCCGGGCCACGTCGTTGCTGTCTGGTAAACGAAGAGAATGCCCAGCACCACCCCGGCTCCGATAATGTAGAGCGCCGGGATCACCGGATACCCAAAGGCGCGATAGGGACGACTCACTTCCGGTCGCCGATAACGCAACACAAAGATACCCCCGATCGAGAGAATGTAGAAGATCAGCGCGGCCGAGATGACATAATTGAGCAGATTTCCGTAAAGGTTCCCATACCTTATCGTCCCATCCGGTGCCGTTGTCACCGTGCGAGGCAGAATCAGCACACACGACCAGATAGACTGAATCAACAGTCCCCACGCCGGCACCTGATGCCGGTTGAGCTGCTTTGCCAGCCGAAAGAAGAGGCCATCCTGGGCCATCGCGTAGTAGGCACGGGCTCCCGTCAGAATCAGCCCGTTGTTGCAGCCAAAGATTGAGATCATTATTCCGATCGCCATCAGCGCCGGCCCGAAACCGGGGGAGATGACCCCTGCCGTTGCCGAAGCCACCCGATCACTCGCCACCGTCTGAATCCCCTCAAATGGCAGCGAGACCAGATAGGCGATATTGGCCAGCAGATAGAGCGAGATCACAAGAATCGTTCCCAAGGCCAGTGAAAGAGGGAGGTTGCGCCGCGGATCACGCACCTCACCCGCCGTGAAGCTGATACTGTGCCAGGCATCCGAGGAGAAGAGCGAATTGGTCTGCGCCACACATATCGCCACAAACAACCCGAAGGCCGTCGTCGCCGTCAGCCCGCCACCAACATCCTGCAACGTCCCTCGTACTGTCCAGAGATCACCAAAATTGGAGGTCGCCGCCACTGCCCGATAACCAATCGTAACCCCCAGCACAATTAGTGCTGCCAGTGCTCCCGTCTTCGCAATTGTAAATGTATTCTGGATCAGCTTCCCCAGCCGCAGCCCGAGACTGTTCATCCACGTCAACAGCAGAATCATCCCAATGCCGATCAGCTGCGCGTTCGAGAGTGAAATCGCATAGCTGCTCCCCAGATGAATTGGGGGAATCAGATAGCTCGATTCCGAAATTCGCGGCCAGAGTACACCAAGATACCGGGCAAAGCCCACCGCCACCGCCGCAATCGTCCCCGTCTGAATTACCAGAAAGAGCGTCCAGCCGTAGAGAAACCCCCAGAGTGGCGAATATGCCTCGCGCAGGTAAACGTATTGCCCACCCGCTTTCGGCATCATCGCAGCCAGTTCGCCGTAACTGAGCGAGGCCATCAGCGTCAACAGCCCCGTCACTACCCAGACCACCAGCAACCATCCCGGCGAGCCGACCTGCCGTGAAATGTCTGCCGAGACAATGAAAATGCCCGATCCGATCATCGATCCTGCAACGATCATCGTCGAATCAAGCAGCCCAAGCCCGCGTACAAATTTTTCTTCCTGCGCCATAAACTTAATCCAACGCCTGAAACCACATGTCGATCCGGAGCCATTGCCGGACCACATCAGGACAGAAACCGACCAGCAGATGGCTCCTCGCCACTGCCGGTCAGACTGCCAACTATCCGGATTTCAGACTTCGGACTTACTTCTGCGCTGGCGCCTGGACAGACGCCTTGTTGAAGAAACTGCGCCCAACGTTGACAAAATCGTTGATGATGACAAAGCCCATGAGCAGCATTACCAGGACGAACCCGACCTGCTGTATACGCTCACGGAACTTC
>CAIKMY010000283.1 GCA_903828635.1 uncultured Acidobacteriota bacterium
AAACCAGTCGAGGTCGCCACCGGTTCCGCGGGTCGCATCCTCGTTATATTCCGTCGCCAGCTGATCGAAAGGCTCACCCTTTTTGACGCGAGCGAGCAGCTCCTGCGCGCGCTGCCTGATCTTCTCAAGGTCGGCTTCGGGATGCTCTGCGAGATAGCCTGCCTTCTCCTCCGCCGTGGGCTTGAATCGCTCCTCAAGCAGTTCCGAATAGTAATTGGCCAGCACATTGGCAAGGTTGAACCTGACCTGTGCCTTGAAGCCCGCCTCTTTATCGATGCCCGCCTCACGCCCCTTGGCGGCGCGAATCTTCATCTCCGCCCATTGCAGCCGAAGAATCTCCCGCTGCTCCTCCGGGGTCTGCTGCGTTGAGTTGCGCGTAATCAGGTCAAAGTCGGCATCGAATTCCGCCTTGTGGGATTGGTAATAGGAGGTCAGCTCCTCCTGGGTGACTGCAAAAGCCGGGTCGCGCCTGGTGAACTCGGCGGCCAGCAGCTGATCCTCGCTGATCACGCGCCGCCCCTTGAATCTGTCGGACTTGTGCAGCCCCTCCGACTCGGCAGCCTGCGCCAATGAGAAGGCTTTCTTAAACTGATCGATCAACTGTTTGCGCTGCCCCTCATTCTGCGCGAGAGTCCGCTTCTGCTGATCCGGCAGATTATCGGCAAGAATCGTCAGATCGGCAGCGGAGATCGATTTGTATTCGCTCCGATTAAAGAGTGAGCAGGCCCCGGCACCAAGCAGAAGCGTGACCAGCATCAGGGCAATCAACGAGTGTTTCCGTGATCTCAATTCGAACTCCTTGAAAAAAGAAGATAATGGTGAAACGTGAGCAGGACTGATGGAATCGCCATTTCAGGCCGATTCAGGACCCGGCAGGTGCGCCGTGTCCGGTTCCCTTCTGCGTCAATTCGAGGAGGACTCCGCCGGTCCCCTGAGGATGAACGAAGGCGACGAGCGCTCCACCGGCGCCGATGCGCGGCTGCTCGTCAATCAGGCGAATACCCGCCTTCTTCAGTGAATCAAGCGTTGTCGCCAGGTTGTCGACCTCAAGACAGAGGTGGTGGAGACCAGCGCCGCGACGAGCAAGGAAGCGGCCGACCGGAGTCTCATCGCCGGTTGCTTCGAGCAGTTCGATCCGGCTCTCGCCGATTGGCAGTATCGCCACCCGAACGCCCTGATCCTCGACCAGCTCGACCTCCTTCAGTTCAAGGCCGAGACCGTCCCGCCAGAACTTCAGCGACTCCTCGATCGAGGAGACCGCGACACCAAGGTGCTGAATAGCCAGATCCATAGCCCCTCTCATCCCGGCATCACGGCCGGCTTCTCTCTGCATTGTCGGCGTCAATCCGGCATGCCGCAGCATCTCGCCGACTGCCGTGTAGGGGTCGAGTTCGCGGCGCGCAACCGACCCGACCAGAGCGGCAAGATCATCGGCCGGAATGGCGTCGCCGAGCACGATGCGCAGCAACTCCTCCCGCAGCAGTTCGTGGAGACGATGCTCAACGAGGTGCAGGTTTCTCGCCGTCGCTGCCGGCTGTGCTTTCCGGTATGCAGCGTAGCGGTCGATGGCCTCGGCCAGCGAGTCGATCCCCTGATTGCGAGTGGCCACGGTACGGATGATCGGCGGATGCCAGCCATCCGGTCGGACCGACATTTCAAGGCTGGCGAGCAACTCGCGCTCCATCCGCTCCACCCCTTCGCGCTCCGCCTTGTTTATGGCGAAGAGGTCTCCAATCTCCATAATGCCGGCCTTGATCGCCTGAATGTCGTCCCCCATCCCCGGAACAAGCACGACGAGCGTCACGTCCGCCGCCCTGACGATATCGATCTCGTCCTGGCCGACGCCAACCGTCTCGACGAGGATTCGATCGTAGCCGGCCGCGTCAAGAACCGCCACCGAATCGATCGTTGCTCGCGCCAGCCCTCCGAGATTCCCGCGCGTCGCCATCGAACGGATGAAGATCCCCGGATCGGTCGAGAGCGACTGCATCCGGATGCGATCCCCGAGAATCGCCCCCCCCGAGAAGGGGCTTGAAGGATCGACCGCCAGTATCCCGACCTTCAGACCGGAGGCTCGATAGTGCGCCGCCAAACGATCGACCAGGGAGGACTTGCCTGCCCCGGGTGGCCCCGTGATCCCGATTGTCAACCCGCGCCCGGTACCGGCATAGATCCCTCGCAGAATCGCTGCTGTCTCCGCTCCGCCATTCTCGATCCTCGATATTGCCCGGGCCACTGCCCGAAGATCACCAGTCAGGATCTTGTGCGCAATGGTGCCGGGCTCTGTTGTCGTGGTCAACGAGTTTCTCATATCTGCCAGTGCCCCAATGCGCCAGGCTCCCGGTCTGCTCGAAGGATGCAGGGACGGATTCTGATAAACCCGGAACTCGGGGAGATCCTGCTTCAACTCAGAATATAACGTTAACAGGACTCAAATTCTACCCTGGTTTCGATGACGCGCGCTGAAGTCAGCCGATTCCTCGGAGGTTCCACCACGCTTGTTGGCGACACGAGCCATGACGAAGAGCAGATCCGAAAGGCGGTTGAGATAGATCAGGCCGGGATGGCCGGTCTCTCCTCTGGCGACGAGTCCGACCACCGCGCGCTCGGCTCTTCTGGCGATTGTCCGCGAAATATGCAGCCGGGCGGCAACCAGACTTCCCCCGGGAAGGATGAATTCGCGTAGCGGTTCGAGCTCCTCCATCAGCCGGTCGATCTCTGCCTCAAGGTGGCTGATATGGTCATCGTTGATCCGTGGAACCGCAATCGTCAGCGGACTGGCCAGATCGGCTCCCAGAATGAAGAGATCATTCTGGATGGTCGCCAGGATTCCATCGAGATCGGGATCGTCAAGGCCGACGCGAGTCAGACCAAGCCACGAATTGAGCTCATCGACCTCGCCATATCCATTGACTCGCGGATCATCCTTGCTGACCCGACTGCCATCTACCAGCGACGTCTCACCCGCATCCCCTGTTTTGGTGTAAACCCTCGTAATTCTCATTTCAGCACCAGAATCTCTTGAATTTCCACGCTCGAATTTATACCCTGACATACTTGGTGGCATTGCCACCGATTAGCCCACGAAAAGTACAAGAAAGTACAAGAAAAACAAACGATAATCATACTACCCCTGATGCCTGGTTTCAAAGCAACCGTCATGAGTAGTCGGGTTTCACCTCAATGACCGGAGTGGAGATCGGAACTGGTAATCAGGGACTGATATTCCAGACTGATATTTATTGATGACACACATTTCTCATGAAAGCATTACTGATTGCTGTGCTGCTGCTTCTGCCCGTGATCAACAACTCTCCCGGCCAGCGTTTTCGCCAGTTGACGCGCGGGACGAAGTGGCGAGAGGTTTCAAAGACACTGCTTCAATTTGACGCACATCATCCACAGGGGATGGTACGGATCGGGGAGACCTTCTTTCTCTCCGCGGTCGAGATCAGGGAGCGACCTTACCCCCTTGGTGAAGGGAGCAGTAACTTCGATCGCAGTCCCGGCGCGGGGATTGGCCATCTCTTCAAGTTTGACGGCAGCGGCCGGCTGATCTTCGATCTGCGAATCGGAGAAGGGACGATCTATCATCCGGGAGGGATCGACTTCGATGGACTGCACATCTGGGTTCCGGTCGCCGAGTATCGCCCCCGGGGGCGGTCGATCGTTTATCGGATAGATCCGGTGACGATGACGGCGACCGGGATCTTCCACTTCGGCGACCACCTTGGCGCGATAGTCCACGATCGTCAGAAAGCCACTCTGCACGCGATGAACTGGGGTTCACGGCGCATTTACAGCTGGACGACCGATCGGGACGGACGAGTCGTTCAGCCTCCGACGAGCCGGAACAACCCCTCGTTTTACATCGACTATCAGGATTGTCACCTCATCGAGCCCGGACGGGCGCTCTGTGGCGGGCTTAACAAGTATGGGAGGATTGCGCCGCTCAGTCTTGGCGGCCTCGACCTGGTCAACCTCGAGACGAGTCGACCGATTCATCAGCTTCCACTCGAGCTCTGGAACGAGACCGGACAGCCGATGACGCGCAATCCATTCTGGATGGAAATGGCAGACAAGAGATTACGCTTCTGGTTCCTGCCAGCCGATCATCGGGCAACACTCTACTGTTATGAAGCCGGCCCCTGACTTTGAGACTCTCGACCATCTCCACTGAGCGGCGGTTCACGACCGTTCAGCGGCGAATTGCGACCTTCTGGTGGAAAATTCTCGCGCAGCAATTCTGCCGGGTCTATCATCTCCTTTTGGGCTGAAACATTGTTCTAAAACAAATAATCAGGCTTCTCAGGAGTGCGCCACTGATGGCGATGCCCGAAGGGAGACCGAAGGAGGAGATGATGAGGGAGAAGATGCTGAGGGAGAAGATGCTGAGGGAGAAGATGCTGAGCGGTGGATATGGAGTGGCAGCCCTGCTGCTACTCTGCCTGTTGCCATTGACGTCACTGGCGCAGGGATCAGGGGAGTTGCGGGGGAAAGTGGCGCTGTCTGGCAGTGGGGAGCCGGTTCACAACGTCAAGGTAACGATCATTCAGCTTCAGCGTTCGGTGGAGACAGCGGAGGATGGAACCTATCGGTTTGAGGGAGTACCGGCGGGAAGATATGACGTCTCCGCCCATCTCGAACGAACGCCGGATATTCTTGCGCGGGTGGTGGTGACTGGCGGTCAGACAGCAGTTGCCGACTTTGAGATCAGGCTTGACACTTTGCGTGAGCAGGTGACAGTAACCGCCTCGGGACGGGAGGAGACGGCTGTCAGCTCGATCCAGTCGGTGACGATCATCGGTTCGCTCGACCTTGCGCGGAAGAATCCGCTGAGCCTCGGTGAGGCGCTTGATCACGAGCTGGGAGTGGCCAAGCGCAGCTTTGGCCCCGGCAATTCACGCCCGGTGATTCGCGGTTTCGATGGCGACCGGGTGCTGGTACTGCAGGAGGGGATTGGTATCGGCGGGCTCGGATTCCAGTCAGGAGACCATGCCGAACCGCTCGATCTGCTTTCGCAGGATCGTGTCGAGGTGGTCAAGGGACCGGCAACGCTTTTGTACGGCAGCAGCGCGATTGGCGGAGTGGTCAATGCAATCAGCGGACACGAAGATTCGCATCCCGGCATTCGTGGCTACCTCACCGGCATCGGCGGAACGACCAACAACCAGTCGGGTGCGAGTGCCGGCATCGAGCTTGGTTCACCGAACTGGCTCTTCTGGGCCAACGGCGGCGGCCAGCGAGCGGTCGACTATCGGACGCCGCTCGGCACCATCGAGAACTCCTTCGCACGCACCGGCAACATCTCAGGTGGCCTTGGCTATTTCCGTGATCGGGGATTTATCAGTCTCAACCTCACTGCCGATCGCCGCAACTACGGGATCCCGAGCGAACCCGAGCATCCCGGTGAATCAGAGGAGGAGGAAGAGGGACATCATCACGAAAAGGTGCGGCTCAACCCGCGACGCAACAGTGTCCAGTTACGCGGGGGCTTTCGTGATCTCGCCTCACCAGTCAGTGGCGGCAACTTCACCTTCCAGTACAACGACTACCAGCACCAGGAGATTCACATCACCGATGGAACGATCGGGACAACCTTTCGCAACCTGACAACCCTCTATCGCGGGGTTTTTGATCAGCAGCGGCGTGGTCGCTCTTCGGGCAGTTTCGGTGTCGCCGGTTTTCATCGGGACTTCAGATCAACCGGAGAGGAGGCTCTGGCCCCGCCCACCAGACAGAACAACTTCGCCGCCTTCACGCTGCAATCGCTCGACTTCGACCGTGTCGGACTTCAATTTGGCGGACGCGTCGAGCGCAACGCCTACAGCCCTGACGGCCTCCGCTCTCGCAGCTTCACCGGATTTTCGGGCTCGACCGGGCTGCGCGTCAAACTCAGTGACAACAATATCTTTGTCGCCAATTACAGCCACAGCTACCGTGCGCCGGCGCTGGAAGAGCTTTACAACAACGGCCCTCATCCCGGCAATCTCGCCTACGAGATCGGCAACGAGAATCTTGCCCGCGAGCGCGGTAACGGCATTGACCTCTCGCTGCGTCGCAACTCCTCTCGAATTCGCGCCGAAGCCAATCTCTTCGCCTACCGACTCGACAACTTCATCTATCTCGCCCCGACCGGCGAGGTTGCTGACGGCCTGGTCAAGGCAAAGTTCGCCCAGGGAGACAGCCGCTACGTTGGCGCCGAGGGGCGCTTCGATGCCGGGATCACCAGAAATTTCTGGCTGCTCTCAAGCATCGACTATGTCAGCGCGCAGCTGACGGCCAACGGGCAGCCATTACCGCGTATCCCGCCAGTCCGCGCCCGTCTTGGAGTCGAGACCTTCATCGGCGGATTCCGCATCAGCCCTGAACTCGTCCTCGCGCGTCGTCAGGATCGTGTCTTCACCGATGAGACACCGACCGATGGCTACAGTGTCTTCAATATCAATGCCTCGTGGACGATCACCAGGAAACACCTTGCCCATATCTTCTCGGTCAATGCCTTTAATCTTGGCGACAAGCTCTATCGCAATCACCTCTCGCTGATCAAACAATATGCCCCGGAGATCGGTCGTGGAGTGCGAGTCGTCTATACTGTCAGGTTCTACTGAAACCCTCCCTGTGGCTCGCGGGCGAGAGCCCTTCGGTCTCTGCTCGCGAGCCAGCACCAATCATTGATCAAAGGCTTTGTTGGATGATCTCGGCCAGCTTACCGAGTGTGGTACCGTGTCTGTTGCTGTCGGCAGGAGAATTCATCGGAACGTTATTGACGAAGATGGCAATGGCGAGGCGTCGACCGCTATTGGCGGTGACATAGCCGCCAAGTCCCTTGGCACGAAGAAGGGGGCGACCGTTGAGAGCATCAGTCCAGACATAGGTACCGGTTTTGGCACTGACTTTACCGCGGGCAGGGCTGCTCGGGGGGATAGCATCGGCAAGCGTACCATCGATGCCAAGTATTGGCAGTGCGTCGTGAAAGGCGCGAGCCTCGGGGTGGGCAGCCATGGCACGCAGCAGGCTGATGACGGCACGCGGAGAGATCTGATCACCCTGATCGCCACCCTCGCCATCGCCAAGTGAGAAGGCGGAGGTCTCGACCCCAAGCCGGCGGAGAGCCTCACCAACGGCGCGCATCCCGGCAGCGTGGCTGCGGGAACCATTCTTCGCCCCAATCAGCAGTGGCAGCATGTGCGCGTGATTGTTATGGCTCACCTTGAGAATAACCTTCAGACTCTCGGCAAATGGCGGTGAAATATGCCTCGCGACGATTGGCAGTTTAGCGTAATCGTCTTCAGCGGGGAGATTGCCCGGTGAGGGTATGGATGAGATTCCGGCCTCGACGCGGATACCACGCGCCTGCAATCGCTCGATGAGAAGGGCACGTGCAAATTCGGCCGGATCATCAACCTCGACAACTCGCACTACCGGCCGCACTACCGGAGGGCGATTGATGGCGATCTGACCACGAATAGTGTAACGACGTGGCGCCACACGGGTGACGCTGACAAGTGTTGCCTGTCCCGGCTCAACAGTCCGCACGTTGGCCTCAAACTGCATGTAGCTGGTGGCCGGACGGAGGTCGATGGTTGCCGGGGAACCGACGCTGCCACCGGGAACGATGGTGATGTCAATGAGATGGTCATTAACGACGACCGGAGAGACCCTGAATGGAGGTGATCCGCCGCTCTCGTGTCGCTCAAATAGTCGCTCATCAATGAGGATATCGCGTACCTGTCGAATGCCGGTGGAAGCAACCCCGGCGGCGAGTTGATCGATCCCTGCGAGGACGTCGGTCGCTGTCAGTTCAGCCGAACTTCCCTGCGCGGCAAAGGTTGCGGCATAGGTATGATCACGGTTGGTGAAGTCGAGTCCATCACGAGAATTGATCCGCCCGCTAAGGTCGGGGTCGCCGGAGGCACGCAGAATCAGATCACCGTCAAGGATCCCTTCCCCTCTGATCTCACCGCGCCGGTGGAGCGGAGTAACAAAACGGTGTTCGCTGCCAAATGTTGCCAGCGCAGCCGCCCCCGAAAAGAGCTTGGTTACTGAGCCGGGAACAAAGAGCTTCTCAGCATTGAGTTCATAGATTATCTCGCCGGTGGTCAGATCGGCCACTGCTATCCCCCACGAGGCGATCCGGTACTCCTCGGTACTGATGACAGCGCTGATGCGTGATGCCAGTCCGTCGGCAGCCGACTGTGCCTGACCGGCTCCCGCAGGAAGTGCCAGCAACAAGATCAGTGTATATCCAATTGGAGACCAACGACTATTCTTCAGCATTTCATTGCCTCGTGAAGACTATACCGCGGACGCGCCCGGTGAGATCGTTCAGCTCAAACCCGCTGATTCGCTGCTGAACATCACGAACGAAACGATAATTGAGCCCGCTACCGCTAAAGAGATCCTCGACAGTTGCAAAGAGTAACCTCGGTGGAGCCTGTCGAGACTGCACCACGAGACGTCCATCCCTGACGACCAGATCATAGGTGACATCGAGTGCTTCGCTGCGGTAGCTTCCGGCATACGGGTCGAGGCGCATGTTATCCACGGAGACCGGCTTTGCCCGGGTCAGCAGCAGTTCCGGCTCCCCGATCGCCGATGTCAGTCGAACCCGCAATTCCGGGACTCCGGAACCAGTGGATGGCGAGAAGGTAAACTCCGATTTTAGTGAGTTGACACCGCGAAAGCGCGTCGCGTCAATTGGCGTCAAGGTCTGCGGCAAAACACCTCCGCCAGGCATGGCGGCAATTAACCGCCCCTCCTGCAGGGTGATATTGATCGTCAGGCCACTCTGTGATGCCAGATAGGTTCCGACCAGCCGCTCCGTGCCTGATGGAGCCGTGGCCGGTACACTCTCGCCAGCCGCTGAAGCAGGTTTTGGGTCCTCACCAAGGTAGAGATCGGCGACGCTTCGGGCAAGCTTCCCGGGATCGATGCTGTAAAGGTTACAGAGACAGGCCACTGACAGCCTTTGCTCCGGATAGCGTACCAGCTCGGCACGAAAGCCATTGTAGATGCCACCATGTGAAACTTCACGCAGACCACGCTGCTCGCGAATGAACAACCCAAAGCCATAATCGAGCTTCGTGCCGTCGTTGAGACTGCCCGGAGTCAGCGCGAGGTCAAGCATCGCGCGTCCGCCAACCCTCGCGTCATAGAAATTGCGATCCCATCTGACCAGATCCTCAATGGTCGTCATTACACCACCATCTCCAACGCGGTCAAAGAGGGTTGCAAAGATCGCAAAACCATCACCTTTCGCAACGTAGCCGGTTGCCCGTCGCGGAACAACCATCGTCCGGTCATCGTGAAAATGGGTATCACGCATCCCCAGCGGCGCAAATAATGAATCTTCGGCAAATTGCCGCAGCGATTTGCCGGTTACCCTCGTGATGATCACCCCAAGCAGAAAGTAGCCGGAATTTGAATACTGAAACTGATCACCGGGCCGAAAATTGAGCCGTGGCTGGCGTGCAAGCAGCGAGATGATATCCTCGTCGGTAATCGTGTCTTCAAGTCTGCGTCCCGCCAGCGGCATCAACACAAAGAAATCCGGAATCCCGCTGGTGTGATAAACAAGATGAGCAATCGTCACCGGATGATCCCATCGCGGCAACTCCGGCAGGTAACGACGAATATCATCCGTTAGCGAGATCTTTCCGCGTGTCGCCAGCAGAGCAATGCTCATTGCCGTGAACTGCTTCGAGGTCGAGGCGATATAAAAGACCGTCCGCGAAGTGAGCGGTACATCGTGATCGAGACTGGCCATACCATAACCTCGCTGGTAGATCAGTTGCCCGTCACGAATCACCCCGACAGCGCAACCAGGGGAGTCCTTTCTGCTCCACTTCGCAAAGAGCGTGTCCACCTGCTCTGCCTGGGCAAACGCCGTTGTCGTCACCGTCAACATCAATACAAAACAGACAAAACAGACAAAACAGAAAGTCATCCGTTGAGCGGTAATGGGTCGTTGATCAACAGGGAGCATTGGAATTCCCGGGGATTGATATTGACAAAAAGACGAACCGGCGTGGTTGGTCAAACCAAACACGCCGGTTCACAATACCAGGATGTTTGTGAGGTGCCGGCTATGGCCTGATGACAGTCCCATCGCGACGGCGCGTGGTGCCCCAACTGTAGTCGAAGTTCGGCGGCCCGTCGGGGAATGGAAACTTCGCAGCGAGCTTTTCGTCGAGGTCGATGCCCAGACCGGGCTTCTCCTGAGCGAACATGTAGCCATTCTTCACCTCGGGGCAGCCGGGGAAGACCTCCTGAGTATTCTGTGGGAAGCCTGAGCCTTCGTGAACACCGAAATTGTAGCTGGCAAGTTCAAGTGCGAGTTGTGCGGCATGGGCAACCGGCGAGGCGTCACCGGGACCGTGCCACGCGGTGCGTACCCCGAAATACTCGCTCAGCGCGGCCACCTTGCGCGCCGGACTGAGCCCGCCGATCTGCGAGATGTGGATGCGAATGTAATCGATCAGCTTCTCCCTGATCAGCGGCAGGTACTCGTGCTGCGTGTTGAACAGCTCGCCCATCGCCAGCGGTGTGCTGCACTGACCGCGCAGCAGCCGGAAATGGTCGTTATCCTCCGGCGGGAATGGATCCTCAATGAAGAAGGGGCGATACTGCTCGACATCCTTGCAGATCTGAATCCCCTGTTGCAGCGTCACCCGCTCGTGGACATCGTGCAGCAACTCGACGTCGTCCCCGAACTTCGCCCGAATGTGCGCGAACATCTTCGGAACCATCCGTGAATATTTGGCTGACTCCCAGATCGCCTTCGGATTGGTCGGGCCGATAACATCGTCTCCCCCCGACGGGCCGGCTCCCGTTCCCCGGTTTGGTCCGGCGGCCCCATAAGTCGCCAGCCCCTCGACGCCCGACTGGATGCGGACGTGCCGAAATCCCTTCCCGATTGCAAAACCGACTCGCTCCTCGAGTTCGACGAAGTCCTTGCCAGCGGCGTGAAAATAGCAGTCAGCCCCCATCCGCACCTTGCCGCCGAGCAGCTGGTAGACCGGCATCCCCGCCCGCTTGCCCTTGATATCCCAGAGCGCGATATCGACCCCGCTCATGGCGTTGAAGAGCACCGGACCATTGCGCCAGTACGAACTCATGTACGATGACTGCCAGATATCCTCGATCTCATCGACATTGCGGCCAATCAGAAATGGCTTGAGATATTTCTCGATCGCCGTCTGCACGACATAAGCGCGCTGGGTGAAGGTCGCACAACCGAGCCCGTAGAGGCCCGGCTCGGTCGTCTCAACCTTGACGACCACCAGCCGGATCCGGTCCGGGGCCGTGAGGATCGTTTTGATATCGCGTATCTTCACCGGCGAGAGGCCGGCAGCCGCTCGCTGCGGTGCTCCGGCTGCGGCTGAAGTCTCCAGCAGCCCGGTCACTCCGGCAGCCGCTCCGGTCGAGAATAGTCTTATTGCATCCCTGCGATTCATTCTTCCTCCAATTGAGGTTCTTCCCGAGTGATCAGCGGCTGCCGGACATATGCCCGGCAGCCGCCCTGCCGTTTAGAAGTAAAGCTTCAACCCGAACTGCATCTGGCGCGGCGAGCCGGCATTGGTGATGCGGCCAAAGGTCTGG
>CAIKMY010000284.1 GCA_903828635.1 uncultured Acidobacteriota bacterium
TCTGGATCGAGCTGCCGGCGCAGATCACGGTAATTGTAGATCTCGCCATTGAAGCTGATCCAGACACCGCGATTTTCCATCGGCTGGTGCCCGCGCTCCGAGAGGTCGATAATGCTCAGCCGGCGATGGCCCAGCGCCAGCTGGTCGTGCGGGAAGATCCCGACTCCGCTGCCATCCGGCCCCCGATGCGCCACCGCCCGCGCCATTGTCTCGATCGCACCCGCCGGATTGGCGACTCCCGCCAGCCCGCAGATCCCGCACATCCGCCGACTATTCCTTTCGTCGCAGTTCCTGCTCGTAGAGTTTTGCCGAGATTACCGCTTCATGCATCGTCATCAGCATGCAGAAGATCAGCCCCGGTCGCCCGTCGAGAAAGCCCAGCCGCACAAGGTACATCCAGAGAAAACGCCAGAGCGGCCTGAATGGCAACCGCGCCCAGAGCCGCTTGATCATCCGCTTGCGCTCCAGCGGCCCACCGAAGAATGATGCCTTCAGCTGACGCCCCCCTTCAATCCCATCCGCAATCCCGTGCACAAAATTGTGGTAAACCCGGGCCTCCCAGTTCGAATAACGATTGTGTCGCTCGACGAAATGATAAACACTCTTGAAGTCTTCGTGCAGCAGGTCATGCTTCAGGTAGCCGGCACGCCCGTCAAGCACCACATGCTCGTGCACCTCAACATCACCCGCATTCTCAACCTCTCCGGATTCGAGCCTCTCGTATCGTCCCCGTGCGTGCCGAAAAAGCCGCATGTTCCAGCTCGGATACCAGCCGCAATGTCGTATCCATCTCCCCAAAAAGATCAGCCGCCGATTGATGTAATACCCGTCACTATCCGGCCTTGTCAGCACCGCACCGATCTCCACCTCCAGCGCCGGGGTCACACGCTCGTCAGCATCCAGCAGCAACACCCATTCGTGGCTCAAGGGAAGATTCTCCAATGCCCAGTTCTTCTTTTTGGGATAACCACCGTGATAATCGAACTGCACCACCCGTGCCCCGCTCGCTTTGGCAATCTCGACCGTCCGGTCACTGCTGCCTGAATCGACTACCCAGACCTCGGCCGCAAAGGCGACACTCGCCAGACAGGCCGGCAGATTGAGCTCTTCGTTCCTGACCGGAATGATAACTGAGACCGGAAGCAGGGAACGGGATGAGCGGGGTAGTTCGGGTTGGTGGCTTTTACCCATGACATTCACCAAACTGGTTCCATTCGTCCCGTTCCCCATTCAGCTATTTCCACTCGATCGTCAGCTTTATCGACTGGCTGCGCCCCTTGCTGATCTCGTTCTTCTCTCTGGCGGTTGGCAACCACCAGCCGCCAATCTTCGCGTAACGATCACGATAGATGGTCTGGCCGACAGCAATGCCGGTCTCATTTGAGAAATACTGAATATCGGCCTCGTTGGCAATGAAGCGGCCGTCATCAGTCCTGATGCTGCGCAATTGATTGACGAATCGAACCCGACCATAGGATCGCGAGATGCGCACGATCTCGCGGTCAGCGACCAGGTAGCCGGCGTTTGTCCCCGATTCATCACTGACGATGATCTCGGTCGTCAGGTCATTGATCTCGCCGAAGCCGATGCGGCTCTGCGCCGGATCATACAACTCGGCAAATGGCCGCGGCTGTCGGTAACTGACCAGCTGCGAGATCTCAGCGTGAACCATGGCGCGAACCGTGGCATCCGGGCATTCGACCTCAACACCGAAATCACGATCGATCCCGATCCTTCCGCTGACAGCCTCACCCTCATCGCGCTGGTAACTGAAGGCCCCACTCAGTCCGGGGAATTTCCTGTCCCAGAAATACTGACTCTCGTGCGCCTTGCGGAGCATCGTCCGGGCTCGTCCGTTTTCCGTCGTCGTTTTGCGCGACGCCAGAAAGAGCGGGATTTCAGTTGCCTGCCGGAATGTTCGACCCTGCAACTGGGCCAGCGTCAGCCGCGCATCGACACTCATCTCGAAGCGGCGTGGCCTATCAATTCTGACATCGAGCGTGTAGGCGACGATGCCGATCTCCCGCGCCAGATAATAGGTGGTTTCGTGATGCTGTCCCGGATCATCCATCGTCCAGACCAGCCTGAGGCAGTTCTCGAAGCGTCCCATCGGTGTCTCCACTACGGGAACCATCTCGTAGCGGCTGGCGAAGCGACGGACCGTCTGCCCGTCCTCCGCCATCTGCTCGGTCCTCAGCCACTCACCGGGCTTCATCTCGCGCGTCAGCAGCGTGATTGGCGGGTCAAAGATGAAGCGGGCATCTCGCTGCATTTCCGCAGCACCATGCAACAGCAGACCCTTCTCGCCAACCGTGAAGAGAGCGTAATCGCCGTTCTCGCTGGCCAGCTTGTCGGTCATCCCCGTATCGACGAACTCGCGCCCCTCGAAGGCTCGTGTGCGCTTGAGCGTCTGTACCGGTGCTGTGCCCTTCGGGCCCGGTCGATAGTTCCAGTCGTAGGTCCAGGAGTCGCCCTGGCGAATTGGAAACCACGAAGAGATCTCCACTCCGCCAGGCGACTGCGCCACCGTCAGTCCGGTTGCACCAACCAGAAGCATCGCGACAATTGTCAGTATTATTGAATGTTTATGGCGTCGCATAAGCTCCTCCTTCTTCAGATTGATCACCCTTTAGAAATACTTTGCAATCACCCCAAAGGTCACACTTCGTCCGCGCGAGGGTGCAAACTGGAAGGGTTCCCGGTAGAAGGTGTTGCCAATATTTTCGAGTCCGACTGTGAACGAGAGGCGACCACGCTCACGGTTGAGACTGTAGCCGGCACGAATCGTCTGAACCCCGAAGCCGCGCAGGCTGAGGTAGTCCTGAGCGATCGCATACGGCGAATCCTTGAGCAGCGGTGAGATCCGTGTCACCCGCAAGTGGGCGCGCACATTGTACTCACCCCAGAAGCGTGCGCGTGTGTCCTGCCAGCGCATGCCGGCGATCCCCTTCAGCGGTGAGATGTTGTCAGCCGGCACATTGATCAGTCGCGAATTATTGAGCGGACTGATCGCTTCGAGGATACTGCCCCGCGTCGCCGCCAGCGTGACGAAAGGTGTCAGCATCCCTCCACGCAGGTTGAATGAGTGCTCAGCGTCAAACTCTACTCCCTGGATGCGCACTCGCGCAAAGTTGACCGCCTGGGCTACCAGCCCCAGCGACGGCGCGGTGGCAATGAACTCCTGCGAGATGAAGTTGCGATAGTTGTTGTTGAACCACGTCAGTGTTGCCGCCGACCTGCCCCGGCGCAGCCGCGCACTGGTCTCGAAATTGATCCCCGTCTCCGGCTTGACCTGTGTGTTGGGGATGATCGATCCCACCGTTGCCGGGCCGCTGAAAAACAGCTCTTCAAGATTGGGATGGCGAAAGCTGCGGCCAATTCTCACTGAGAAGCTCAGCTCATCCGTCGCTCTGACGATGGCTCCAAGGTCGCCGGTCATGGTCGTCCGCCCGATCTGCGTGTTGCTGGTCGCTGACGGCAGACGCGAAAGATCGATCGCCGGAGTTGCCGCTTCCAGCCCGGTCAGAATCGGATTGTAGCCCGGTGTCGGCACACCTGTGATTCGGAAACGATCAGCACGCAGCGCGCTCACCAGTCGCAGCCGGCTCGTCACGTTGTACTCGTCCTGCACGAAGAAGGCGAGGTTGCGATAATTGGAGATCGGCACTCGCTGCGGAAATGTCGTCGAAGCCGGCCCGAGCGCAATGTTCTGTGGGATCAGGCGCGGCACGCTTGGCGGACGCGTCGCAAAGCCGATGATGCTCGCCGCCGAGCGCGAAACTCGTGAATCACGCGAGTGATCGAGGAAGAAGCTGGCTCCGGTGGTGATCACGTGGCGTGATTCCGGAACCAGTGTCGCCTGGATGTCTCCGCCGCTGCTCTTGACGTTTTGCCGCGTATCGGTCAGCAACGCGATCCTGATGATCGAATCGAATGGCGGATCATTCGGCCCGCGCGGCGGCGCACTCGAATAGACGGCAAAATCATTCCGCAACTGGCGATCCTGCTGCTGATGGTATCCATTGATCGTCAATCCCGTGAACCACGGCGTCAGCCCCGATCGCTGATAACGCACGCTGTACTTGTCAAGATTGCTGAATGGCGATGTCAGCACCTGCGAGAAGAATGGAAGCGCAAAGTCCGGGAATCCGACATTGCTCGCACGCCGTCGTGTCCAGGCAATCCTCACTGCATCCTTGTCCGTCAGGAAGAGCCGCCCGACTCCGCCAAACGAGTTGCCCGCCGACTGCGAGTTCGGCACGACATCGCTCGTCCTCGTGAACGGTGCGTTGAATGGATCGAGGAAGACACGACTGAGCAGGGTACTCTTCAGCGTACCATTGTCGAAGAGGTATTGTGACGACTCGCCAAACGGCCCGCCGGTCCGATAGTTCTCAAATTTCTCCAGTCCGCCGGTAAAGCGCAGCGCGAAGCGACGACCCGCAAGGTTGATCTCCGCTGTCCCGCGTCTGCCGCGCTCATTGGTTGAATAAAATGTATTCAATCCACCCCCGACTCGCAGACGCTCGTCGATCGGTGTTGGCTGCTGCGTGATGAAGTTGATCGTTCCCGCCAGCGCATCCGTGCCGTAAAGCACCGATCCCGAGCTGGCCACCTCGACACTCTGCACCCCCGTTGGATCGATCAGCCCGATCTCGACACCCGCGCGATCAGTCGCGACACGCGTCGTGTTCAGTCGCTCACCGTCCACGAGGATCAGAATGCGCGACGAATCGAGCCCGCGCAGCCGCGGCCGCTGCTGAAACGGTCCGTTGCCAACAATGTTGACACTCCCGACCCCGGTCAGTGCATCCTGCGTTGTCGTCAGATTCTGCCGCTCCAGCTTCTCACCACCCAAACCCTCGGTTCTTGCCGTAATCTCCGTCTCTTCGCGTTCGCCACGCGACGCCGTCACCGAGACCACCTCGCTGATCACCCCCGGCACAAGGTCGAAATCTGACTGCAGTCGCTCTCCCGGCTCACTCACTGTCAGTGTCCGATACGCAACGTTGAAGCCCTTCATCTCCACCCGCAAGCGGTAGATCCCGATCGCCACGTTCTCAAAGCGATACTCACCACCGGCATCCGTCGTTGCCGTTACCTCAGTCTGCACCGCCACGTTCCTCAGCGTCACTTTTACACCGGCCAGTGCCCCGGCGGTCCGATCCGTGACCTTTCCCGTCAGCGATCCTCCACCCTGCAAGCCAAACGCAATCATGCTCATCGTCGACATGATCAACAATGTCAGCAATATCTGCCACGGCGTCTGTCTTAATCTCAATGCCATCTTCTCATCTCCCTTTATCTCAATAATGCGGAAATATAATCCTGCAGTTTTATATGTCTCTTTTCCTTTCTTTCAATCAGGAAAATGTCACTTTACTATCAACTGTGAGACTCGCCTGCAAGACTTGCCGATTGTCAAATCTCTCGCACGTTGATGATGCTTTGCGAGTTTTGTGCCACAAAGACTGGCTGACTATAACCAATGCCATATCAAGTATTTATAATGATTTTAGTTGCTACGGCGGTCTCGGCGGTGGGGAATTTTCCCCACCTCAGCCTTCTCCGGCAGTCGAATCGATCAGAGAGATGAGAATGCGGACGTGTTGATCCCAGGTGAACTTCATTGCCCGTCTCAGACCGGCAGCGGCCATCTGACCGCGGCGCAGCGGATCGGCGAGGAGTTGTGAAGCCTCACGGGCGAGGCTGACATGATCGAAGACCGGGAACCAGGCAGCGGCATCAGCGCCAATTTCACGGTGAACGGGCAGGTCGGCCGAGAGAACCGGCAGCCCCATCGACATTGCTTCGAGCAGCGGATGGCCGAAGCTCTCAGAGTAAGATGGCGAGACGAAGAGGTCACAGCTCTGGTAAAGCGGGCGCATTCGGCGGTATGGCACCTGCCCAAGCATAACGATCGAATCGCGAATGCCGAGCTGCTCGATCAAACGCGCCGCTCGCGAGCTGTCATAGCCTCCATGCACAATCCCCTCTCCAATGACTGTCGTCAGCACCAGCTCGATATCCCGTCCGGTCTGACGCCGTACCTGCTCGCTGATCAGGGGCATCGCGCGCAGCAGCGTCTCAAAGTTGCGGAAATAGTTGTAATGGCTGACGTAGAGGAGCCGAAACCTCTCGTTTCCCGCCGGTGTGATTGCCGGCTCCTGACCGGGCTCCTCATCGAAGGCCTGCGGATCGACGCCAAACGGGGCGACTTCGACCCGGCATCGACGAGAGCCCACCCTGGCAATCTTCGCGGCAAAGGCATTCGTCGGGGCAATATTGATCTCCACCTCCCTGATCGACGCTCTGGTCATCCCCGATTTGATCAGGTGCAGAGCCAGCATCTTCCATTCGCGCCGGACCAGCAGATCTCTGACAAAATCAGGTGAAAAATAGAGATCATTGCGATTGAAGAGAATTTGCGGAACGGGTGAGCCGCGCAAGGCAAAATTACCAAGTGAGATCAACAGGTCGATCGATTCACGGTGCAGCAGTCTCCGCAGACCAGTCTGTTCCCATCTCCAGCGCGCAATTGCCCCTCCCCCGACTGGGGCGGATTCGATGCGCAGGCGTGTTCCGGTGGCCGACTGGTAATCAGAGGCCTGCTCTGGTGGCACGATGACCACAAAGCTCATCCTCTCCGGTGAGGCTGCAACCAGGCGCGGCAGCACATTGAAAAGGTAGGTTCGACCGCCGCCTGCTGTCGAGGCTGCCGCATTAATGAGTACTCGTTGCACGATCGGCTGTTAAATAATTGCCTGAAGGGGCATAGCCGGGCATTAGTGGGCGTGGCAGGCCCGGGCCGGCCACGCCATCAGCCACGCTCTCGGTTTGCAGTGCCGTCCGCGCGACGATGCCGGTGACCGATGTCCAGTAGAGCAGCGATATCAGATTACCCACCGAGAACATCCAGCTCTCAAAGACGGCATTGAAAGAGCCGATGACGAAGCCGGCAATGAAGACTCCGGAGATCTGCCGCTCCAGTGCCGCCGTCCTCTGAGTGATGATCCCGATCGATTTCAGGGCAACCAGCCAGATGATCAGGCCGAGCAGCACCAGCCCCGGCAGTCCAAGGTCGCCAAAGATCTCAAGGTAGCTGTTGTGCAGCGAGCGACCCGCCTCGTGATCGTTGGTGAATTCGTGGACCAGCAGGTGTGACTGTGCAAATCCGTAACCCGTCATCTTCCGTTCCCAGAATCGGGGCCAGACTCCGGTCCACATCTCATAGCGTCGCTCCTCGGTCAATTGAGTGCGAAGGTCGGTGACTGCCGCTGATTTATCGGTTCCCTTGCGGACGAATCGTGTCAGGTCGTTCTGCAGCGATGGAAAAAAGATAATGCCGGCAAGCAGCAGCACTCCCGCGACAATGATCTTCAGTCGGCTCTGCAGGTTGACGATGAAGAACCAGGTGACGATTCCCAGAATCGTGCAGATCGTGCCATTGCGTGAACCCGACAGCCAGACTCCGGTCAGCACAACCGCCAGCAGTGCGAGGTCAACTATCTTCTGCCAGCGCTTCACTGCCACTACCTGCCAGTGAAAGAGCACATAAGGAGTAAGAAATGCCGAGATTGCGCCAATTGTGTTCTGATTGCCAAAGAATCCCGCATACTGCCCCATGATGATCGTCACCCCATAGCCGGTGCCCGAGAAGAGCAGCAGAAGGAAGGGCGCGAGAGCTATCCAGGCGGTGTAGTAATGAAACTGAAAGAAGCGCAGGCAGTTGACGCTGTTGTGCAGATAAAACGCAAGACCACGCATCAGCGCAAATGTCAGCAGCGCGAAGCTGGCGGCACGCATCATCGAGTAGGAGGTATCCTCGGCGTGAAGTCCCGAGAGGAGCATCAGCCCGATCAGCAGCGTTGCCATCATCGGCAGTGGCAGGTTGACGGCAAAACCAGGGGGGGGCTTTACTCGCCAGGATTGGAGGACCAGCCACCCGAGCAGTCCCCAACGCATCAGGCTCAGTGGACTGAATGTCGATTCCGAGAGTGTGGCACTAATGCCATAGTACTCCTTGTTTGAGGCGAAAATGAGCAGGATCAGGAAGAAGAGGCCGTAGGCACGGATGAATCTTTCGCGCAAGCGATAGCGAAAGATCCAGAGATAGGCCACAAGTACCGCAACCATCAGTGGCATTGCATTCATCGTCTCTCCTCTTGCGGCGGTTGCTGGTCAGAGGCCTCGACCGCGCTGACAATCCCGGCGACGGTCGCCTCGATGCTCCAGTCAGCGATCCGGTGACGCGAGCCGGCCTGCAGGCAGTGGAGTCTGTCAGGATTATCGGCCAGCCGGCGCATCGCGTCGGCGAGTTCCCCGGAGGTGTGGCTCTCAAGGACGATCCCGTTTGCGTTGCTGACCAGATCACTTGTCGCTCCGCAGTGGCGATGCGCGATGATTGCGAGCCC
Organism: uncultured Acidobacteriota bacterium; assembly: GCA_903828635.1. Classification (GTDB taxonomy): domain Bacteria; phylum Acidobacteriota; class Blastocatellia; order RBC074; family RBC074; genus CAIOZW01. The sequence goes on from CAIKMY010000284.1 coordinate 8,415, forward strand.
GCTGGCCATTGCCTCGTTGATTACCAGTCCCCACGGCTCGTCCCGGGCAACCAGCACCAGCACATCTGACATTGCATAATATAGCGGCAGTTCATCTGGTGTCACTCCCCCGGCGAAGTGTATTCGCCGGTCACCGGCTGCACGGCGCTCCAGCGCTCCTCGTTCCGGTCCCAATCCGACAATCACCAGCGCCATCCGCTCTTCGTCAAGCTGGTGAATCGAATCGATCAGCAGATCGATATTTTTGCGGGCGACCAGCCGGCCGACATAGAGAAAGACGATCCTCCCTGTCAGCCCGAGCAGGTCACGCCGCGCGACGGCTTCGCTTCTTCGCGCCTCCGCCTGCTGCGCAAAGTAGCCATTATCGACGGTGAAGGGAACCGGGAAGAGCCTCTCGTCTCTCGCTCCATACGACTGCCAGAAGCGGCGATTAGCTCTGCCAATGGTCATGATCGCCGCCGCCTTCCGCGTCAGCAGTTGCAGCCAGAACCTCTTCGCCATCCGCCGCAACCCGCGCGCCTGATCGCAGTAGATGTTCGCGTCTCCGATCAACGCAAATGATACGCCGGTCAGCATTGCACTCAGCAATGCCGTCACCTGTGGCGTCAGCGTATAACCATAACAAATCAGATAGTCGGGCCGCTCGCGTCGCAGAACCGTGAGCATCCGCAGTACCGTTCCGACAGTCCCTCCGGAGAGCCCTGCTGGTAACCACGCAGAAGTCTTTGTCTGGTCAAGGTAGATCGTGCGTGGCGCCTTTCCTTCTTTGGTTAACTCCTCCGGCCAGCCGAGATCACTCTTCCATTCAGTCGCGTAGCAGATCGTTAAACGCCAGTCCGCCACCTCGTCAAGTCGCCGGAAGAGGGGGACGAAATAGGGCGCCGGGAGATTGTTGAGAAGGAGGACTCGCTTCATAACATCACCGGAATCAGATCAAAAATTGACTTATTTGTTCAACTCTTCACACTTTTCATCGTCGGGATTGGTCAGCCAGGCTAATGGGAGCGGAACTCGCTTCCTCCTGATCTGCCAATACTCGTCCAGTAACGATTTACTGAACCCGGTCGAGCTGCGAAACTGCTCTCGATCAAGACTGGCAATGCCCCGCAGCAGCGTCAGCAGTACCGAGAAGACCGCATATCCAAAAGCATCTTTGCGCCTGCCAATCTTGTCGAGATAATAAAGTGAGTTGCGCTTGAGAAGAAAGCCGACACGGCCAAGGTGATCGTAACCTTCGCGCTTCTGCCGATGGATCACCGAGTCAATTGGCAGGTACGTGACACGCCAGCCCGCCTGCCGTGCGCGGTGCTGCATCTCGGCATCCTCGATGTACATGAAAATGTGCTCGTCGAAGAGTCCGATCTCGCGCAGGCAGGCAATACGCAGCAGCAGGCAGACACCGTTGAGCACTTCCGCCTCGACCATCTGATTACCCGAATAAACGAGCGTCCCCGGCGCAAGGCGAAAGCGAAACCAGTTGATCAGGCTCCGCCAGAGACCCGGCGGAAAGAGCACCGTATTTTGCACCGTTCCCGCCTCGCGCAGAAAGACGCGCGGCCCGGCAATGCCGATCCCTCGCTCGGCTTCAAGGACCGCCACCATCTCGCCAATGAAATCGTGATTGGCAAGGATCGTGTCGGGATTGAGAATCATCGCATAGTCGGCTCCCCGGGCAATCGCTGCTTCAAGGCCGCGGTTATTGCCACCGGTGTAGCCACTGTTGACACCCGTCTGAATGAAGGTCGCCTCGGGAAACTCTTCACGTACCATCTCTTCAGTACCGTCGCGTGAGCCATTATCAACGACGATCACCCGGCATTGGCGATAGCTCAGATCACGAAGCGAGAGGAGGCAGCGACGCAGATCCTCGCGCATGCGGTAATTGAGGACTATCAGATCGACAGTCGGTTGTCTCTCGTTCATCCGGCGTTCATCTTTCGTTCAAGGCAGGTAGCCTTGTCGCGGGATGCGCTGGTCAATACGTCGACTGAAGGCCATCGGCACTACGGTCAACAGTGCGCCGAGCGATTCGACCACCGCGAGCAGGCAGAGCTTTGCCGCCGCCTCTGGTTTGCGGTAAAACCAGTTTGCCGCAGTGCGCAGCTTCGACAAAGGCAGGGCGATCACCGAGAGCGCCGCAACGCGTAGTCGTGGATACCTTGTCGGATATTGCTGCCAGCCAAGGTAGCCATAGCGAAGTCCCATGATCAGCACATACTCCCAGTGACGAAGTTTGTTGAGAACTGTCCGGAGCGTCAGCGGGCGCTGGGGATGAATGACGACCGCTGCCGGCTGCCAGATGATCGGACCGAGTGCGCCAATGCGGGCAGCGAGCTCGGTATCCTCGCAGGCAGGATAGGGGAATGTCTCATCAAAGCCGCCGACCGCGACGAGTGACTGACGGCGATACGCGCAGTTGCAGGTGAGGAAGACCCCGCCGGTCAGATTACTCGGCCCCTCACCCAGCGGATCGAACCGGCCGACATTGTCGGCACGCACGAGCCCCTCGACACCGACGGCCTCCGGGTGGGCGGCTAATGCCTCTTCAAGCGCGGCCAGCCATCCCGGCTGAGGTTGCGTGTCGCTGTCGGTCATGGCGATGATTGCTCCACGCGCATGGCTAATGCCAAGGTTGCGTGCCGCGGCCGGTCCTCGCGGAGCCTGACGCAGATGTGTAATGCGCAGCCCATCGCCGGAGGCCGCCGCCACTACCTCCGCCAGCGACTCCTCTGAGCCATCGTCGCAGACGAGCACCTCGACATTCTCCATCGGCCTTGTTTGACCGGCCAGCGCGGCAAGGCAGCGCCGCAGATCCTCACCACGATTTCGCGTCGGTATGATAATCGAGATTTCAATCACAACCACGGCCCCCTGCCTCGATCATCGATCGGTCTCGTCGCCATTTTCTGTAAATCTCACCGGCCACTCGCCAGAGATCGAGCTGGATCCTCATCAGATCCTGAAATTTCTCCACCGTCGGCTGCTCGCGCAGTTTGGTGGCGATCGTGCGCAGCGCCCATCCAAGGTTGACCGCGGCGCTTCTTTGCGGATCGGTGAGGTTGAAGATCATCTGACTGCGGTCGCAACGATAGTTCCGCTCCCGCTGAATCTGCGCATTCGCTTCCCAGCTTCCGCCACGGAAATGATGGATACGGCTGCGTGGGGCGATGACGACCTCAAAGCCAAGAGCGCGAGCTCGTCGGCAGAGATCGATCTCCTCGTAGAAGGCAAAATAGAGCGGATCGAGCAGACCTGTCATCTCCAGCATCCTCCGCTTGGCCGCGAGGCACGATCCCTCGACCCATTCGACCTCGATTTGCGGACGTGCCGTCGCCGGGTTGCTCAGCTCTTTCAGCAGCAGGGGCAGCGCTCGCTCCGTCCAGCTGTTGAATTGGTCGTTATCGTAGCGAAGCTGTACCGAGCCGACAATCCCGATACCTGTCCGGGCCTCGCCGGCCTCGATCATCTCCTGCAGCCACGATGGCTCAACCCGGGTGTCAGGGTTGAGCAGTACCACGTAATCATCACCTCTTTCCAGCGCCAGTCTGATGCCGACATTGTTTCCCTCGCAGAATCCGAGGTTTTGTCGGTTCTCGATCACTTCGACCTCCGGGAATGCCTCACGCACCATCTCGGTGCTTCCATCCGTTGAGCCGTTATCGATCAGCATCGTCCGAAAGTTGTCGTACCGGGTGGCCGCAACCGAGCCAAGACAGGGCGACAACCAGTCACGGCCATTGAAATTGAGCACGATCACGGTGACGCTCGGGTGCCCACTCGCCATGATGGTCATCGTTGGCCACCTTCCGTCAGGAACCGCTCGAACGCATCGACTGCCCGGTCCCAGCCGAAGCTCTCGATGTGCTGCCGGCCACGTTCGGCAAGCTGGCAACGCAGATCGTCATCTCGCAGCAGTCGCAGCATCGCCTCTGCCAGAAGCTTCGGCGCGCCGATCGGCACCAGCAGTCCGTTATCGCCATCAACGGCAAACTCATCGACTCCGCGATTGTGTGCCGCCACCAGTGCACAGCCGCAGGCCATCGCCTCTGCCGCCGGTAACCCCCAGCCCTCCAGATGGCTCGGATGCAGAAAGATTTGGCAGCTGTTGTAAAGAGCCACCAGTTCAGCCGGCGAGGGCCGCTGCTTGTACTCGATCCATTCCGGCAGCGATTCGTCACGTGGGTGAGTGCCGAAGAGGATCGCTTCAATCTCCGCACAGCTCTTCCTGGCGATCTCGAGCGCCAGCACGCCGTCAACAGTTCCCTTGATCGCCATCGGATGTGCCAGCATTCCGACCCGCGGCCGCCTTCGCGCTCGCACCGGCCGGTTGATGCGGAAATGCTCACAGTCGATCCCGAGCGGTATGTGCGTCGTTCGCGACTCCTCGCCAACCTCCCGCGCCAGATCCGCCAGCCAACGCGAGACGACTACCTTTGGCAATGGCAGTCTCCAGCTTGCCCGTACCCGCTCCTCGCCTGCCTGCCACGTCTCATAGGATTGAATCAGGTAATAACCACGCCCCTTTGAGGCACCATAGCCGGCGACCGCAAACGCCGTCCCAATCGCCGTCGCGACGATGACCTCACCGTCCGGAATGAATCGCTGACGCAGATCCGGCGTCAGCCGCACCGCAACATCTCTGTCAAGCTCGAACCACGGCGGGATACGCCCGTGTCGCCATCGCAGCTTCGGCGCCCACAACCGGCTCTTTACCCCTTCCAGCAGCCCGCGCTGCGGATCGAGGTTGCGCGGATGGACCACGGTCACACGATGCCCCCGTCGCGAGAGCCGGTTGGCGTATTCATAGACCACTTTGAAGCCGCCCGCCGGGCTGTCGAGAAACATTGGCAGGACGAAGGTGATGTTCATCAGAAAGAGGATAACAAGAGGATAGAGAAGGCTCGAATAATGAATTGCACTTATTCCCCCACTCACGACCATCGTTGCCGCACCGTTGCCGCGACCATCCAGCGCAGTACTCGCGGATGGCGGCTCCAGCGCAGAGCCTGCCGGTAATGGCGAATGCAGCCACGCCAGTCACCTCGCTGCTTCCAGGCAAAGCCCGCCCGCAGGTGCAGCCTCGCCAGGAGTCGCTCACGCACCACTCCCGACTCCTCCCACATTTGTGGAAACCTGCTTTCGATTTCTCCGAGTGCCTTCAGTGCAAGGTCGAGACCCTTGTCGATATCCCGCCCATCACCCATGAGGTTCCCCTCGCGCAGCCGGTACCAGGCAAGGGGCTCGGCGATGCCGGCGATCGTGCATTCCCGGGCAATGCGCATCCAGTATTCATAGTCCTCGACGCCGATCAATGATCGCTTTTCGCTGAGCGGGCCGACGCGCTCAACACATTCTCGACGCAGCAGTACCGTTGAGTTGGGGATGAAGTCTCCGTGGAGCAGTTGTCGAAAGGTCGGGTCGCCGGTGAAGCCGATTTTGCGACTGATTACCTTCTCACCGTCAGTTTCACGAAACATCCACGCCTCACTGAAGAGCAGGCCAACTTCAGGGTGTGACGCCATGAATGCAACCTGGCGCGCCAGCTTGTCGCTCATCCAGAGGTCGTCGCTGTCGAGAAAAGCGATGTAGTCCCCGGTCGAGCTGGCAATCCCGAGGTTTCTGGCTGAAGCCGGCCCGCCATTGGCCTTGGTCAGCAGCCGCACGCGCCCGTCGAACCTCCGTACCACCTCGCGTGAGTCATCAGTCGATCCATCGTCGATGACAATGATCTCTGCTGGTGGCAGTGTTTGTGCCAGCACGCTGTTGATCGTCGCCCCGATGTAGTCGCACGCATTATGGCAGGGGATGATGACGCTGACTCTTGCCACGGATGAAGCCCCAGAGAAAGGCCGGCTCGCGCCAGTGTTCGAGCCAGGCGAAGTAGATCGCTCTTTTCAGGCCGAATGCGCGGTATCCCGCGATATTTCGTAAAAGTGACCTGACTGCGACAATTCGTCGCAGCAAGGTTGGCCACGGATGGGTCATCCCTGGATCGCCGGATTCCGGGGGGCGAAGCGTCGCGATTCTTGCCGCACCCTCGCCGTAATTGGCCAGCGTACGCAGCAGCGCGATCATGCTTCGCCGGTGTTCGTGGCGAACCACTGCTTCCGGTGCGAAACGGAGGTGATAGCCGAGACGCCGGATGCGCCAGCCAAGATCGGCCTCCTCGCCTCCGGGCAGTCTGAAGCCCTCGTCGAAGAGCCCGGCCTCAAAGAGCACTTCACGGCGAAAGGCGGCGTTGGCGGTGATCAGGTAACCAATCTCTCCCGACTGGTCGATCGCCGGGTCGAGCAGCCTGATCAGGTCGATATACTCGCCGCAGAGATTAGGATCGGCACCGCGCACCACACCGCCAACTCCGCCAACCGCCGGGTTGTCAAAGCCACTGACCAATGCTGCCAGCCAGCCGGGTTCCGGATAACAGTCGCTGTCGGTGAAGGCGATCAGCTCGCTGCTCGCCAACCGCAGCCCGACGTTGCGCGCCGAGGCCGGTCCGCCATTGGTCCTTGTCACTACTATTATCCAGTCTTCAAAACGTTGCAGCACTTCGCGGGATCGATCGGTCGAACCATCATCGATGATGATGATCTCCGCTGGCGCCAGCGTCTGCTGTAACAGGCACTCGATCGTTCGCCCGATGGTCCGCTCGCTGTTCCAGAGCGGCACGATTACCGATACCCGCATAATTACACTGACAGTCACAGATTCTCAGCGGTGAAATCGTGTCTCCCTGGCAAACGACAATGCCAGACGCCAGAATCCGGCACTCAGTGGTGAGCCCCAGTAACGCCAGGCCCTCCGCCGCAGCTCTGCGTGATAGGCCGCGTAATCGTCTCCGGTCTTGGCACCTTCGTGGTAGTGGCAGACGGCCAGTACCTGATCGACATTGACGAAATCACAGTGGCGACTGAGACGCGTCCAGTAATCAAAGTCCATTGTCAGGTGGAGCCGTTCGTCAAGCAATCCGGCTCGTTCTCCCACCTCACGCCGCCAGAAAATTGCGGCCTGATGCATCTCATAGCCGCGCCAGAACTGCAGCAGTCGCTCACGCCCGGCGTAGCCACCCTTGAGCAGCACCGGATCCCGCCCGTCGGTTCCGACCTTGAGCACGTGTCCAACCATCGCAAGGTTGCCGGTCTCCCGCGACAGTGTTCGGCCCACCGTCATCAGGGTGCCGGGCAGCAGGTAGTCGTCGCTGTTGAGCCAGCAGACAACCTCGCGCGTTGCCCGTGCCAGCCCCTTGTTGATCGCGTGGCTCTGGCCACGATCCCGACCACTCTCCCAGTGTGCGAGCCATTGACCATACTTTTCAATGATCGGGACGCTCCCGTCACTGCTGCCGCCATCGATGACCATATACTCGACGTCAGGATAGCCCTGCAGCAGTACCGACCTGATCGTCATTTCAATGAATGGTGCCTGATTGAACGACGGTGTGATGACGGTGATCCCTGGCAGACTGCCTGTCAGTGCGCTCCCTCCGGGTTCTTCTGCCACTTGCCACGGCCACTCGCTCTGTTTTTCTGGCGCTTCAGGAAGTCCGCAATTCATTCTTTCCCGGCGCTCCACTTGCCATCTTCGTCATTTACGGCGACCTGCCAGCTGTGAGGAACCAGCACCCCCTTGCCGCGCCACCCGTCAGGGTAGAGCCGACCGGTCCCATAAAAGTCTCCATCGACGACATCGAGTGGCACTCCGTTGAGAATCCAGTCCTCAACCTCGCCATTAACTTCGAGGAAGAGCGTCAGCAGGTAGCGGTTCTGGCTGAGTGGCAGGCGCGGCACCGTGCAGCGCAGGCTGCCACCAGCGGGCAGATTGATCGGGTCACGAACCACCAGCTCGCTTGAACAGTTGAAAAGTGCCTGGCCAAGTCCATCCTGGAAGGTGACTGAGGCGCGGCTGTTCGGCAGTGGCCTCCCATCCTGCGTCTCATAGTCGAGCACAATCGTCAGCCCCCTGCCTGAGACCCCCTGCTCAGTCGGCTCACCAGCTTCATCCTCGAAACGCACCCGCGTGAAGCGCACACGCCCGCTCCCTTGTCGATCCTCGTGTCCGCGCAGATCTCGTGGCGATGATACCTGCTGACCCCGCAGATACTCTGTGATCACATCGTCGATCCGCCCATCCGCTGTCACCCGGCCATTTTCCAGCAGGATCCCCCGCTGGCAGAGGTTGAGCATTGCCGCCGTATTGTGGCTGACGAAGAGTACCGTCCGCCCCTCGCGTGCAATCTCCCCCATCTTCCCCAGGCACTTTTTCTGAAAAGCGGCGTCCCCGACTGCCAGCACTTCGTCGATCAGCAGGATCTCCGGCTCAAGGTGCGCCGCCACCGCAAATGCCAGCCGCACATACATCCCGCTGCTGTAACGCTTGACCGGTGTCTCAAGAAACTGTTCGATCCCGGCAAAGGCGACAATCTCGTCAAATTTTCGCGTAATCTCACGGCGCCCCATTCCCAGAATCGAGCCATTGAGAAAGATGTTCTCGCGGCCGCTCAACTCCGGATGAAACCCGGTGCCAACCTCCAGCAGGCTGCCAACCCGACCGTAGATCTCGACTCGCCCCCGCGTCGGCTCGGTGATCCGCGAAAGGATCTTCAGCAGCGTGCTTTTGCCGGCACCGTTTCGCCCCACCACGCCAACCGTCTCCCCCGGCTGAATCTCGAAGCCGACATCGTCCAGTGCCAGCAGCTCGACCGCTGCCGCACCTCGCCTGCGCAGCAGCTCGACCAGTCGATCTCGCAGCGTCGGATTGATCGTGACCCGCCCTCCAAGCCGGTACTGTTTGGCGATTCGCTCCACCCTGATGGCAAAGGGGATAGTCATCTGATTCCCGATCTCTGTCTAAATAAAAGCAGCCGAATAGAAGCCGCCGACATCGGAACAGGGGACATTACGGCTTCAGACCAGATCGGCAAAAGTGCGCTCCATGCGCCGGAATGAGAATATCGCCAGCAGCAGCGCGAAGAGGATCACCCCTGTCGCCGCGCCGAGCCTTACCCAGTCGATCGCTGCGCCATTGAGCCCGCCAAGTAATGCCGCGCGATAACCCTCAATCAGTCCGCTCATCGGATTGATTGCCAGAACCCATTGCAATGATGCCGGTGCCAGCCCGGCCGGATAGACGATTGGTGTCGCAAACATCCAGATCTGGAGCATGAACGGAATCAGATAGCGAACGTCACGGTATCTTACCTGCATTGCCGAGAGCCACATCCCAACCGCCAGCGCGAAGGTCGTCGTCAGCGCCACCAGCGGTATCAGCAGCAACAGCCCTGGTCCCGGTGTGACCCGATACCATGCCATCATCAGCCCCATCACCGTCAGGGAGACGCCAAAATCGGCGAGCCCCGCCAGCACGGCCGCCGCCGGAATGATTGTTCGTGGAAAGTAGACTTTGGTGATCAAATGAGCGCTGCCGACAAGGCTGTTACCCGAGCTGCCAACGGCGTTGGCAAAGAATGTCCACGGCAGCAGCCCGGCGAAGACGAAGAGAGGGTAGGGAAGACCGTCCGACTCAATCCGCGCCATGCGCGCGAAGAGGACCGTGAAGATCGCCATACTCCCGAGAGGCTGGAGCACTGCCCACGCTGCTCCCAGCGTCGTCTGCTTGTACCGTACCTTGATGTCGCGCCAGATCAGGAACAAAAAGAGCTCGCGGTAGCGCCAGAGATCACCCCCATCGAGCAGCCGCCATCGTGACGACGGCTCGATTACCAGATGCTCGATCCTTGTCGTTTCCCACTTCACAAATCACCTCGCAGGTGGGTGCGACACCAGTCCGCCAGCACGACGATTGCCCAGACCCGCGACCAGCTCGTCTGCCCCTCCAGAAAGCTATGCCAGACAGCCCTCGCTCCTGCCGGGTCGATCAAATCACCCAGACTCCTCTCCGCCAGCGTCCCCTCGACCCGTTCGCGTAACGCTCCCCGCAGCCAGAGCCTGAAGGGCAGCTCGAAACCGCGCTTTGGACGTTGCCAGATCGATGGTGGCAGGTCGCCCGCTGCTTGTACCAGCATCCATTTTGGCTCGCCACTCCGCAATTTCATCGAGCCCGGTATCTGCAACAACCGCTCGATCAGCAGATGATCGAGCAGGGGGACACGTACTTCAAGTCCGTGCGCCATACTCATCACGTCCGTGTCGCGCAAGAGCGTGTTCGCCAGATAGCCTCCCATCTCCAGTGCCGACGTCTGGTTGAGCAGATCTGCCCCCCGACAATTCTCCTGCTGCCGCGCCGTCCATTCCGCCAGCATCACGGTCTCGCGATCGTCTTTATCAGGTGCCTGCCGCAGTTGGCGTCGCTGCGCTTTCGTGAAAAGCTGCCGATGCAGACTGACCGCCGGCCCCTCGAACGGCTCACTTCCACAGAGAGCCTCCAGCTTGGCTGCTCTCTGGCCGGCTGCTCCCCACGCCAGATGGCGCGCTGCTGCTCCAGCAGCCACTCGCAATTGCCCCGGCAGCCGATTGAGGAATCCACGCAAATGCTCCAGTCGCTCGATTGTCCCCAGGAATCCGTAACCAAGAAACCCCTCGTCACCGCCAAGTCCGGAGAGTGCCACCTTCATTCCCGCCGCCGCCACCGCCTCTGAGACAATCCACGTGTTGATCCCGTCAATCGATGGCTGGTCGAGATCCCGCAGCGCCTGCGGCACTTTCCCGAGCATCTCGCTCTCCGTCAGTATCACCGAGCTGTGCCTTGTACCGTAACGCCTCGCGACCTCCTCCGCATACTCTCGCTCGTCAAACTCACGTTCACGATCATGCCCGCCGAAGTTAACCGAAAATGAATGAATCTCACTCGTTGAGGCCCGGCGCATCAGCGAGACGACCGCACTTGAATCGATCCCCCCACTCAAAAAGACGCCCACCGGAACGTCCGACACCATCCGTAGTCGCACCGCTTCGCAGGTCAGCTCTCCGATCTCTTCCGCTACCCTGACGGCATCCTTTGCCTCACCTGCCTCACCTGCCTCACCCTCTTCAGCCACCACGCAGCCAACCTCCCAGTAGGCTCTCGTCGTCACCTGTTCGTTGCCAAATTCAACCAGATGCCCGGGCAGTACTGCGTGCAGCCCCTCGATGATCGTCAGCGGCTGCTGGATCGAACCGTAGGCCAGATAGCTCTCGACTGCCCCCGCTGAAACTTGTCGCGGTACCAGTCCCGTCGCCAGCAGCGCCCTCACCTCCGAGCCGAAGAGGAAGAAATCAGTTCCGCGATAATAGTAGAGTGGTTTGATCCCCAGCCGATCCCTGACCAGCGTCAGCCGCCCGTCGCGCCGGCTCCAGAATCCGAAGGCGAACATCCCCCGCCACCTCCTGATTGCCTCCACACCAGACTCGCCAAAGCCCGACAGAACCACTTCGGTGTCCGTACCCGAGCGAAAACTGGTTCCCGCTGACTCCATTTCCCGTCGCAGCTCGCGGTAATTGAAGACCTCGCCGTTGTAGACGATCAGATCGCCTGTCACCTCATTCCGCATCGGCTGGTGGCCCGCAACCGAGAGATCAAGGATCGACAGCCGGCGATGCCCCAGCCCGATCGTCAGCCCACGCCCCTCATCCCGCAGCACCTCCATTCCCCAATCATCCGGTCCCCGATGGTCGAGCGCCCTCGTCCCCTGCCTCAGCCGCTCCCCAACCTCACCCACCCCCCTGTTCGTTATCAGCCCGATTATTCCACACATATGCCGCCACCCGGACAGTCCTCTCCCCACACACATCTCAACCATCAAGGAAACCTCATGCCGAGGCAGCGCCAGATTGCCCGCGTCACACCACTTCCCCGACGATCGATGGATTATGCAGAATCTTGTGGCAGGTCCGGCGGACAGATCGTCATCGAGCCGGCAGGGGAGGCGACATCAGACCGTCGCCCCTTCTCCTGTGCTCTCATCGTTCTTGTCGCCACCGTAATAGTAGCGGCTGTAGTAGGTCGAATAGTAGTAATAATCGTGCGGCTGCAGCCTGATCTGATTGATGACCACGCCGAGGATACGTGCTCCCACGCCCAGCAGGTGAGACCTTGTCCGCTGTGCCATCTCGCGCGGCGTTATCCCACCCTTGACGACGATGATCACCCCCTCCACCAGCGAGGAGAGAATCAGGCTGTCGGCAAATGAGGCCACCGGAGGCGAATCGATGATCACATAGTCGAAATTGCTCGCCAGTGTCTCGACTACCTGCTTCATTCGTGCTGATCCCAGCAGCTCCGCCGGATTGGGAGGCAGCGGGCCGACCGGCAAAACATAGAGGTTCGGCAGTGCTACCTGAATCTGCGCTGCCAGGTCTCCCTCCCCGGCAAGGAAACTGCTCAATCCCGTGCCGTTCTTCAGCGAAAAGATTCGATGCACCCGCGGTCGCCGCAGGTCAGCATCGATAATCAGTACCGCTGCTCCCGTCTGCGCCAGCGAGATCGCTGTATTGACCGCTGTCGTTGTCTTGCCCTCAGCCGGCTGGCTGCTGGTGAAGAGAATTGTCCGCGGTGCGTGCCCGGCCGAGGAGAGCAGCAGCGATGTCCTTAACTGCCGATAGCTTTCGGCGATCGAGGAATTGGCCTCGATCTGCGTCAGAATGACGTTGCCCGTCGCTGGCGTTCTTGCTACCTCATCGCCACTGTTCCCGGCTCCCGCACCCAGCAGCCTCCGCCCCTTTGTTCCCGACTCCAGCAACGGGATTACTCCCAGTGCCGGCAGCCGCAGATAGCGGTCAATATCCTCGACTGACTGGATCTTGTTGTCGATGTAATCAAGGAAAAGTACCAGGCCCACTCCGCCGATCAGCGCCAGCAGCACACTCAGCAGAATGTTCTGTGTTCGCTTCGGTGCCACCGGTGACCGTGGAATTGCCGCACTCTCGACGATCCGAATGCTGTTCTTCAGCAACCCTGCCGTCGATAATTCCACCCCCTGCTGGCTCTGCAGCAGCCGGTCGAGCATCTGACGATTGGTGTCGATCTCCTGCTGCAGCATCTTTGCCTGTATCGTCCCCTCACTCTGCTGCAACGTCTCCATTCGTGACTTCGTGAATGACCGGCGCAACGAGTCTTCGCGCTCCACCGCTGCCCGATACTGATTCTCCATCGTGCTCAGTATCCGCTGATGCGCCGCACGCAACTCCCCTTCGAGTTGTGATAACTGCTGCGTCACCTTCTTCACATCCGGCCACTCCGGCGTAAACTCCACCAGCAACTGCTCGCGTGCCGTGCGCAGATCAGTAATCTTCTTGTTCAGATCCTGCACCAGCGGGTCACGCTGTATATCCGGTAACGTTGTCACATCTGCTACATTGCGGCTCAATTCATAGGTCAATTGCGCGTTCTTTCGCTCGTTCTCCGCCTGCAACAACAGTTGATTGAGCGATCCCAACCGCGCAATTATCGTGTTCTCCCGCTCGCCAAAGTCGATGATTTCGTTCGCCCGCCGGAAATTGAGCAGCCGCTCTTCCGATTGCTGCACCTTGATCTTGTAATCGGTGATCGTCTTTGTCAGAAACCGGCCGGAGTCCTTGTTGGCATTGAATATTTCATTGAAATTATTGTCCTTGTAAGCCTCGGCCCAGTTGTCGGCGATCTTTCGCGCCAACTCCGGCTGGCGATGGCGATAGCGGATCTCGATCAGCCGCGTGTCACGCACCGGCCGAATGTCGACATTTCCCTGCAGGATCGCGATGAACGTCTCCAGTCGCTGCATTTCCGCCTGCTCGTCGCTCTCCCCCTGCGAGACCTCCAGCGACTCCGATTCAAGATTCAGGGGGCGCGATAACCCCGGCGCGAACTCGGCGTTGTGCTCCAGATCCAGCCGTTTGGCCACCAGCCACGCAATCTTTGGGCTCTGCAGGATTTTCAGTTGTGTGTTGAGGTATTGCGTGTCATCACCCCCACCCATGCTGATCTGCACATCCTTGATGTTGACCGCTCGATCCTCCCGCCCGATCTCGATCCTCGTCAGCCCCTCGTAAATCGATGGCAGACGCAAATTGTAGATGGTCGCCAACGTCGCCACGACCATGACGATGCCAATCGGGATCCAGAGGCGCCGCCTGACGATTCGCCAGTAATCGCGCAGGTGGGCCTGCTCCGTGCCGCCAGCCTGGCCACGCCCGTAACCGTAGCCTGCCGCCGCCTCGCGCCGCGCATCAAGCGCCGCTGCTGCCTCCTCGACCGACATCAGTTTTGCCCTGTTCTCTTCCTGCATTGATCGCCTTCTCTCTGGTCAGGTTCGCTTTTTCTTCGTCTCTTCGTTGACAAGCCTTTTTCAGACCTGGCGCAGCATGCCTAACGTAAAATCAGGAAGGGGATCGTGCTTAGCATGTTCAAGCTCACTCCGAGCGCCCCACGCCCCATACTCTTTGACAATGATGATGGCGCGTGAATGACATCATTCGGCATCAGGACGATATCCTCCGCCTTGCGCCGCTGAATGTCATCGACATCGAGGAGAATCTCCTCATGTATTTTTGAGCCCGGACTCTGCCGCACCAGCCGTACCTTCGAACGTGCCGCATCCGGCTGGAAACCACCCGCAATCCCCAGCGCTTGCATCAGCGTCAGCCGGCTTCTCATCGGAATCGCTCCCGGCTTGATCACTGCCCCGGTGACGAATATCTGATCAGTCTCCGGAATGCTGACGATATCCCCGGGCCTGATGTAGGGATTCGATTCCGGCGTGCCAACCAGCACTTCGCGCAGCCGATAGGCTACCAGCTCGGCATCACCGTGGTCGATCGAGACTGGCACCGTCGCCTGACTTGCCGCCATCGTCCTGTTGATCTCACCGGGTGCCGCCGCCGCCCTGGTCGCTTCCGGCTCCTCTTCTCCACCCTCGCAAAAGTCCGGAGCGCTCCCGCGAATCACGTGGACCACCCCGCCGGCATTCCCCGCCGGCCCGCCCGCGAAGGTCAGTAACTCCAGTAATCGCACTCGCCGCTGCAATTGAAACCGACCCGGCTGCGTCACCGACCCGATTACCGAGACCGGCTGGCTCCGGTACTCCCTGACGAAGACATCCACTTGCGGATCCCGCAGGTATTTCCGGTAATTGCCGGCAATCAACGCCGCCAGCTGCGCCTCAGTCTGGCAGGCGACGGCGATCTCCTCTAAAAAAGGCAGCCGAATCCGCCCCTGATTACTCACCCGAACCTCTCGCGTCAACTCCGTCCGGCCGTAGACCCTGATGTCCAGCAAATCCCCCGGACCAATCCGGTAGCTGTCATCGTCACTCTTGCTGCCGCCTTCCGCCACCCGCACGATCCCGCCTCCAACTGGTGCCGCCGGTGCCGCCGGTGCCGTTTGTGCTCGAACCATTGATCCGCCAAAGACTGCCACGCAAATCATGATTGTCGGTAATATCGGCTTGCTCAGGCTCATGCTGCTTCTCCGGAGACCGGTCCCCTGCCGGTCGGATGTCTGACGACTATCTTTGAAAGTCAACTATTTGCGCAGTATCGCCCATCCATGGAATAGCTGTCAATCAACCCTTTCATGCCTGCCTGACCCCAACTTTTGACTTGTCGATCATTAACGAATTGGGTACGCTTGAGTCTTGATGTATTTACCAGGTTAATTTAGTAATAATAAGGCGAGTCAGACTCGCACTCCGCCTGGTTTTAATTCTGGTTTTAATTACTGTCTGACCTGGATGACGCTGACACTTCGACCATTGCCCTGTCGCCTGATGCTTGCCGCCCTTGTGGTTGTTGGGGCGTTGATGCTTGGCTGGAAGATTGTCACCGCCTCGCTGAGCGAGGTGATGCTGACATATGTCGAGCGTACACCCTCACTCTCGGCGGAAGCGCGCAATGAGGCGGCAGGGCTGGCAGCACGTTACGCCCCTGACAGCCCAATGGCGCGACTGCAACACGGGGCTGCGAGCCTTGCTCTTGCCGTTGAATCGGGTGACAATAACCTCGCCACTGTCTCGGTCGGTGAGATCCGCGAGGCGGCGACGCTGAGCCCCTTCGACTATCGAGTCCGGCTGGCGCTTGGTCGAGCCCTTGAGCGAACCGGCGAAGCCCGTGAGGCCGGCGAGACCGTTAACGCCAATGGAGTCAATGACCTTAATGGCGCCAATGACGCCAATGACGCCCGTGAGGCTTTTGACCGGGCTGTGGAGTTTGCCCCTCGTTACTTCGAGACTCACTGGGCCCTCGGCAATCACCTTCTACGCCAGGGTGATCGTGAGGGAGCCTTTGCCGCGATGCGCCAATCGCTGCTGTTGCGTCCATCCGCCCTTCCACTTGTCTTCGACTATGCCTGGAGTGCCTGGAATGGCGATGTCTCCCTGATTATCAACGCACTCGATCCGCATCCGCCGATGCTGGCACGTATGGCGATCCTGCTGGTACGCCGCAACCGTCCGGACGATGGATTGAGTGTCTGGCAGCGCATCGATGGCCCGGCGCCATCTGAAGCGCGTCAGATGGTGGCGGCACTGGTCGATAACGCACGCCACGGCGATGCCTGGCGAATCTGGTCATCCGCGGTGCTCCCTGAAAAGGCTGAACCCGCGCCAGGATCGCTGCTTGCCAATCCGGGATTCGAGGAGAGAATACAGGTCAACTCCTCACTCCCTTTCTATTCGTGGCGCGTCTCTTCCGGCAACGGAGTGCGCGTCACCGTCGATCGGCAGAATCCGCACGAAGGTCTGCAGAGTCTGCGCGTCAGCTTTGATCTTGATGGAGGAGAGCCGCTGACGATCGCCTCTCAGACTATACCGGTGGAGCCGAATCGATCCTATTGTCTGACGATCTTTACGAAAATCGAGGAGCTCAGAAGCCTTGGTCCTCCGGTGATCGAGGTTTTCGATGCCGCTCACCCGGAACTGGCTTATGCAGCAACAGTTCCTCTGGTTGGCGACTTTGCCGATTGGACTCAACAGACGCTGAAGATCAGAACCACGAAGACGACCGAGGCCGTCACCATCCGCCTCCAACGTCCACTATGCTCCGACCCCCACTGCTCGATTGAAGGGCGCCTCTGGCTCGACAGCCTTGTGCTTGGAGCATGTGCTGCCAACACGCCATAGATGTCCGTTTATCGGATCTGCCGGCGAACCGGAACGATTTGTGCTCTGTTCTTTTGCAGAGGGGGGATAAGCACACATTATGATGCACGCTACACCAATCAAACCAGTCACAGGTCAGACTCCTGCGTCGCGCAGTTCGGCCATCATGGTGGTGCCGATTCCGCCTGTCCGCCCGGTGCGCAAAAAATTCTGGAGGGTCTTTCTCAACGACCTCAGTTATCTGCTCCCGGGCTTTAGTACCTGTCTCGGGTTTATCCTGATGTTTACCGAGATCCCCTATTTTGGCGCGACGATGACGACCATCGGGGGATGTGTGCTGGCGCTGCGTGTCCATTCTGCCGTCGAGGCGCGTCGTGAACAGCGGCGTATGGAGTTGATCGATCAGTGGTATCGTGAGTTCATTCGTCGTGGCATTCAGCCACCTGATCCCTTCGATGACTCCAATGGCTCCGATGTCTTCGAGGCGTTGTATCGAGACACTGGTAAAAAAGATGGTAAAGTCGGCAAGCAAGCCCGATGAACAAGCAAGCCCGATGAACAAGCAAGCCCGATGAACAAGCAAGCCCGATGAACAAGCAAGCCCGATGAACAAGCAAGCCCGATGAAGAAGCTTCGGCAGATATGCGGAGGGATCCATTCTCGACAAGGTAA
>CAIKMY010000285.1 GCA_903828635.1 uncultured Acidobacteriota bacterium
CTGCGCTTCCCCAAGCTTCAGCCATAACCCGCGTGCCCCCGGGTTGCGCGCAATCGCCTTGCGGTAGTTTGAGATTGCTGCTCCGTACTGCGACTGGAGTGCATAATTTTCACCAAGCAGCTGGTAGATGCGGTAATTGTCCGGATGCTGTTCCTTCAGTCGGTCGTAGGCGGCCATTGAGAGCTTGAGGTGGACTCGTCCCAGCAGAAAGAGCGCGTCAGCTGATACCGGTTCCCGGTCTCCGATGGCCTCCAATTCCCTCTGCGCCCGTGGATAGAGCTCTGCAAGGTAGCACGCGCGCGCCAGCTGAAACCGGGCCGCCGAATCTCGTGGCGCCAGCCGGGTGGCCGCTTCCAGCGGGCCAATCGCCGCCGCTGCCTGTCCCGTCTCCAACAGCGACATCCCAAGGAAGAGGTGGGCCGTCACCAGCATCCGATCCCCGGCCAGCGCCCGCCGAAGCTCCTCGATCGCCCTGCCATAATCTCCCTGCAGAAAGAACATCAGACCGAGATTGGCCCGAATCTGATGAAGCGCCGGTGAAATGCTGAGAACCTTACCATACTGTCGCGCCGCTTCGGCATAATCCTTTGTACTCTCGGCAGCGCGAGCCTTCCGGTAGGCCTCCTCGACTGCCCCTCCCGTGAGCGATCCCGTCGCCGGCTGACGATTTTGTGCCAATCCTGATGTTGTCAGCCATACTGCTGCCAAAATTATCAACAAGTGCAGCGGCAATCTTCTAACGAGAGGCATCTCATTTATCTCCAATCTTCAGCACCTGGTTTGTCGCGACACCGGCACGCATCACCATCTTCCCACCAGGCAACCTGACGCTCACCCGCTCAACCGTCTTCAGCCCGCCCAGCCCGAAATGGGCGACCGGTTCTGAGGAAGACTGATAGCTTCCCGAGGCGCGAACCTCATCGACCAGCCTCAGGTCACCTGCTTCCAGCTTAACCAGCGATCCTGTCGGCGCCTGCACTCGCAGGTAGTTTCCAATCGCCGGCGTTCGATTTTGCAGCAGTATCGGCTGTCCGTCCAGATCCATGAGCAACAGGTCGAGATCACCATCATTATCGTAATCTCCCAGCGCCGCGCCACGATGGCTTCGCGCTTCCGTCAGGCCTCCGGTAATCTGACTGAACTCTCCGCGTCCATTGTTTTTAAAGAGCAGACTGCGCTGCCGATAGCTCGTTCCGATCGCCACCCGGTCGACCTGTGGATAGACGTGCCCATTGGCCCCGAAAATATCCGGCCACCCATCGTTATCGAAATCTGCAAGAAATACACCCCAGCCGAGGTATGGAGCGGTCGCCCGACCAATTCCCGCCACTGCCGCCCGATCGGTAAAGCTTCCCCTGCCATCATTATGAAAGATCGCATAGGCCTCATCGGAGAAGTTGGTGACTACCAAATCAAAACGCCCGTCCCGATCATAGTCTCCTGCTCCAATCCCCATTCCCGCCCGTGCCTTTCCATTAATGTCCAGCGCTGCTCCCGAGAGCAGGCCTGCCTCCTCAAACTTCCCCTTGCCCTGATTCAGATAGAGATAGTTGGCCTGCGTGTCATTGGTCACGAAGAGGTCCTCATCACCATCGAGATCGAGATCCGACCAGAGACATCCAAGCCCGAAGAAGCCACGCTCATCGGCTACGCCAGCAGCTTGCGAGACGTCAGTGAAGGTGCCATCCCCATTATTGCGATAAAGGGTATCACCCGATCCCTTCATTCCGCGAGGTCCGCAAAGCACCTCCAGCCCGCGAAAGATACAGTAACGTCCCCGGCCGAATTCCGGCAGCCTCGTCAGGTCATACTCGACATAGTTGGCGACGAAGAGATCGGGATCTCCGTCTCCATCATAATCACCCCAGCCACTGGACGCCGACCATCGCTCATCCCCAACCCCGGCCCTCACCGTTACGTCAAGAAAACTGCCATTACCCTCATTGCGATAGAGGATGTTGGCACCCAGATTGGTGACGTAAAGATCGACATCTCCGTCCCTGTCATAGTCAGCCGCACTCGCCCCCATCGACCAGCCACGATACCCGACGCCAGCCTTCTCCGTAACGTCGATAAATGCTCCGCGACGGTCATTTTGCCAGAGCCGGTTTGCCGGCATCCTCCCCTTCTTCGCCGATTCGATGGTGGGTGTGTTGGTCAGATAAGCATCCAGCCAGCCATCGCCGTCATAATCGAGCCAGGCAACACCGCCTCCCATCGTCTCGACGAGGTAGCGCTTCTCGGCCGAGAATTCACGCTCGATCTTCAAACCTGAGGCTGAACTCACGTCGGCAAAGAGGATGGTCGGCGCTGCCTCGTTGACCATCGTCGGATGAATCGCCGCAACATAACCTGCCTGATCGCCCGGCACCAACCCTGCCAGCATTGTTGTCAGTAACACCGCTGCAAATATTTGCCGCTTCATTACAGCCCGAAATTTTTTCACTCTTTCGCTTGCCTCCGCAGTCTTCACCGGTCAAAATGCAGGATAGTATGATCATGGCCGAACAGACAGGTTCTGAACAATTATCCGAGCCCGCAAAACTTCCCGGGACATCATTTAGTGCTCCTGCTCCAACATCTGCCCTGACTGATCCGGCCTCGGCCATTACTGATAATGACAAACGTGATCTCGTACGCCGAATCTCCGAAAGCTCGCATCTCCGCAAGGCTCCACGCCTCACCGAACTGCTCAATTTTCTGACCGAACGCTCGATCTCCGATTGCACCGTTGGCCTGCACGAACACGAGATAGGCGTTTCACTCTTCGGTCGCGAAGCCGATTATGACACCAGTCAGGACAATATTGTACGGGTTCAGGTCAGCCAGCTGCGGAAGAAGCTCGACAATTATTTTGCTCAGGAAGGTCTCGGCGACTCACTTGTCGTCGAAATTCCTCGTGGTGCCTACCTGCCGGTCTTCAGGAGGCGCTCTGTCGACAGCGTGAGCATCACGCAGCCTGTTTTCAGTGCTTCAACCGCCATTGACATCAGGGGGGGCGGTTATTCGCGATCACTGGTCGTCGCACTCTCCATCGCCGTGTTGCTGTTTGCGGCCGCTTCTCTCTGGCTCTGGCTTCGCCCGACAGTGCCGGCAAATGTGAGGACCACTGACGATCAGCCATCCGCACTTGCCAGCCTCTGGTCTCAACTGATTCGCCAGGATACTCTGACCGATGTCGTTCTTGCTGACTCGACTCTGACCATCCTTCAGGATTACAGCGGAGGCGCCCTCTCACTCGATGATCTGATCAATCGTCGCTTCAACTCTGTCTTTCCGCCGACAATGTCGTCAGGAGAGCGAGACCAGCTGCTTTCGATGGTCGAACGACGCTATACCAGCTTCACCGATGTCGAAATGATGGTGCGGATCATGCGCCTGCGACAGCCTCATATTCCGGTACTGGCGGTCCATCTTGCCCGGGATTACCAGATAAAGTCTCTCAAGGCCAATAACGTCATTCTTCTCGGCAGCAAACGGTCCAATCCCTGGGTCGAACTCTTCGAGTCACACAAGAACTTTCGCTTCAACTATCCAGACCGCGAGAGTCAGCCGATCGTTCTCAATTCCCTCCCACTCACGGGCGAGCCGGCATCCTTTGTTCCAGTCCGTGACGGGATTGGTTACTCTACCGTCACCTTTCTGCCAAATCTCAACCGTACCGGTGCCGTGATGATACTCGAGGGCGAGAACTCGATCTCTACCAATGCTGCCGGTGAGTTTGTCACCTCCGAGGAGCACCTCGCTAAATTCTTTGCGATGATTGGCTACACTCCCGGCAAGGCTTCTCCGCCCTGGTTTGAAGTGCTGCTGCGTATCGAAAAGCTCCAGGATGCACCGAGGTCCTTTAAAATCGTCGCACACCGATTGATTGAGTAGCGAGATTCCGGGCTTTTAACGGTAAATTCGCGGCTAATTCTCTTGCCCGGTGCCGGCTTACCCTCCATACTCGACACAC
>CAIKMY010000286.1 GCA_903828635.1 uncultured Acidobacteriota bacterium
AGGGCCGATGATCGTTTCGCCGAATCACAATGCACACCGCCTGTCGAAGGCCTTTGATTCGGGAGAACCTCCTCCACCCAACATTTGTGATACGCATTAAAAAAATATGAAGACGACCATGACGACCCTTGCCACGCTTCTTCTGCTGGCCCTGCAAGGTCAGGCTCCGGTGATCCGCGCGGCCGACCTGTTGCCGCTCGCCGGTCCGCGCTGGACCGGAACGCTCACCTATCTTGACTACAGCACCAGTCGGAAGGTTTCAATTCCCTCAACCCTTCTCGTGACACCCGTCGAGGGAGAACCATTGTCATTTACCTTCGACTACCAGTATCCAGATGAGCCGCATGCCAGAAGCGCCTCGACGCTCGCCATAACCGCCGCTGGCCGCGAGTTTGCCGGAGAGCGGATTGTCGAAAGGCGGGGCTCCGCAAATGGCCCCTTGATCCTGGTCATGGAGAAGAACGGTCGCGACAATGACCGTGAGGCCCTCATTCGCCACACCTACCAGATCGAGTCTGGCCGATTGTCGATTCGCAAAGAGGTTCGTTACACCGGGACCACCCAGTTTCTGCTCCGTAATGAGTACGTGTGGCAGAGGTGAAAGAGACGAAAACAGAACTCGATCCGGCGGACGTTTCCCTCACAAAGGTGACATTTCTATTTTGGTCTGACATGAAAAAACCTCCCTCCCACTTTTGCAGAGATTGCGGGTGAAATGGTTGTCCATAATGTGGTGGGTGACAATATGATGACATATCGTGGATCTGGATTGGGTAGGATGCAAAGCATGTTAGATGAGCTGGTTATTCTGCATACGCGCCGAGTTCCCGGGGTCGGGATGAAGACCTGTGCTGCGGGGATGGAGTGGGGGACGTGCCTTCGTCAGTTGCAATTCTGCCACGCCAGCGAGTACCGGCTGCTGCGTGGGGCGATCGAGGGAGAGACTGAGGTCTACCAGGGTGAAGAGGCCTACCGGTTTCTGCTTGAAGTTGTATGCGGACTCCACTCGCCGATTCAGGGGGAGACAGAGGTCATGGGGCAGTTTCGGGAGTTCGGCGCGCACGCGCCCTTTCCGGAGACGATGTGGGGGTACTACCTGCGGCAGATGGCCCAGGATCTCCTCACCGACGCGAAACGGATTCGGCACCTCCATCTCCGCAATTTGGGAAGTCAGTCGTACGGGAGCCTGGCAGCGCGCTATTTTCGAGCGGTTCCGTCGATGAGCGTACTTGGGGCGGGGAAGTTGGTTCGCGAGATGCTGCCCTGGCTCATCGGGAAGGGGGGCGTGACGGTCTTCAATCGGACGCGGAGCACGCTTGACGAGTTGCAGGCGGAGTTTCCAGAGATTCGTGTCGCGCAGCTGGAGGAGGTTATTCCGGAGTCGATCTCGGGAGGGGGGCTGGTCATCGCCGCGCCGCTGCCGGCGGGTGAGATCCGACGGTGGGTCGAGCGGCAGGGAGTGGGCTTCGCGAAGACGATCGATCTGCGCGGGGAGTCGGCCGAGGATCGGGTCGACTTGCCGGGGGAGGTGCTCGATCTGCATCAATTCTTCCGTCTGCTCGAAGAGGAGCGCAGCCGGGCTCGCCGCTTATCGATTCGGGCGCGGGAAGAGATTCGAGTCTGCGCCGATCAGCACCTTCGGCAGATGCAGTGCCGGCCATTTGGGTGGGAGGATCTGTGCGCCTGAG
>CAIKMY010000287.1 GCA_903828635.1 uncultured Acidobacteriota bacterium
GATCACGGCATCATCGGGTCTCTCAAAGGACGAGATTGACCGGATGACACGGGATGCGGACACGCACGCAGACGAGGACAAGAAGAAGCGCGAGGCGATCGAGGACAAGAACCGGCTCGATTCTCTGGTCTATCAGATGGAGAAGACGATCAACGAAAATCGGGAGAAGATCCCGGTCGGGCTGATCTCGGAGGCGGAGAAGGTCCTGGCGGAGGCGAAGAGCGCCGTCGAGTCGAACAATTCCGACCAGTTCAAGGCACAGCTGGAGAATGTCAATCGGGTTTCGCACCGAATCGCCGAGGCACTCTACCAACAGCAGGCGAGCGGGGCGGCAAGTGGCGCAGCAAGTGCCGCCGGGGCCTCGGAATCGACCGGTGGCACCAGCACCTCCTCGGCGCCGGACGATGTCATCGATGCCGAGTATATCGACGTCGACGAGAAGAAGTAACGAGCAGCAACCAGTAACAGGGGAGCGCGGGTGGCGGGGTCCCCTTCCACCCGCGATGTCATCCATGGTGAGACAACACCGATTATTGAGCGACCTTGCGGCGATCGAAGACCAGCTGACGCAGCTGGTCAGGAGAGTCAACGTCATGCCGGCGGAACCCGGGCCCGGTGCGGTCTGGACTCCGGCGGTTGACATCTACGAGACGGCAGATGAGTTCATTCTGACAGCCGAGTTGCCCGGGGTTGAGAGTTCGGGGATCGACATCAAGGTAGTCGACAATAACCTGCTGCTGCGAGGTGAGCGCCGCTGGGATCGCGAAGCCAATCGCGAATCTTTCCAGCGTGTCGAAAGCGGCTACGGCAAATTTGAGAGAAGTTTCCGACTCTCAGGTGGCATCGACGCCGGCGGTATCACTGCCGAGCTGGAACTCGGGGTACTCAGAGTGACGCTGCCGAAGCGCCGCTCCACCGGTTACCAGATTCCGGTAAAGACCGACTGATTATCGGTTTACTCATCTGCCTGGTTTTGACGTCCGGATCAAGCGATTGCCGCTCGAACCGCTTCCCGGTTTTATTCTGAATCCTGCGGGTTGTTATGACTCAACACAAAGATCATTACCTGACACTTGGCGTCAAGCGCACGGCGACTCCGGAGGAGATCCGCAAGGCCTATCGGCGACTGGCGCGAAAGTATCATCCGGACGTCAATCCCGGGGATAAAGCGGCGGAGGAGAAGTTCAAACAGATCACCGAGGCGCACGAAATCCTTTCTGACCAGGCAAAACGGGAAATTTACGATCAGCACGGGGCTTATAACCAGAACATCCACAACCAGCGGCAGCAGGCACCGGGTGGATGGTCGGGTTTTCCACCCGACTTCAACTGGAATATCGACCCGGAGAGAGCAGGTGGCGGTGGCGGTGTGCGCAACCTGATCGACGAGTTAATGAAAAACATGCGTACTCAGGCGGAGGCGAAAGCGCAGCCCCGGGCTGGCACCAATATCGAGCTGGCACTCTCTTTGAGCTTTGAGGAAGCGATCAACGGACTGACAAAGAACATCACCATCAAAAGGTCTGAGCCCTGCGGTGTCTGTCACGGGAGTGGCGAATCGACTGATACCCAGGTCAGCTGTGCTGCGTGCAGCGGCAGTGGCAAGGTCTCGACCGGAGGCGGTTTTCTGAGCATCAATCGAGACTGTTCCGATTGCCACGGAACTGGCAGGAAACGCAGCCACTGCCCTTCGTGTCGGGGACAGCGGCTGATCCCGAAAGCGGAGGCGATCAAGGTGCGCATCCCGGCCGGAGTTGACACCGGTTCGCAGGTGAGACTGGTTGGCAAGGGCAACATTGGCATTCATGGAGGGCCGCCGGGGGATCTGATGATCGTCACCAAAGTCTCCCCGCACCCCATCTTTACCCGCAAGGGTGATAATATTCATTGTACGATACCGATCACCCTCCCGGAGGCGGCGCTTGGAGCGAGGATCGAAGTACCAACAATCAGCGGCAAGGCCCAGTTACGCATCCCTCCGGGAACCCAGACGGGACAGGTCTTTCGCCTGCGTGAGAAGGGAGCGCCAAGCCTTCGCAGCCAAACGCGTGGTGACCAGTATGTCGAGGTGAAGATCACGCTGCCAACGATCATCGACGAGGACTCGAAGACGCTGCTGCGGGAATTTGCCAGGCGCAACCCGGAGAATCCGCGATCCGAGTTGGGGCTCGGACTCGAGTAGAAAGCATGAACACAAAAGGGTCCGGATCAAAGCGAAAAGTCAAAGGCTACACGATCAGTGCCGTCGCCGATTACTATGGCGTTCATCAGCAGACGCTGCGACTTTACGAACGCGAGGGACTGCTCAAGCCATCACGCTCGGTGGGCAATGTCAGACTCTACACCGAGGAGGATCTTGAGCGTCTGGAGATGATCCTCCAGTTGACGCGTGAGATGGGCGTCAACCTCGCCGGCGTCGAGATCATCCTCAACCTTCGCGAGCGCATGGAGCGCATGCAGCAGGAGTTCAATCGCTTCTTTGAGATGCTGCGCGATTATGCCGAGCAGAATGCCGCGCGTGACATGGCCGGCAGCCATGATCGTCAGGCGGCATCAGCACTCGTCCCAATGCGCTCTCCGTTTATGCCCCCCCCACGGAACCGATCTGGCCTTCGTGAATATGAGGAGGAATAACCATTCCTGTCAGAGCACATCGGCGAAGAATCTTTTCGTCCGTGAAAACCACCAATGGCCAACCACAAATGTGGCGAGCGCAAAGAGAGTTGTGATCGCCAAACCCTGCCAATCCGGCATTCTTCCTTCGAGAACAATCATCCGGTAGCTGCGAATCAGCGGGGCCATCGGATTGATTCTCACCAGCCACCGATACTCTGCCGGAATGATCGATTCGGGATAGAAGATCGGTGTCAGGTACATCCAGGTCATGAGCAGCAACTGGGCCATCTGCGGCGTGTCACGCAGAAAGACGCCCAGGCTGGCGGCAATCCATCCAAGACCAATCGTCAGCAGTAGTTGCGGCAGAAGCAGTGCCGGCAGCCAGAGAATCGTCGGGTGAAACACCGACTCGAACAACAGCGCCGCCAGCAACAACACCAGTGTCCCCAGCAACTGCTGAACGAGCGAGGCAAGGACAATATTGACCGGCAACAGATCAATCGGGAAGACCACTCGCTTGACGAGGTTGGAATTCTCGATCATCGTTGTCGTCGAGCGCTGAACCGATTCACCAAGCGAAAGCCATGGCAAGAGGCCGCAGAAGAGATAGACGGCAAAACCAAGCGGCCCGCTCTCACTGCCAAATCGAGCCTGAAAGATGCCCGAGAAGATGATCGTGAAGATGACGATCTGCACCGCCGGTGTCACGATCGTCCAGAATGGGCCGAGGAATGAGCCCCGATATCGCTGCGAAATATCACGCCTGACCATCGACCTGATCAGGCCACGGTGGTTCCAGAAAAGCATCAGGATCGATCCCCGTGAGTCTCTCAAGGATCGAACTCGCGAATCATCCATGTCAAGTATACCTGTCCGGTACCCGGTAACATGCGCAGAATATCAACCTGAGACCTTCGGACTGTCTTCATCAGCGAGAGATGGCGACGAACCGGCAGAATGCTGCGTCTTCGGACCTTGCCCTTTCAACCCGCCACTCAACCGCTCGAAGAGCTCCTCGTAGAGATCGGTAATCTGCTCCCAGTTATATAAATCAAGCACTCGCGCCATCGCCAGTCGCCGGTATTCACCAATTATCCCTGGCCTGTCAATGACACGCTGCAACTGCCGTGTCAGGTCTTTGACCGAATCGTACACTATCCCTGCGGTGCCAACCACCTCGACATTCTCAGGTGTCCGCAGCGTCAGCGCACAGTTGCCGGCACCCATCGCCTCGATCAGCGCCGGATGGGTTCCACCCACCTCGGTTGCATGAACATAGCAGAAAGCATTCTGCTGCAATGCCCGGTAATCCTCACCAAAGACAAACCCGGTGAAACGGACTCGCGGGTCAGAGGTGCTCTTCAACCGGGCGATGTAATCCTTCGCATACGGAGCACCACCAACGATCACCAGCGGCCAGTCGGTCTTCACCTCGCGATAGGCTTCGATGACGAGGTGGGCATTGTTCTCCGGCTCCAGTCGGCTAACATAAAGCACATATTGATCCGTCTCGAGGCCAAACTGCCGCAGTCTCTCCGGATCGGCCCTTCTCGCAACCTCTGCACCATAGGCAATCATCTCCGACTGCTTATGATAGCGGGTGGCGTAGTAATCCTGGATGACCCTGGCATCGGTGACAATCGCCGTTGGCAGAAAAGTCGAAAGCCATTCTGACAACTGATAATATCGACGGCCGAGCCAGTTCCACTTCTTGCGTTTTCGCTCCAGCCCGTCAACATTGACCAGTGTCGGCGTCCCAAAGATCCGCGGCCAGAAGGCGAAGATGCTGTTGGCTGCGTTGCAGATCAGAATGACATCATAGCCTCGAAGCGCGGCATGAAGCACGGAGAGAAATGTGTGGACTACCGTGTCGAAGTATTTGTGACGAATCGTCGGCAGGACTACAAGGTTTACCCCCTTGTAATTCTGCCTCCCGCCAACCGAATAATGGCGACGACAATAAACGGTAACGTCATGGCCGCGCGCCGCCATCCGGCTCCCCAGCTGCTCAGCAAATGTCTCGAAGCCGCCGTAATTTGCCGGAATCCCCCTCGTCCCCAGAATTGCTACCTTCATAACCTGACAGATCTGTTCCCTGAGTATTATTCGTTATCACGACACTGATAGGAGTGTGAAGAAGGAATACAGCTTCCCGCAGCCAGTGACCGTGCCTGTCAAATCAACCACAACCACAATCAAATCAGTATAACTTCGACAGATTGAATTCAACAATGGGGGCAACAAGAATCGTCACCGGAGCCGCGATTTTAAATAGCATGTATTAGATTCCAACAAGAAAGAAAAGAAGGAGAAGATCGTCCGGATATGCGATTTTCGGGCGGAGACTTTTGTCTTATGTCGTGGCAACTTTACCTGAGGAAATCCACATCTCGCGTGACATTTCCAAAATTTTGGATTAATATGCGTTGCATTAAATCAAGTTGGTGTTTAGCCGTTTGGTGTTTAGCCGTTTGGTGCATGGCCGTTTGGTGTATGGCTCTATGGCAGGCTCTGAGTTCATGCCTGTTTCCCGGCTAACAGCTGTTTCTCGGAAGCCGCTGGTGGCCCTGGATATCGCTGACCCGATCAGGTGACTGGTCAACGGCAATCATCTCGTGCGACGAATGATAAGGACGAATGGTAAGTGGGAATGATTTCGATCGCACGTCGGGTTCTACATCAGTTTATGTATATCAAGTGAAATGAAGCGGCTTATAGACTGGCTGCGGGATGAGCGCGGGATGAGCGCGGGATGAGCGCTGAAAGACACTGGAGACGAGATAAATGAAACTGATATTCCAGGCTCTGCTTTCGATAGTTTTGATCTCACTGGTGGCATTTACGGGTAAAGCGCAGGAGAAGAGGTTAAAGCTGGCATCGGTGCTGCCCGGTCAGTCAATAAGCGTGGACCCCAGGGACCTGACAAAGCTCGTTTTGCCGCTGTTGAGGACCGAAGAGCTTTTATCGCGCCCGGTATTCATGCTGAGTGAGACAAATGCGCTGCTGTACCGTGAGATCACGCGGAGGCTGGGTATCAGGTATCGTTTTTACGGAGCGGATGATCGCGGGTACGATTGTTCGGGTTTTGTCTGGAAGGTCTTCCAATCTGTTGGCGGCGATTTTGAGAGGGTAGCGGCCCGTTCGCTCTGGCACCAGTTGCCGGAGGCGACTGATGAGGAGAAGGGACAGTTCGGGACGCTGGTCTTCTTCAATGGCTTGAAGCACGTCGGGATCATTCGTGATGCAAAGAGTTTTTACCATGCCTCGCGATCACAGGGAGTGACACTCTCCTCGCTTGAAGGCTATTGGGGAGAGAGGATCACTGGTTACAGGCGAGCGCCCTCGATTCTGAGATAGGCAGCCCGCCTTTCCGGCCGGATCGCGATCAGGAGCAGCAGGCGATGCGTCAGGCAGGAGATTTGGTGATCCTGATACTGGCCGCGCTGTTCTGTGTGAGCCCGGGGCTCGCGTTTGCTCAGGATCCGCCGGCAACGGAACCGATATCACCATCATTCAGCAGGGCCTCATCTCAGAAAGCCAATCTGCAGGCCCGTCTATACGAAGAGATTCAGCAGCGCCTCGGGATCCCCTATCTTGATGGAGGGACGGACGAAAGAGGTTTCGACTGTTCAGGGCTCATCTGGAGAGTCTTCAGTCAGTCTGGCGTCGACCTGAAGAGAAGATCGGCAAGAATGTTATGGGAGGAGTTGCCGGAGGCCGACGAGAGTGAGCAGGGCGAATTCGGGACACTGGTCTTTTTCAGCGACCTGACGCATGTCGGCATAGTCCGGGATTCGTTCTCGTTTTATCATGCGTCCAGTTCGCAAGGGGTAACGAGATCGTTCTTTTCAGACTACTGGGGAGAGCGCATCGTCGGCTATCGGCGCGTACCGCTGCCACCACGGAAGCAGCGCCCCCGGCTCTGACCTGTGGCTCTGGCTACTACATCAGGAGCGATTGGTGAAGCCGGGCGACTGCACTTTCTTCTCGCGCTGCTCCCAGATAACGACGATCCTCGGGATGCTGACGTAGCAGATGACGCCATCTTTTTCCACGTGGAGGACATCACCATCGATCCTGACGATGCGCCCGCTGACAGTGGCGCCTTCGCAGGTGATATCGACTTCCCTGCCCATCTGGGTCTCCAGAAAATTCTTCACGGATCGAGTCACTCCCTGAATAAAATTATGTTGTCCGGCAAAGCCGGAATAATACGACAACTGATTGTAGCGCATGGATTGGCAATCCGGAAATTGTAGTCTCCGCATTTGGGCTGATGGTGTCGGGTAAGTTTATCGGCGCGGGTGATCAATGACGATTATGAGGGGGTGAATCCGATTGGCGGTGATGGGATGAGCGGTTACAATGGCGGATATTGCGAACCGTATGAGAAGATAAGCTCCAGTGAGCAGGAGAGTGAGCAGGAGAGTGAGGAGAGTGAGGAGAGTGAGGAGAGTGAGGAGAGGATTTAGCCAATGAATATAGCCGGAGAAGATGTCAGGATGCAGGCAATCGTGGTTGAGGAGTGTGGCGGGCCGGAGGCTCTGGTCTGGCGCGAGGCAAAAGCACCGAGCCCGGGGCCGGGCGAGGCGCTGGTCAGGCTTGGGGCGATCGGGCTGAATTATATAGACGTCTATCATCGGACAGGTCTCTATCCTCTGCCACGCCCTTTCATTCCGGGGATGGAGGGAGCGGGGGTAGTGACGGCGATTGGTGAGGGGACGACCGGCGTTGCGGTTGGGGATCGGGTTGCCTATGCGATGCAGATTGGAGCCTATGCGGGCTATGCGGTTGTTCCCGCCTGGAAGCTGGTAAGAATTCCGGAGAAGCTGAGTGAGGTTGAAGCGGCGGCGGCGATGTTACAGGGGATGACGGCTCATTATCTGACGACATCGGTTCACGCGCTGAAAGCAGGAGAGACAGCGCTGATTCATGCCGCGGCGGGTGGAATGGGATTGCTGCTGATTCAGATGGCAAAGCGTGTCGGGGCGCGAGCGATTGGCACGGTCTCAACCGAGGCCAAGGGGGATCTCGCACGAGCAGCCGGGGCTGACGAGGTAATTCTCTACACCAAACAGGACTTCGAGCAGGAAGTGCGGCGCCTGACAGATGGACGTGGCGTAGAGGTGGTCTATGATTCAGTGGGGCGTGACACCTTTATGAAGAGCCTCAACTGCCTTGCACCGCGAGGGATGCTGGCGCTCTTCGGCCAGTCGAGCGGGGCAGTGGCTCCATTTGACCCGGCGGTGCTGGCGCAGAGAGGCTCTCTCTTTCTGACACGGCCGAGCCTTGCCCACTACACTGCAACGCGTGAGGAGCTGGAGTGGCGCGCCAGTGAGGTTCTTGGTGAGGTGGAGCGCGGTGAAATCAGATTGCGCATTGAAGAGACGCTGCCTCTGTCACAGGCGGCAGAGGCACACCGGCTGCTCGAGGGCCGAAAGACGACCGGGAAACTGATACTTATTCCTCAGTCCTGAGGCCTTGGACAGACTTATGGGTACCGACCTGGAAGGTGGCAATCGCGACCGGATCTACTGGGTGATCTCGGTCATTGGCGGAGTGGCCTATCTGCTGACATCCTCGCTGGGTAACTATCCCGGCAGGCCGCTGATCAAGGCGCTGGCGATCGGCGCTCTGGCCGTACTTGCCCTGCGGCGTGCGGCAGATCATCGATGGCCGGGCGGAATGACGCTGCTCGCTGCCGCCCTCGGGTTCTCCTGCCTCGGAGACGTTCTGCTTGCCCTGAGAATCGAGCAATCTTTCCTTCTCGGTCTGTCAGCCTTCCTGCTGGCGCATATCACCTACATCATTATTTTTGCACGAAGGTGGAGGCGGCCACTGCGACCAGGTTTCGGGCGGCTGGCAGTGACGGCAGCGATTCTGCTCTTCAGCATACTATTTGCCAGGTGGCTCGCTCCGGGACTGGGAACCATGGCGCTGCCGGTGACGATCTACATCTGCGCAATCACGCTGATGGTCGTCTCCTGCCTCTGGGCCGGCTTCCCGACACCTTGGGCCGCGACTGGCGCAATCCTCTTTATGATCTCCGACTCGATTATTGCCGCAGACAAGTTCAGAACAGAGATACCATTCAGCGGCTACCTGATCTGGGCAACTTACTATCTTGGGCAGGTCGGGATCGCCTTCAGTTATCTGCGCGAGGAGACTGACCAGCAAGGCATCGCGAAGAGGGCGGTAAAAGAATGAAAATCGAGCTGCTGACGCACATCGCCAAGGATGGAACACCGCTGACAGTCTACCACTGGAGTCCGGAATATGAGATCGGTCGCGGAGTCGTCCACATTCTCCACGGCCTTGCGGAACATGCCGGGCGCTACGAGATCCTCGCCGAAACACTGACAGAAAATGGCTATCAGGTCTTTGCTCACGACCAGCGCGGACACGGGCGGACGGCGGCGAGTCCGGAGGCTTTTGGGTACATCGGTGATGAGGGCGGATGGAACCTGCTGGTCAGCGATGCCATTGAACTCTGCGAGGCAGAACATGCCGTCTTTCCGCACCTCCCCGTCTACCTCTTCTGCCACAGTATGGGAACCTTCATCGGGCAGCAGATCGCCTTTGAGCGACCGGATCTGCCTGATGCCATGATTCTTTCAGGGGCCAGCGGCGAGGTTGGACCGATGGTTCATCTCGGCAGAATAATCGCGCAATGCGAGCGGTGGCGACTTGGACCCCGAGGACGCAGTGATATTATCAACAGGCTCACCTTCGACGCCTTCAATCGGGAATTCGCACCAAACCGGACATCATTTGACTGGCTTTCCCGGAATGAAGCCGAGGTTGACCGTTACATCGCCGATCCTGGATGTGGATTCATCGCGACGACCAGTTTCTGGGTCGACTTTCTGGCGGCGATTGTCAGGATTGCTCAACCCGGGAATCGCGCGAAGATTCGGAAAAACCTGCCGATCTATCTCTTTTCCGGTCGTCATGATCCCGTCAACAGGCAGGGACGCGGATGCGAGTTTCTGGCGGAGACCTACCGCGCGATGGGCATTCGCAATGCCAGCTACAGGATCTATGCTCATGCCCGACACGAAATGCTCAACGAAGTGAACCGGGAAGAGGTCTTGGAGCACATCCTTGAATGGCTCGACTGCCTGCGGGCCTACGAGCGTGCCTCACGTCAGATCTTCAGGCCGAATCCGCAGACTACTCCAGATAATAGCGACTAACCCATCCCTCACCATTACTGCTGCGGATTTTGCACCACTCCTCACCGGTGCTGGAGTTGCACTGGCCAAGAAGTGTGACGCGAGCCCCAAGCGGCAGGGTGGCAATGGTTTCGCACTCATAGCCGGCACATTTGTGAATCGAGAGGCCATTGAGCCTGACTCGAAGTGTCTGCTCACCGGCAGCCGGGTTAGAGGGCTGCCCTGGCTGTGGAGTTGGTGTTGCCTGGCGCGAGTTGCTGGCAGTCGACCCAATCTTGTCAAAGATACCGGTGATCGGGCCGAGCGCCGGAGGCCCACCACTATAATAAAGGCCGCCAATGATCGCGAGCACACCGAGGATGAAACCGGCAGCGACCAGGACAAAGTCACGCTGCTCGAAGAGGATTTCATTGTTAGCAGGCAAAGCGGATCCGACCTGGTAAGTTATATTTATCATATTGTCTTGTCAACAAGCACTATTCATAGCGCAGAGCGGTGATAGGGTCGAGGCTTGAGGCCTTCCAGGCAGGCCACAGACCAAAGACGAGACCGATGCCGACACTTGAGAAGAGACCAACGACCGGTGCCCAGAGCGGCACATAGGAGGGAACGATCAGTCTGATAAGCAGGGTAATGAGCCAGCCAAAGATGAGACCGACGACCCCGCCGAGTCCGGTGAGGGTCATAGCCTCGATCAGAAATTGCCACATGATGTCACGACGACGACCACCAATCGCCTTGCGAATGCCAATCTCGCGCGTGCGCTCGGTGACGGAGACGAGCATGATATTCATGACGCCAATACCGCCGACGAGCAGCCCGACCGAGGAGATGGCCACCATGGCGATGGCGACGCCAAAAGTGATCGAGCGAAAAGTCTCGATGATTGAATCGGCAGTGGAGATGCCAAAGTTGTTGGGTTTGTCGAGAGGAACCTGGCGGCGAACACGGAGCAACTCGGTCACCTGATCAAGTGCCTGGCTGAGAAAACCCGGCCGGGCAATCGCGAGAATAAAGACATCCTCAGCGTTTGGCTTGAGCTTGAGCGAGACTGAGTAAGGAACGAAGATGACATTGTTCTCGTCGTTGCTGCCCTCTCCTCCGCCGAAGAGTTGTTCGCGCTTTTCGAGCACCCCGATTACGCGGAACTCGCGCCCGCCGATGGTCAGCAGCTTGTCGAGTGGATTCATGAGCGGAAAGTACTGCTCGGCGACAGTGGCCCCAATGACACAGACGGTATCGCGACTCTCGTTCTCGGCCCTGGTAAAGAATCGCCCGGAGGAGAGGACCCAGATACCGGCATTCTCATATTCGGCAAGAGTACCCTGGAGGCTGACGGCCGCCGATTCCTTGCCCTGTGCCTTGACGGAGATCTTGCGTCCGAAATAGTCGTTGGAAATATTGAGGAGTGGTACGGCAAGGGAGACGGCCGGGAGCGTGGCGATCGCCATGGCATCGTCGTAGGTCAGGCTCTTGCGCATGCGCTCCTCGCGCTTTGGCGGTCCGAACCTGACTCCTGACTCAAATTTGGTGATGAAGATGGAGTTGGTGCCAAACGATTCGACCTGTTTGGTGACGGCGTAATCGATGCCACTGATGATCGAGGCGATGGCCATGACGGTGACAACACCAATGACGACGCCGAGAACCGTCAGGAACGAGCGCAGCTTGTTGGCGAGCAGGGTGGCCAGAGCCATCTTCAGGTTTTCACGAATATCACTGCGAATAATTCTCATGGTATCACTCCGCGCGCAGGGCAACGATCGGATCGAGCAGCGCGGCCTTGCGCGCCGGCAGGATACCGGAGAGTATGCCGACGATTCCCGACACGGCGACAGCAACAATGACCGCCGTTACCGAGAGGTAGGTCGGGAAGAAAACCTGGGTAATGACGCGCCCGGCAAACCAGGCGATCAGGACACCGACGGCGCCCCCAATTGCCGAAAGGGTCACAGCCTCGATCAGAAACTGGCGCAGGATGTCAGTGCGCCGCGCGCCAAGGCTTTTGCGAATGCCGATCTCCCGTGTCCGCTCGGTAACGCTGACCAGCATGATATTCATGATCCC
>CAIKMY010000288.1 GCA_903828635.1 uncultured Acidobacteriota bacterium
ATTAAATGAAGATTATCCGGATCTCCAAGTTCACTGAGAACGATTGCTTTCATTGGTGACCTCCTCTGAGCTGCTTCCTACCTGGCCAGGTCCTCAACTGCCTCGTAAAGAAACCGGATGCCGGCAGTGAAGGCCTCACGCCCGATCCTCTCGTCATTGCCATGGTACCCCTGTCCCAGCCTCCCCGGCGGGGCGAGGAATGGTGAAAATCCATAGCTGGCAATCCCCGCTTCGCGAAAGTAATGGCTGTCGGTGAAGCCGGCAACCACCGGGTGAGTAATGAGCGCTCCCGGATGTCGCCGCACAAGCGTCGCCCGGATCGACCTGACGAGCGCCGTCTCCGTTGGCGACTCGTTGCCCTCGAAGGCGAGGATCGGCTCGATGCTGATGTTCGGATCACGAATCACCCCTCTGATCTCTTCGATCCACCGTGCCAGATTTTCGCCCGGTACCAGCCGTGTGTCGATCTCGGCCGTGGCCAACGGCGGGATGACGTTGATCTTGCTGCTGCCGCTGAGCATGGTGATCGAAATGGTATTATGGAAGAGCGCCTTCATCGGCGGATCAGCCTCAAGCGACATGACAAAATCGGGATCGGTAATTGCGGCTCGCAGGTTGGCAAAACGTGCCGCCTCGCGCCCCTCCATCAGTGGTGAGAATGAGCGAAAGGCCTGCTCGACCGCTGGTGTCAGTTTTAAAGGTGACGAATAATCGACCAGGCGACTGAGAGCACGTAGCAACCGGTTGACCGACGACTCAGCTCTTGGAATCGAGGCATGGCCCGGCTCTCCCCGTGCTGTCAGCCGTAACCACGCCGGTGTCTTCTCCGCCGGCGAGATGCCGACAGCACGCACCCGCCCATCATCCTCGACGTAATTGCTTCCACCCTCGTTGAGGAGAAACTCGGCCTTTCCCAGCAATTCCGGGTGATTCCTGACAAACCAACCGGCACCCATCAGTCCCCCCGCCTCCTCATCGGCTGTTCCCAGAAAGATCAGATCACGACGAAGGGGAACCCGGGCGCGGTTCAAAAGCAGCATCGCCATGAACTGGGCGATGCCCAGCGATTTCATGTCCATCGCGCCACGGCCATAGATGAAGTCTCCCTTGATGGTCCCGGCAAAGGCGCCGGTCGACCAGTGCTCAGGACTGTGTGGCACAACATCGAGATGATTAAGCAGGATCAACGGGCGCTGACTGCCATCACCACGCAGGCGTGCCCAGATGATGCCACGCCCGGGAGCCGGCTCGAAGACCCGATGCTCGATCCCCTCCCGCTGACATATTGCGGCAAAGAATCCGGCCGCAGCGATCTCATTGCCAGGGGGATTAGTGGTGTCAATCCGCAGGTAACGCAGCAGCAGGTCGTTCGCCTCTCGCCCAACCTCCTCCCATTGCACCCCGGTCGGTCCGACCACAGGCGCACTTCCGGTCGCCGGCGTCTGTGCGACCGCGCCCGCCCCCCGGGCAATCATCATCAGCAACAATAATCCCAGTCTCGCCGCGTAACCAATCCTGCTGCCAATAACATTTATATTATTGTTTGTACTATTGTTATCAGTCATCGATATCACTCACCCACTCTCTCCGGCTCGTGCCATTCGTCCACCACCACGCCAGAGGGATCCATTCCCGAGCTGAAGAAGGCCTCGACCTCCTCGATCTGCCTTGTTATGCGGCATGGCGGCAGGCTCTGCAGAAAGTTCTGGCCGTAGGATTTAGTGACAATCCGCGGATCGAGGATGGAGAGCACACCGCGATCGGTCGCGCTCCTGATCAGCCGTCCCACCCCCTGCTTGAGCGTGATCACGGCTGCCGGCACTGAATACTCGCCAAAACTACTGCGCCCCTGGCGCTCGATGAAGCGCTGCCTCGCGGCAACCACCGGATCCGACGGAACGGCAAATGGCAGCTTGTCGATGATCACACACGAAAGCGCCTCTCCACGGACATCAACCCCCTGCCAGAAACCTGCGGTGGCAAAGAGCACCGAATGCGGTGTCCGCCGAAAACGATCGAGAACGCCGGAGTTCGAACCATCACCCTGCATGAAGATCGGGAAATCGACCTCCGGCTCAACCATTCTTCGCAGGTTGACCATCTGCGCGCTGCTTGTGCAGAGTACAAAGGCTCTCCCCCGCGAGGCACGCAACAGTCGCACAATTTCACTTGAGGCGGCCTCGGCAAAGCGACTCTCCCGCGGGTCAGGCATTCGTGGTGGGAGGTAAAGCAGTGCCTGGCGGCCATAATCATAACTCGATTCAGCGACCATCTCAGCCGCCTTTACAATGCCCAGCCGGTTGCGGATGAAATCGAACGATCCATTGGTCGTCAGTGTCGCTGATGTCAGAATAACTGTCTTGTTCTCACTGAATAGCCGATCATTGAGGATCGATGAGGTATCGATCGGCATCGCCTGCAAAACCACCGAGCGCCCGCGCCGCTCTGCCCAGCGGACGAAAGTGTCAGACTCAGACTCAACCAGAATGATGAACTCAAGGTCAAATCGCAACTGCTCCGTGCGCCGCAAAAGCGATTCAACCTCGGGCGGCGCATCCCGAATTACTCTTATCGTCGCAATCAGTCGATCAAGCGCGTTGCGCAGAGCAAGAAAACGCTCCCCCTTTGGCGTTGGCTCATCAGCTTTATCCCCACGTCCGCGAAAGAAGGCCGACCGATGGAGCACCAGCTTTCCCTCATCAGTCCCGGCAAAGTTGAGCCAGAACTGATCCGCCAATGCCCCGACACGAGTTGACGCCCGCGTCACCTCAACCACCGACTCCCGATCTGCCAGACTCAGTCGGTTCAGATCTCCCAGCAGGTCGCTCACCTGATAGCTGGTCACCGTCGCCCCGAAATACTGCATCGCGACATCTTCTATCTGGTGCGCCTCATCAAAAATTACCGCATCATAATCCGGCAACACCTGCCCCCACTCCCTCCCGCGCAATGCCAGATCGGCAAAGAAGAGATGGTGATTGACGATAATGATCTCT
This sequence comes from uncultured Acidobacteriota bacterium, assembly GCA_903828635.1. Lineage (GTDB taxonomy): Bacteria > Acidobacteriota > Blastocatellia > RBC074 > RBC074 > CAIOZW01. The sequence goes on from CAIKMY010000288.1 coordinate 2,997, forward strand.
GATTCGAGCGCCCGCTGTCGCGCGCGCGTGATGAAGCAGGAA
>CAIKMY010000289.1 GCA_903828635.1 uncultured Acidobacteriota bacterium
CAGCTCGTCTTTTCGGAAAAGTTCGGGTGCCGTCAATGCGGGATCGAGTATCTGCCACCCGAGCCGCGACTCTTCAGCTTCAACAATCCGTATGGTGCCTGCCCGACTTGCCAGGGATTCGGCAACACGATCGGCCTCGACCTCGACCTGGTAATACCGAATCGCCGTCTCTCGCTGGCTGAAGGGGCAATCGAGCCAATGACGAAGCCGCAGTTTGACTGGTGGCAAACCGAATTGAAGAAGTTTGCGCGGCGCAAAAAGATCTCGATGAACACGCCCTTTGACGAGTTGACAGCCGAGGAGCAGCGGCTGGTGATCGATGGTGAGGATCCGTTTCCGGGAGTGCGCGGCACCTTTGACTGGCTGGAAACGAAGAAATACAAGCTGCACGTCAGGGTCTTCCTCTCGAAATATCGCGGATATGCGACCTGTGGAGAGTGTCGCGGCGGGCGACTGCGCCGGGAAGCGCTCGATGTGCGTCTCTGCGGGCGAACGATGCCGGAGGTCTGTCGGATGTCGATCAGTGCGGCGATGCAATTCTTCGCCGGGTTGGAGCTGAGCAGCGAATCAAAGGTGATTGCCGAGCGACTGCTGGCCGAGATCGGCTCACGACTGAAGTTCCTGCTCGATGTCGGTCTCGATTACCTGACACTCGACCGGCTGGCAGCGACCCTCTCCGGAGGGGAGGCGCAGCGTATTCAGTTGGCGACCCACCTTGGATCATCGCTGGTTGGCGCGCTCTACGTCCTCGATGAACCGAGCATCGGGCTCCATCCGCGTGACAGTGCCCGACTGATCAGGCTGCTGGAAAACCTGCGTGACATCGGCAACACGGTGCTTGTCGTCGAGCATGACTCCGAGATGATGCGTGCTGCCGATCACATTCTCGACATCGGCCCCGGGGCGGGCGAACTTGGCGGTGAAGTAATTTGCGAGGGATCTTACGATGAGCTGCTTTCTCACGAATCATCGCTGACGGCAAAATACCTGCGTGGCGAATGCCAGATCCGGTCAACGCGTGAAGCGCAGACGTCTTTGGCCAATGCGCTCCACCTGCGCGGAGCTCGCGAGCACAACCTCAAGGATATCGATGTCATGATTCCGCTCAACTCGCTGGTCTGCATCACCGGCGTCTCGGGATCGGGCAAATCGACGATGGTTCACGACTGCCTCTATGCCGGATTGAAGCACCTTCGCGGCGAATGGCAGGGGCCGGTCGGGAAGTTTACGTCGATCGATGGCGGCAAGCATCTTGACGATGTCGTCCTCGTCGATCAGTCGGCGATCGGGCGCACGCCGCGCTCCAATCCGGTGACCTATGTCAAAATCTACGATATCATCCGCGAGGCGTTTGCCTCGACTCGTGAGGCACAGACACGGGGCTTCAATGCGGGATACTTCTCCTTCAATGTCCCCGGCGGGCGCTGTGACAAGTGTGATGGCGACGGAACCGTCACCGTCGAGATGCAGTTCCTCGCCGATGTCGAACTGGTCTGCGAAGAGTGCAAGGGAACCCGCTTCAAATCTTCGGTCCTCGACATCAGGTATCGTGGGCGCAATATCCACGAAGTGTTGCAGATGACGGTGCGCGAGGCGATCGGCTTCTTCTCCCATTCACAGCGCATCGCGGCCAGGTTGCGGGTGCTTGACGATGTCGGACTTGGCTATCTGCGACTCGGCCAGTCGGCCACGACCCTCTCCGGTGGCGAGGCCCAACGGGTCAAGCTTGCCTCCTACCTGACAAAGAAGGCTGGCGACCGCTCGCTCTACATCTTCGATGAACCGACCACCGGGCTCCACTTTGACGATATCAACAAGCTGCTGACCTCTTTCAGGAGGCTGCTCGACGCCGGAGCCTCAATCGTTGTCATCGAGCACAACCTCGATGTCATCAGAACTGCCGACTGGATCATCGACCTCGGCCCCGAGGGTGGTGATCGTGGTGGCGAAATCATCGCCTGCGGCCCGCCCGAAGCCATCGCCGGCGTCGAACGATCCTGGACTGGTAAATTCCTGCGCGATAACCCTCGCCATTGATCACGCCGACCTCAGCAATCGGGGCAAATTGTGATAAAGTCCGCTCGTCGGGAAACATGCAGCGGCGGCGTCAGCCGGGAAGGTTTTCATCAGGCTACCCGGGAGAGGCCATTGTCAAACTTTGTCTCACCGGGATCGATATGTCACATTCCCCTGTTTCTGTTATGACCATCAAAAATTTGGCGATCACACTCTTTTCAATACTGGCAGTAATGCTTCAGGTTGGCGGCCCTGGCATTGAAAGACCGCAGGCAGCAGGCAGCGATAGCGGGCTGAAGATCGAAGAGGTGCTCAGCGCACCGTTTCCGGAGGAGCTGACAGCCTCGCCGGTCGGGGATCGGCTGGCGTGGGTCTTCAACGCCGAGGGCAAGCGAAACATCTGGATAGCCGAGGGGCCACGCTTCGAGGCGCGACAACTGACTCAATACAACGAGGACACTGGCCAGGAGATCACGGATCTGACATTCACCTATGACGGGAAATGGGTGGTCTACACGCGCGGCGGCGGGGCCAATTCGTCGGGAGAGTTTCCCAATCCGATGAGTGATCCGGCAGGGGTGGTGCAGGCGATACACGCAGTCTCAGTCGAGACGGGGCGAGACCTGCGGCTGGCGGCAGGTAGTGGTGCGGTGGTGTCACCGGTCGATTATCGAGTGGTCTTCAGCCGTGAGGGGCTGATCTGGACGGTGGAGATCGTCGATGGTTCGGAGGCGCATCCGCTCTTCAGCGCGCGGGGGAGCAATGACTCACCGGTCTGGTCACCGAACGGAAAGCATCTGGCGTTCGTCAGTTCGCGACGGACTCACAGCCTGATTGGCATTCTCGACGTTGAGAGGGGGCGTGTGAGTTACGTTGCGCCATCAGTCGATCGCGACAGCCTGCCACGCTGGTCACCCGATGGCGGGCGGCTGGCATTTGTCAGGCAGCCGGCACGCGGCCCGGCACCGCGGCCACTCTCCGAGGATCAGCCGGATCCGTGGGCAATCATGGTGGCCGATCCGGCAACCGGCAAGGCCGCCGAGGTCTGGCGCAGTGGCGATCGACTGGATGACTCGCTGCCACGAATGGCCGGCGAGAGCCTTCTCCAGTGGGGGGCGAATGGCCGACTTCTCTTCACCTCGGAGATGGACGGCTGGCAGCACCTCTACTCGGTGGCTGCAAGTGGCGGTGCGCCGCGCCTTCTCACCGCGGGCGAATGCGAATATGAGCAGATGACGCTGACTCCCGACAAACGCGAGGTGGTCTACTCCTCCAACTGCGGCGATATCGATCGGCGTCATCTCTGGCAGGTGGCGGTCGATGGCGGTGAGCCGCGGGCAATCACCACCGGCAGCGGTATCGAGTGGGGGCCAGCGGTCACCAGTGCCGGCGGCCGGATTGCCTTTCTGTCCTCAACCGATCGACTGCCGGGCAGCATCAAATTGAGGCAGGCTGATGGCCGGATCGAGTCAGTTGGCGCAGCGACGATGCCGCGTGCCTTTCCGGCATCGCGAATGATTACCCCGCAGGCGGTCGAGTTTGCCGCTGCCGATGGCACGAGGATCCACGGGCAGCTCTTCCTGCCGGCCGATGCGCCGCCGGGCGCCAGGTTGCCGGCAGTGATCTTTGCCCACGGCGGGCCGATGCGCCAAATGCTGCTTGGGTGGCATAACCGCTACTATTATCACAACGCTTACGGCTTCAACCAGTATCTTGCCACCCGGGGCTATGCCGTCCTCTCCGTCAACTATCGCCTGGGGATCGGTTATGGTCGGGCCTTCAGAATGGCACCGCGAGGCGGCGGGCGTGGCGCCAGCGAATATCAGGACATCGTTGCCGGGGCAAAGTTTCTGCAGTCGCGAGCGGGGATCGATCCGGAGCGGATCGGGCTCTGGGGTGGAAGCTATGGCGGCTACCTGACAGCACTCGGGCTCGGGCGTGACTCCGACCTCTTTGCCGCCGGAGTCGATATTCATGGTGTGCATGACTGGTCGTTGCGCATCTCAAGTGCCAACTGGATCGACTACGGCGATCGTGAAGCGGCGCGGATCGCGCGCGAGGCCTCACCGATTGCGAGCATCGAGAGCTGGCGCTCGCCGGTGCTGTTGATTCACGGAGATGACGATCGCAATGTCGCCTTCTCGCAGACAGTCGATCTGGTCAGGCGACTGCGTGAGGCCGGCATCCCCCACGAGACAATCGTTTACCCCGATGAGGTTCACGATTTCCTCCTGCACCGCCACTGGCTGGAGATTTACCGTGCGACTTCTGACTTCTTCGACAAGAACCTGCGTGATCGCCAGTCGTTGCGGGATCGGGCATTCGATCTGCTGATTCGCGGCGGCAGCCTGATTGATGGCAGCGGTGGCCCGCCGGTCACCACTGACATTGGAATCAGCGGTGACCGGATCGTCTTCATCGGCGACGCTGCGCGCGAAAACCGCAAGACGCTGCGGACGATTGAGGCACGTGGGATGATCGTCGCACCGGGCTTCATCGATCCTCACACTCACTCCGCGGAGGATCTCTCGAACCCGGAAGGGCGCACCAACCAGAACTTCCTTTTCCAGGGGGTAACGACCGTCTTTACCGGCAATGACGGCGGCGGCCCCTTCCCGATCGGCGAGACGCTTGACCGCTGGCAGCAACAGGGCATTGGCACCAATGCCATCCTCTATGTTGGCCACGGCACGATCCGCCAGCGAGTCCTCGGAATGAGCGATGCCGCCCCAACCCTTGAGCAGCTCGAACGGATGAAGGATCTCGTCCGCCAGGGGATGCGTGAGGGTGCCTTCGGCCTCTCGACCGGTCTTTATTACGCGCCGGGCAGCTATGCCAAAACCGAAGAGGTGGTGGCTCTCGCCCGCATCGTCGCCGATCTTGGCGGGGTCTACGACACGCACATGCGCGATGAGAGCACTTACAACATCGGTGTCCTCGAATCGATCCGTGAGACGATCCGCATCGGGCGCGAGGCAAAGCTGCCGGTTCATATCTCTCACCTCAAGATGCTCGGCGTCGATGTCTGGGGCCGAAGCGAAGAGGCAATCCGCATCATCGACGAAGCGCGGCGCGATGGCGTCAACATCACCGCGAACCAGTATCCCTACACCGCCTCGGGCACCAGCGTCACGGCCTCACTCGTGCCGCGCTGGGCTGAGGTCGGCGGCACCAGCGAGCTGATCAAACGGATCGATGATCCCGGCATCCGCCCGCGACTGATCGCCGAGATGGAGACCAACCTCAAACGGCGCGGTGGTGCCAACTCCCTGCTGATCACCGGAGGTCGCGATCGATCTCTCGTTGGCAAGCGACTCGACGCCATTGCCGCCGAACGTCGTACCTCCCCGATCGAGGCGGCCATCGCCATCATCAAAAATGGTGGCGCCGGCGTCGCTTCGTTCAATATGAGCGAAAAGGATATCGAACTCTTCATGAAGCAGCCGTGGGTCATGACCGGCAGCGACGGTTCCGGCGGGCACCCGCGCAAATATGGTACCTATCCGCGCAAGATCCGCGACTATGTCCTCACCCGCAAGGTGATCTCCCTGCCGCGGATGATCGAGGCCAGCAGCC
>CAIKMY010000290.1 GCA_903828635.1 uncultured Acidobacteriota bacterium
CACCGGAGAAGGTGACGAGGCACAGCGAGTCGGCGGTGATTTCGTGAGTCTCGATTCCGGGTGGTAAAGCGATTTCGCCGATGATGCCCAGAGGTATCTCATAGCTGAGGATCCACTCGACGACGCTCGCGCTGTCAGCTATTCGCGGAATGGCCGCAGCCTCGGGATAAGACTGCTGAAAGCGACGCATCAGGCCCGGCAGCAGATAGGCACCGGGAGTGCTCGATGCGCCAATGCGCACCTCACCCCGCACCCGGCCTGAGGGTCGATCAACGGCTGGTGCCAGCTCCTCACAAAGTGCAAAGAGGCGATTGGTCTGATCGAGCAGGCTGGTCCCGGCATCAGTGAGCAGCATTTGTCGCGGTGTCCGCTCAAAAAGGGCGATCCCAAACTTCGTCTCCAGCGAGCGCAGGTGGGCCGAGACCGCTGGCTGGCTGATTGAGAGTTCCACCGCCGCACGGGTGACGCTGCCGTGCCTCGCCACCTCACGAAAGACATGCAAAGGGTAGAGATTATAATCACAGCTCATAAGCTATATCTTATCGTAAACCTCAGAAAAATAGTATTTGCCTGATACCAACATCGGCACTACCCTGACGGATGGAGGTGGAGAGCCGATGTCGACAGAGGAATTGACACCGACGATGGTGCTGGTGGCGGGGATGGTGGTGTTGACGATAGGTGAGCGGCTGATGCCGGCGGCAGCGGGGCGACAGTGGCGGTCAGGGTGGCCGGGCTGGCCGGGCTGGCTGGGCTGGCTGCGGATTGGATGGCGAAACATCGGGCTTGGGGGAGTGAATGCCCTGTTGCTGGTGGTGATTGGAGCGCCGTGTATGGTGCTGGTCAGCGTCTGGGCGGAGGCGCATGATCTGGGGTTGTTGCGTGCGGTACCATTGTCAGAGGCGATGGTGGCGATGGTGGCGGTGCTGATGATTGACGGGCTGATGTACCTCTGGCATCGGGCGAACCACGTGATCTGCTGGCTCTGGCATTTTCATCGCCTGCATCACAGTGACGAGGAGATGGACGCGACAACAACCATCAGGTTCCATCCGGTGGAGATTGCCATTTCAATCCTCTGGCGAATGGCGGCGATGCCGCTCCTTGGGCTGACGATTGGCCATTATGCGATCTACGAGTTCTGCCTCTTTCCGGTGATTCTGCTTCATCACAGTAACCTGCGCGTGCCCTGGGTATTGGAGCGGCTTGGGCGCAGGCTGATAGTCACGCCGGGGCTGCATCGCGTACACCATTCGCGGGTGAGAATTGAATCGGAGAGCAATTTCGCGAGCATCTTTTCGTTCTGGGATCGGCTGGGCGGGACGCTGATGCTGCGCGAGCGGGGCTGGAAGATCAGCTTCGGTGTCGAAGAGAGCGAGCAGCCCGATTGGCGTGTGACCAGCACTCGCAATTAGTCTTTCCTGATAATCCTTCCTGAATAAATCCAGACATAAATGGCATATCCGGGGTTCTGTGTGGCCCGTGAGGCAGAGGTCTCCCTGAAGGCGGTGAGGCTGGGGTGGGGATGGGGGCAAAATCCGCAAGGAGTGGCGCAATATTCCACAAGAGAAGGGGGTGGAGTCGGCGATTGGCCTGCAAGGGGATGGAATGGCGATTGCGTCAGCAATGCTGGAAGGGAGGTGGGTATGGCAGAAATGAGTGAACAACAGAGAGAAGCGATGAGGATACTGGTCGCCTATGACGGATCGGAGAGTGGGGATGCGATGCTGAGGGATCTGCAGTGGGCGGGATTGCCGGGGGGAACAGAGGTCGAGGTGGTGACGGTTCTGGAGACGTGGTTTCCGCTACCGGCGAGCATTGGCGGCGTGGAGACAGGTTATGCGCGTGAGGAGTTGACGGGGGTGGAGACGGCACGCTGGACGGCAAGGGAGGGGTGCGAGAGTCTGCGGCGCCTGTTTCCGGACTGGAAGGTCGATTACGCGGCGGCATCAGGGACACCAGCGAGTGTGGTACTGCAGCGGGCGGAGGCGGTGAAATCAGAGTTGATCGTGGCGGCTGCTCATGGCCATTCAGCCTTTCATCATCTCTTTCTGGGGAATGTGGCGCAGAAGCTGGCCATGGAGGCGCACTGCTCGGTGCGGGTGGCGCGCGGGCGGAAGCGGGGTCCGGGGGAGCCATTGCGACTGATCATCGGAGTCGACGGTTCGGCGCAATCGGAGGCGGCGGTCGGGATGGTGGCTGAGCGGGCCTGGCCGAAGGGTTCAGAGGTGCGTGTCGTCAACGCAGTATGGAATCTGCCAGCGCCGGCGTCGGGGGTTGAGCGGCACGAAAACATGAAAATGCAGATTGCCGAGTGGGTAGCGGCGGAGAACGCACGGATCGCGACAATCATTGAGCAGTCGGTGAAGAGATTGCAGGCAGCGGGGCTGGCGGCGACAGCCGTCGTCAGGGAGGAGGATCCGAAGCGGCTGCTGGTACGCGAAGCGGGTGAATGGAAAGCCGATTGCGTCTTTGTTGGAGCCCGCGGGTTGAGTCGCCTGGAGCGGGTCTGGCTGGGGAGCGTCTCCTCGGCGGTGGTCATGCGTGCCCCCTGCACAGTCGAGATCGTCAGAAACCAGTCGGTTTGCGAGATTGAAACCAGCCGCATAGGAGGTTGAGGATGAGATCACGATGGCTCAATCACCGGCAAAGACTGAAAAGAGGGGTCGCGCTGATACTGATCTGGGCATTGGCGACAATGCCGGTGGTGACGCAGACGGCCGCGCCACCTCCACTCTCCGAGGTGGTGAGAAAGAGCTACCTCGAAATTCCGGAGTTGTCGCGAACAGCCGGTTATCCGGCAAGCGAGATTGAGGCCTATGGCAAGGCGCTGGAGCAGGAGGCGGAGGGCGAGAAGAAGCGGCTGGAGGCGGAAAAAAAGCGAGATGAGGATGTGGTGAAGGGATTGCGGCGAAGCCTCGACCAGCTCAACAAGCGAGCCTCGCGCGACGGGGAGAGTGAGGTAGCGGAGCGGCGGCGACTCCACTGTGAGATTCTGAAAATCGAGAACCACATCAGGGAGTCGGAGGTGGCGCGGAAACAGGGAGTGCCGATTGCGCTTGAAAACAAGCGGGCCAAGCTGACACTGCTGCAGAAGTGGCCGTCAGAGTTGCGAAAGATCGAGCAGGAGATTGCGGCGGGAAGGGCGCGTGCGCGGCGCTATGGAGATGTCGAGGATATCGGGATCAGGGTAATCGCCGCGGGACAGGAAAAGGACGTCAAACTCGGGCAGGATGCGATCAACGAGCTCAAGGCCTACGGACTGATGCCACCGGAGTGGCAGGATCCGGCACTCAGCGGTTATGTGAGGCAACTGGCCGATCAGGTCGCGGTCAATTCAGACCTCAAAATTCCATTGAAGGTGACAGTACTGGAGAGTGAGGAGGTCAACGCTTTCGCGCTGCCGGGGGGATATCTCTTCATCAATACCGGGCTGATTGCACGAACAGAAACAGAGTCCGAGCTGGTCGGGGTGATGGCTCATGAGCTGGCCCACATCACGGCGCGACACAGCGCGAAGCTGATGAAGCGGGCAACGATCGCCGGGATCATCTACCAGGCGGCCCAGGTGGCGGCGATGATTCTCACCGGAGGCATCGTTGGCGTCGGAACCTATTACGCGCTGCAGTATGGATTCCTCGGGTTGGGACTGGTGCTTGATCTGGCGCTGCTCGGGGTCAGCCGGGAGTACGAGGACGAGGCCGATCAGCTTGGGGTGCAGTACGCGTGGAAGGCCGGCTACGATCCGCGTGGCTTCATCACGCTCTTTGACAAGCTGGCGATGGAGAAGGGGTACGTGACGACGTCGAGCTTCTTTCGCACACATCCACCCTTTGCCGAGCGGATTCTCAGCTCGTTTCGCGAACTGGCGTGGCTGCCGGAAGGTGGCAATCTTCAGGTTGATTCATTGCGTTATCAGGAGGTGAAGCGTCAGATGATGAAGCTGATCGAGGAATCGAAGCGCTCCGGTGGCAAGCGACCGACTCTGAAGCGATTCCCTGATTGTGAGGATGAGGCGAAGAAGCCGATTGCGATTGATGGCGCTGGAGAAAGCAGGGCTGATAAACGGAGTGAGTGAGGCAACTATGAAGATATCCGATTTGCTGGTACCGATCGATTTCTCCGAGGGTTCGCTGCGGGCGCTTGACTTTGCATTGTCGCTGGTCGAACCCGGTGGAGAGATCTGCCTGCTGCATGTGATTGACAGCGACTTTGTCACGAGAATCGAAGAGGAAGGACTGGGGAAGAGAGAGGAGGTGCAGAAAAGGATGCGCGAAGAGGCGGAGCGACAACTGGTGGATCTGGCAAAATCGGTCTCGTCGCCAAAGCCGGAACTGACCTCGATGGTGGTGATTGGCAAGCCATTCAGCGAGATTCTGCGAGTGGCGACCGATCTCGACTACCAGATGATAGCCATCGGCAGATACGGCCGGCCGGGAACCGACCTTGAGAAGTTTCTGTTTGGATCGACGGCGGAGAAGGTGATCAGGGGAGCACAGATTCCGGTGGTCTCAGTGCCGGCGGATCAGGCGTCAAAGAGGGGTGGCGAGGTATGAATCATGAATCGATCATCAAGTCTCATCACGAGCGGACAGTGCTGCCCAATCTGCTCGACTACGAGCAGGCCTGTCGCCATTTCAACTGGGCGGAGGCGCTCGACGAAATGAACGGGCTGCCGGGGCGCACGGGGTTGAATATTGCCTTCGAGGCGGTCGATCGTCACGTCATCGGACCGCGTCGCGACCAGTTGGCACTGCGCTGGCTGGGGCGAAACGACGAGGTGCGGGATTACACCTTCACGCAGTTACGCGGGCTGTCGAATCACTTTGCCAATGTGCTGCGGTCGCTCGATATTCGCGAGGGTGACGGCGTCTTCGCGATGCTCGGGCGTCTGCCGGAACTTTATGTTGCCGCGCTGGGGACGCTCAAGAACCGGAGCGTCTTCTGCCCGTTGTATGCGGCCTTCGGGCCGGAGCCGATCAGGGCGCGTGTGGAGATCGCGCAGCCGAGGCTGCTAATCACGACCGAGTCACTCTATCGTCGTAAAATTGCCCCGATTCGCGATTCCCTGCCCTCGGTGCGGCATATCATCCTCGTGAGTGAGGATCACCAGCCGACAAGCATGCCGGGAACGCATGATTACCACTCGCTGATTTACGATGCGAGCGGCCAGTTCACCATTGGACCGACCAACGGTGAGGATCCGGCCTTCATTCACTTCACCAGTGGCACAACCGGCCGACCAAAAGCGGCGGTGCATGCACACGAATCGGTGGTTGCTCAATACATCACCGGCAGATATGCGCTTGACCTGCACGACGGTGACATCTATTGGTGCACGGCCGACCCGGGATGGGTGACGGGAACGGCCTACGGGATTATCGCGCCGCTAACCAACGGAGTGACGACCATCATTGACGAGGCGGAGTTCAATGTCGAGAGGTGGTATCGGATCATCGAGGAGCAGAAGGTCTCGGTCTGGTACACGGCACCAACAGCCATCAGAATGCTGATGAGGGCAGGAAGCGAGGTGGCGCAGCGGTATGATTTGTCGTCACTGCGCTTTCTTGCCAGTGTTGGCGAGCCGCTCAATCCGGAGGCAGTCGTCTGGAGCCATCGGACATTTGGCGAGCCGTTTCACGACAACTGGTGGCAGACGGAGACGGGCGGAATCATGATCGCTAATCTGGCAGCGCTCGATGTTCACCCGGGATCGATGGGAAAGCCACTGCCCGGCGTCGAGGCAGCGATCGTCGAGCGGAAACCTGACGGATCGATACAGATCATCAATGAGCCGAATGTCGAAGGAGAGTTGGCACTGCGGAGCGGCTGGCCCTCGATGTTTCGTGGCTACCTCAACGATGAGGAGCGTTATCGTCAGTGCTTCGTCGATGGCTACTATCTGACGGGTGATCTCGCACGGCGTGATGAGGAGGGCGGCTACTGGTTTGTCGGGCGGCGTGACGACGTTATCAAGACATCGGGCCACCTCGTCGGACCATTCGAGATCGAGAGCGTGTTACTGGAACATCCGGCAGTCGCCGAGGCCGGGGTGATCGGCAAGCCCGATCCCCTCGCTGGGGAGATCATCAAGGCCTTTGTTGCTCTCAAACCGGGCAGTGAGCCGGGAGACAATCTGCGACGAGAGATTCTGGGTCATGCGCGGACCCGGCTCGGCGCGGCAATTGCGCCAAAGGAACTGGACTTCGTAGCCGAACTGCCGCGCACGCGCAGCGGCAAGATCATGCGCCGGCTGCTGCGCGCACGTGAACTGGGGCTGCCCGAGGGTGACATCTCGACACTCGAAACTCAGGCCACTACCGACTGACAAGAGCTCCTTATGGCTAATGAAGAAGCAATCAATCGAAGAGCAGAGAGAGAAGGAGAGATCGAACTCTTTCGCGAGATGCTGCGCATCAGGCGCTTCGAGGAGAAGTGCGCTGAGTTGTATGGCGCGGGGTTGATTCGCGGATTCCTCCATCTCTGCAACGGTGAAGAGGCGATCGCTGTCGGTGCAATGCACGAGTTGACCAATGAGGATGCGATTGTCTCAACCTATCGCGAGCATGGCCACGCGCTGGCGCGAGGTCTGCCGATGGGTGGAGTCATGGCCGAGCTCTATGGAAAAGCCAACGGCTGCAGCGGCGGGCGCGGCGGATCGATGCACCTCTTTGATCTGACGCGTCGGTTTTATGGGGGCTATGCAATCGTCGGCGGCGGACTGCCGATCGCCATCGGTCTTGCCCTTGCCGAGAGAATGCGCCGCGGGCGAAGTATCACCGCCTGCTTCTTTGGCGATGGTGCGGTCGCCGAAGGTGAGTTTCACGAGTCGATGAACCTCGCCGCACTCTGGGGGCTGCCGGTGCTCTTCATCTGCGAGAACAACCTCTACGCCATGGGCACGGCCCTCCACCGGCACCAGGCGCGAACCGATATTGCCGCACGAGCCAGCGGGTACGGCATGGAGGCGATCGCTGTCGATGGAATGAATATTTCCGCGGTAAGGGAAGCAGTGAGAGAAGCGACAGCCGCAATTCGCCGCGATTCACGCCCCTTCTTCGTCGAGGCGAGAACCTATCGTTTCCGTGCCCACTCGATGTACGACGCTGAACTTTACCGTGATCGCGCCGAGGTCGAGAACTGGAAGCAGCGGTGCCCACTTGCGCTCCATTCGGCGCGGCTGGCAATCACCGAGGCGGAGATGGCCGGACTTGAATCGTCGATTGCGAGCGAGATCAATGAGGCAATCTCCTTTGCCGAGGCCGGCGAGTGGGAACCCGTGAGCGCCGCTTTTGCCTGAGATTTAGTCCTCGCCGATACTGCGCTGCAACTCATCGAGCTGAACCGGAACGCACAACATTGAGACACGGTCAGGTTGCATCGTCACGAATCGTGAACGTGTCCCTATGTTGTGTGTTCCGATGTCGGCTGCTTCTATTCAGACAAGTCACAAAGACCGCAGAGCAGTTCGGGACATCATCGCACCGGAATCATAAGTTTTTCTCTATTCTTTCACTACTCAAATCCTGACCTGATCAAGCAATTCCATGGTCTCACTCAATGACCACTTGGATTATTACAAATATTGTAATAATCTCCTTACCGGAGCAAATGTCAATTACTGGCGCACAACTGCGGAATGCGAGACAACTCAAGGGCTGGAATCAGGGACAGGCGGCTCACCGCCTCGGCGTGTCGCAGGCCTACCTTTCGCTACTTGAAAAGGGGCGGCGACGCATTCCGGAGCGCCTGTCTGTCAGGGCCGTCCGCGTCTTTGAACTCTCCGAGGTCTGGTTTCCATTGAACAGAGACCAGTATCATCCTGCAAATTTGAATGAAGATGCACTGGCTGAAGAGTTGGCTGCTCTCGGGTACACCGGATTGACGCATCTCGGATCAAAGAGAAAAAAGAAGAATCCAGCCGAAGTTTTGCTCTCGGCCCTTGGCAAAGGCAATCTTGACAGCCGGCTGGTCGAAGCGCTTCCCTGGGTTGTTCTAAAGTATCCCGATATGGACTGGGACTGGCTGATACTCGCAGCAAAGGTAAATGATCTTCAAAACAGGCTGGGTTATGTGCTCAGTGTGGGACGCAGGCTCGCCGAATTGCAGGGAGAAGAGGAGAAAGCGGTGGAGTTGGGCAAGGTAGAATCAAGCCTGGAGCGATCCCGTCTGGTGCAGGAAGACACTTTGTGTCACGACTCGATGACTGAGGTCGAAAAGAAATGGTTGAGAAAGAACCGGCCCGCCGAAGCAAAGCACTGGCGGATTCTGACTGATCTCACTCCTGAGCAATACGATTATGCCAGCTGAACTTATGCCGTAACCATGGCGATCTTTCCTCGGACAGGTCGATCATAATCTCAATGAGAGGGTTGATATACATTGCCTTGGCGGCTTTGTAGTGACGATGCTTTATGACCTTGCCCGGACTACAGCGGATGTCGACGTAATTGCCATTTTGTCAAACAATATCGCCGCACGGCATCTGATTGCATTAGCCGGAAAAGGGTCGGGGCTGCATCGGAAATATGGAATTTACCTCGATATTGTCACAATAGCTTCAGTCCCTGAAGATTATGATCAACGACTGACCGAGATGTTTTCTGGCAGTTTCAAGAATCTCCGCCTCCTGGCCCTCGATCCTTATGATCTCGCATTGGCTAAACTTGAGAGAAATATCCAGCGAGATCGAGACGATGTGAAATATCTGGCCAGAAATATCCCATTTGACCTCGATATTCTCAAAGATCGCTATCAAAAAGAATTACGCCGCTTGCTTGGCAATCCTCGCAGAGAAGATCTGACCTTAAAATTATGGCTGGATGCAATTGAAGAGGGTCGACGTCAATCTGCAATTGATGATCAAAGAAATCCGGTTGCATAGCCACCGCCGGATATACATGAGCCTCCTCATCCGCTGCATCTCTTCCACTCGCTGTCAGGCATTTCTTTTTGATATTGCCATAGAGCTATTGTTGAGTCAGTGGGGCAACCACAAGGCTTGCCCCCTGCCAAGTGGGCCAATGGCTCAGTCCTCGCCGATATTGCGCTGTAACTCATCGATCCAGACAGTGGCCTCGGAGTCGCTCGGGGCGCGCCAGTCGCCACGCGGCGAGAGGGAGCCGCCCGAGCCGACTTTGGGCCCGTTTGGCACGCAGGATCGCTTGAACTGGCTGGTTTTAAAGAAGCGGTGGAGAAAGACTTCGAGCCATTGGCGAATGGTTCGCAGATCGTATTTGTCGCCCCAGGCGTGACTGGCGAGAAAAGCGACCTTGCTGGGCTGAAAGCCGAAGCGCGAAACGTAGTAAAGATTGAAGTCCTGCAATTCGTAGGGCCCAACGCGTGCCTCGGTGCTCTGTGCGGGAGCATCGTTGTTGAGGTCGTGGGCTGGCACCAGTTCCGGAGAGATCTCGGTATCGAGAATCGACTGGAGAATGGCCGAGGTCGCCTCGTCAAACTGGCCTGAGCCGATCACCCAGCGGATCAGAAACTGGATGAGCGTCTTTGGCACCGAGGTATTGACGTTGTAATGCGACATATGATCGCCGACGCCATAGGTCGTCCAACCAAGAGCCAGTTCGCTGAGATCCCCGGTACCAAGGACAATCGCCTGCTGATGATTGGCAAGGCGGAAGAGGTGAGAGGTACGCTCGCCGGCCTGGACATTCTCGAAAGTGACGTCGTAAACCGGCTGACCGTCAGCAAAAGGGTGACCGATATCGCGGAGCATCTGCAGGCAGGAGGGGCGAATGTCAAGCTCCGACGCGGTGATACCGAGAGCGTTCATCAGCGCGTGGGCATTGGCGAGGGTCGCTCTGCTGGTCGCAAAGCCTGGCATGGTGTAACCCAGAATATTGCGGCGTGAGAGGCCGAGCCGATCCATGGTCCTTGCGGCGACGATCAGTGCGTGGGTCGAATCGAGCCCGCCTGAAACCCCGATGACCAGCCGCTCGATCCCGGAGCTGGCCAGTCGTTTCATCAGTCCATGGACCTGAATATTGTAGGCCTCATAGCAGCGCTCATCGCGAACCTTTGGATCATCTGGTACATACGGAAACCGCTCAACCCGACGAAGCAGCGGCAGGTCGCCACCGGGCACGCTGAAGGGAAAGCGAATGTGCCGCAGCCTCCGCAGCCTCTCGATATTCTCGACAGCGGCATCATTGAAGCTGGTGGTGCGCATCCGATCCTGAGCGAGTCGCTCAAGGTCGATATCGGCCATGATCACCTGCTCCTCTGATGAGAAGCGCTCCGATTCAGCAAGCAGTTCGTTATTCTCGTAAATGATCGCCTGGCCATCCCAGGCAAGGTCGGTGGTTGATTCGCCGGGACCTGCCGCCGAATAGAGATAGGCAGCGATGCATCGGCCCGACTGCGAGGCGCAGAGATCACGGCGATAATCCCCCTTGCCGATGGTAATGTTGCTCGCCGAGAGGTTGGCAAGCACCGTCGCCCCGCCCAGTGCGGCGTAGCTGCTCGGCGGGATCGGCGTCCAGATATCCTCGCAGATTTCGACATGCAGCACGAAGTCGGGGATCGTCTCCGCCTCGAAGAGCAGATCGCTGCCGATCGGCACCTCGCGACCGAGAAATCGTACTTCACGGCCAATCAGATCACGGCCGGAAACGAACTGCCGCTTCTCGTAAAATTCGCGATAGTTTGGCAGATATGTCTTTGGCACCA
>CAIKMY010000291.1 GCA_903828635.1 uncultured Acidobacteriota bacterium
ACTGGCATGCCTATGATCAGTCGGTGCTCAAAGGGCGAATGAAACGCTACGAAAAAGCCGTCGTCTGAAACGCGTTCAAAGTGATCTTTCAACTTATTGATAAATCAAGGGTTCGACTGACAGCCGACCGTGGTTTTCCCGAACATTCTCTCTTTGTGCTGCTCGACGAATTGGGGGTCAACTTCGTGGTTCGGGTCAAGGGATCGACCAAGGTTCACTATCAAGGACAATGGATCAAGCTCAATCAGATCAAGTTTCACCGCAATGAGCGCCATTTCAAGCAATCCCGCGTCAAGCAGGTGCATGCCTGGTCTCGGCTGTTTGCGCTTTTTGTCATCGCCATGGTTGCCCTGATCACACTCTCTATCCAACTTCTTGTGCGAAATGGCAACACCGCACAGACCTTACTTCGTCGTGTTGCCTCACGCAGGGGGAAACGACGCGAATTGAGCCTGATCGCAGCGACAATCGCTCTGATTCAACAAGAGCCTTCTTTGCTTGGTTTGTTGACAAAGAACCTAAAGCTCAATTTGCTCGATGGTTTATAAAAGTGTCCAGACATCAGCTTCTGATCTTTTTTCTCTCGTCAGTTGATTCTGCTGTTTGCTGTTCATCTGCTTAACACTGTAAAGTAGCTAAGCAGTGATAACCAGTGATAGCAGGAGCAGGCAGGGGAAATAAGCAATGGGGACAAAAGAGCGGCGGGATCGGGAGCGAGAGGCCTTGCGGGAAGAGATCCTTGCGGCTGCGCGGGAGTTATTCATCCGCGAGGGGTATGAGCGAGTCTCGATGCGACGGATAGCGGAGAAGATCGAGTATTCACCGACGACAATCTACCTCTATTTTCGGGACAAGTCAGAAATACTGAACGAGATCTGCGAGCAGACATTTGCGAAGCTGGCACGGACACTGGAGCGGATCGAGGCGAGGGATCTGGATCCATTGGAGAAGTTGCGCGAGGGGTGTCGTGCCTACATTCGTTTTGGGATGCGGAATCGGCATCAGTATCGACTGGCGCTGATGGTTAGCGGGGAGAGTCTGGAGGGAGCATTCGATGCCACGTATGAGGGGTCAATGGGGGAGCGGGCGTTTGGTTTTCTGCTGCACGGGGTCGAGCGATGTCAGGCGGCGGGAATCTTCAGTGTTGGAGAGGCAGCAGTGGCGAGCCAGGTACTTTGGGCAGCGGTCCACGGAGTAACCTCACTGCTGATTACGCTTGGTGATGGAGATTTTCCACTGATAGAGAAGAACCGGCTGATTGAAGAGACGATCGGGACGGTAATTCGCGGGCTGATGAAAGGGAGAGGGTAAGCGATGGCTTCACTGGCGTGGCGCAATCTGTTTCATGATCGGGTGCGGCTGGTGGTGACGTTGGTAGGGATAGTCTTTTCAGTAGTGTTGACGTCGATTCAGATGGGGCTTTTTCTGGGTTTTGTCAGGGCGACATCTGATCTGATTGATCGATCGGGTGCCGATCTGTGGGTTGCTTCCAGCGGTGTCGTCAATCTGGAAAACGGCATACCTTTCAGTGAGAGAAAATTCTATCAGGCGCAGGGGATTGCCGGTGTGGCTGATGTCAGGCGCCTGACCATAAATTTCGCGACATGGAAGAAGCCGAGTGGTTCTGACGAGTCAATTCTGCTGATAGGAGTCGAGGTTGAAGGTGGCATGGGAACTCCGTGGAACCTGGTTGAGGGGAGGATAGAAGATCTCCATCAGCCGGATGCGGTGATCGTTGATGAGCTGTACAAATCAAAGCTGGGAGTGACGGGAATTGGCCAGACGGTGGAGATCATGGGACGGCGGGCACGAGTCGTCGGCTTCACACGCGGAATCAGAACCTTCACCACCTCGCCAGCCGTCTTTACAACCCTTGACCGGGCACGCCGTTACTTTGGGCTGCCGGCGGATCAGGCGATCTTTCTCCTCGTGCGATTATCAAATGGAGCCGATATCGAAGTCGTGCGGCAGGCACTCAAAGAGCGGCTCACCTTCGTCGAGGTATTGAGAACAACTGAGTTTGCCCGTCGGCAGGCCTTCTACTGGATGTTTGAAACGGGAGCGGGAGTCTCGGTGCTGATTGCCGCGTTGCTTGGCCTGATAGTCGGGGTGGTGGTCGTGGCGCAAACGATCTATGCCTCGACCATGGATCACCTGCGAGAATACGGGACACTGAAGGCCATGGGTGCGAGCAACGGCTACCTTTATGGGGTGATCATCAGGCAGTCAGTCATCAGTGCGGTGATCGGCTATTCGATCGGGATCGCGATCAGTCTGGCGGTGGCGACAACCAGTCAGAAGACGACAACGGCGATCATTCTGCCGGGATGGATACTTGGGACGCTCTTTCTGGTGACGCTCCTGATGTGCATGCTGGCGTCAGTGGTCTCAATAAACAAGGTGACCCGGCTGGATCCGGCGATGGTCTTTAAAGGATGAGGCAATCGATGATGATCGAGGTTTGCGGGGTGACAAAAAGCTACGGTGCGGGCGATGCGACGGTGCACGCCCTGAACAGAGTTGACTTGTCGGTCAGCGCCGGTGAGATGCTCTTTCTGATGGGGCCTTCAGGGAGCGGCAAAACGACGCTTCTCTCAATTATGGGGTGCATTCTCAGGCCGACGAGTGGGGCCGTGCGGATTGCCGGGCAGGAGGTGACAGGCCTCAGTGAGAGGCAGTTGCCGCGGATCAGACTGGAACAGATTGGCTTCATCTTTCAGGGCTTCAACCTCTTTCCGGCGCTGACGGTTCGCGAAAACATCGAGTTGGCACTCAACCTGAAAGGGATTCGCGGTAATGAGTCGCGACGTCGCTCCGAGGTTCTGCTGGAGAGGGTCGGGCTTCGGGATAAGGCCGGGCAGTGGCCGACCAACCTCAGTGGTGGTCAGAAACAGCGGGTAGCGATTGCACGGGCATTGGCTGGTGAGCCCGGGATCATCCTCGCGGATGAACCAACGGCGGCACTCGACGGGACAACAGGGCGGGCAATTCTTGATCTGCTGCGCGAACTGGCACACGAAAAGGGGCGAACGATTGTCGTTGTCACTCACGATAACCGTGCACTTCCGTATGCGGATCGGATTGTGACGATCGAGGATGGGCAAATATCAGGACAGGGTCCTGAGAAAGGGGATGGCTAATGAGAAGGCCACTGGTCATGATTAGCGGATTGATACTGGTTGCATCAGCAGTCTGGATCGTCAGAAGCAGGCTGCTCTCGTCGGCGAATGAGCCACCTGTGGGGCGCAAGGAGCAACCGGCGGAGGGACTGGCGCGGATGATTTCAGCTTCGGGTCGAATCGAACCGATCTCGGAGGAGATCGCCCTCGGATCGGAGATTCCGGGTCGATTGATGGCATTACTGGTCGAGGAGGGGGGCTCGTTTCGCAAGGGGGAAACACTGGCTCGGCTCGATGATGCTGAATACCGGGCGCGACTCGACTCGGCAATGGCGCTGCGTCGTCAGAAAGAGGCAGAGCTGCTGCGAGTGCGCAACGGCTCGCGGGAACAGGAGCGGCGTGAAGCACTGGCCATGATGCGCGAGTCCGAGGCAGTGATGGAGAATTTGAAGACTGAGCGGGATCGTCGTGCAACTCTCTTTCGCACCGGCGATATCGCCCGTGAGGAGGTTGAGCGGGCAGAGCGCCAGCTTGAAGTTGCAAGAGCACGCCACGCTGCCGCGGTCGAACGCCACTCACTGATCGATGCCCCGGCGCGGATCGAAGATGTCGCACGTGCTGAGGCCGAACTGGCACTTGCTCAGGCCGCCATCGATACTGCCCGCATCATGCTTGATAAGACGGTAATCCGTGCGCCTCTCGACGGTGTCGTGCTCCGCCGTCACCTGCGGGTCGGAGAGATCGTCGCGGGTGGGCAGGCCGGTGGTCTCAGTGGAGCTTCGCCGCCCATCTTTACCCTTGCCGATCTGTCGCGACTGCGAGTGCGGGCAGAGATCGATGAGCTTGATGTTGGCCGGTTAAAGAACGGCCTTCCTGCCTATGCCACAATTGATGCCTGGGGCGACAGGCGCTTCAACGGCAGAATCGTTCGCATCGGCGGTCTTTTCGGGCGCAGGACACTGCGCACCGATAACCCGGCGGAGAGGGTCGATACCAAAGTCCTTGAGACGATGATCGATCTCGACCCGATCGACGACCCGTCAGTCAGACCGCAGATCGGATTGCGAGTCAACGTCTTTATCGAGATCCCTACCCGATAGGCTGCAAGCAGACAGCGAGGCCGCCCCTAACGGTCATCGTCATCATCGATCGACATTGGTGCAAAGACGGCGCGTCGTGATCCGGGATAGGGCGTCTTCGCGCCGCGCACCTGCCTCCAGACAATCCGGTTGAGCAGTCCGACAGGTGCTGCATCGGGGACATCAAAGCGCATTCTCATCGAGGCGAGCGCATCCTGCCGCGCCTGGCCGCGTAGCGCACTCAGCCGTGGATTAACCTCGAAGAGTGACTGTTCGGGCATCTCGGCGCGGTAAGGGGTAAAGTCGGGCGTCTCGGTAAAGCTCGCCCGCATTTCGGTCGCGATCATATCAAAGAGTGAAAGCGTCGGCAGGCCCAGTATCAGCTCGATGGTCTTGAGCATGCCTGGATGGGAGTAGAAGGTCGAATCGACGTATCCGCGCCGGATCCACGGGCTGATGGCGAGGGCGACAGTACGGTGACCATCGACGTGGTCAACACCGGCCTGCGCGTCATCCTCGACGACGAAGATCGCCATCTTCTTCCAGAATGGCGAGTTGGAGAGGCCCTCGACGATGCGGCCGAGAGCAAGGTCGTTGTCGGCCACCATCGCGTTGGCGGTACTGTACTCCGGCGTCGCTCCGCGAGTGTGATCACAGGGCAACAGCATGATGGTCAGGTTGGGCATGCGCCCCTCGGATTCCCAGCGTTTGAGATCAGCAAGAAAGATCTGCGCCCGCGCGACGTCGGGGATTGCCTGGGTGTATGGCGGAAAGTTGTGGGCGAGAATCCGGTTGAGCGGTGCCAGTGGAGCGGTGATATTCCAATCAGAGGTGAAGTCGTCGCCCTGCTTCCAGCGCTGCAACAGCCTGGCGCGCATCGCGGCGTTGTCTTCCGGCATGCGGCCGGCATATTCGCCATAGACCCTGACGCTCTTCTTCATGCGCAGGGCGGCATCCCAGATGAACCCGCCGGCTGAGTAGGCAATCGGATCGGTGCCGTCATAGGGGTAGCTTCTTCCCTCATACCCCGGCCAGAGGCAGTAATCGGTCTCATTGGCCTGAGTTGCCCACTGGTGGCCGTCACCGCTATTGCCACCAGTAGCGTAGAAATTGTCGAGCAGCA
>CAIKMY010000292.1 GCA_903828635.1 uncultured Acidobacteriota bacterium
AAGAGGATGTCGCTGTCGATGATCAGGGGCGCGTCTCCTGGATTCTCAGCCGACAGACAAAATATCACCTGGTCAGATAAGGCTGGTCGCCGAGGCTCTCGAAGATGTTTGCTGACAGATACCGCTTCTCACACTTCCACACTCTCTTTGCCCTGTTGCTGCTGACAATGCTGCCGGGCGCGGCTGTCGCCCAGATTAACGTTCCGGACGATCCCCCGACAGGCGTTTCCGCCCCCGACTTCACCGCCGTTGGTCTTGACGGCCAGCGATATTCCGGCGATCGACTTCACGGCCGGATCGTCGTTCTCAACTTCTGGTATCTCGGCTGTGCCCCCTGCCGCGCCGAGATCCCCCACCTCAACCGGCTCGTCGCTGAGTTTGCCCCGCGCAATGTTCTCTTTCTTGCGCCAACCACCGATGCCACTCCGGAGCTGAAGAGGTTCCTGCGCCGCACAGACTTCACCTACAAGGTCATTCCGCAGGCAGCCGATCTCATCCATCGCGTCTTTCGCACACCGCTCTTTCCAACTCACCTCGTCATCGATCAGCACGGCACGATCGTCGCCAGACTTTATGGCGCCACCGAACGTGGCCCCGATGATCTCCGCCGTGTTCTTCTTAACCTGCTCGCCGGGCAATCATTGATCGCGGATTCCAGTGCCGGATCCGCCAGGGAGAATTGAGATGTCATTTACCAGAATGGATCAGGGTAAGGTCGAGGACTGGATGGTCATCGGCCGTGAGATCGTACAGCGACAGTCCCGCATGCCCATGATCATCAGGAGCATGCTGCTTCAGCTTGAAGAGCAGGTCGATGGTTTCGCCGTTGACCAGCTTCGCCACGGCCTCCAGACCGCTACCCGTGCCCTCCGCGCCGGTGCCTCCGAGGAACTCGTCGTCGCTGCCCTCTGCCACGATATCGGCAAGGTCATCTCCGTCGAGAATCATCCCGCCATCGCCGCTGAAATCCTCAAACCCTATGTCTCTGAGGAGACCTTCCAGGTCGTCCGTACCCACCAGGATTTTCAGGGAAAACATTACTATGCCCTCATGGGACGTGATCCCGATGCCCGCTCCCAATATGTCGATCAGCCCTGGTTCCGGCTGGCCGTGACCTTCACCGATGAATGGGACCAGGCATCCTTTGATCCCGATTACGATACCCTGCCTCTGGCCCACTTCGAGCCGATGATCGATCGCGTCTTCAGCCGCCTCCCTTTTAAGGTCGCTGCTGATTGAGCTCCGTCAGCATCTGCCGGGCAGGAGGGCAGCGAGAGGTAAAGAGAAAAGCCCGTGGATCTCACAGAAAATGAGATCCACGGGCAGAATCCTGACTATCGATCCTGGCCGGTATCTTTACCTGATCTTTCCTGACATGCGGTAAAGCGACAAGAGGGCGCTGTTCATCAGCTCTTCGCCGGCCCCGATGGCGACGGGGGAGACCTGGTTATCGGCGCCGTAACCGCCCTCGGCAACCCCCTCGATTGTCGGGAAGTATTGATGATAGCCGTTGCAATAGCCAAGAAAGAAGAGATCCCGAAGACGGGCACGCTCTCGCAACCTGATTGCATGGTTCGAGAAGAACTCTCCTGAGGCTCCGACAATCGCGATCTCGCCATTGAGCAGGGCGACTGTCAGCCGCGGCCTCACTCCGTCGGCGTACTCGTCGATGAAGTTGGGGATCAGCTCCGGAAAGAAGGCCTTCTCATAGAGGCTGCGCACCACCGGATTGGCGAAATCTGTTCTGGCGGAGAAGCGAACGCGATCCTCACTGACTCTGAGCGTCGGATTGCTCACGGTACGCGGCTGAAGTTCGTGCGTCAGTCTGATCACTTCACCTGCAAGGGCAGCGCCATATTCAGCCGGGCTCCTGCCTTTGGCCGGATTGACCGACTGATCACCGGCCGCGCCATTGAAGAAGACTGCAATCCCGCCGAGAGATTTCTCGACCTCCGACTTGAGCGTCCCGACGTAGTCGGCGGAAAAGCGCAGTGTTGTTGCCGGCAGCATCGTTGGATGGGCGGCATAATTGATGATTGTCGCTATCGATTTCCCGTTCAGTTCAGTCAGGCGCATCACCGCCAGCGTGCGGTCACTCGGCTTTGGCTCGATCTTCGTGTGCCGATTCCGGTTGAATCCGTCCAACTGTGCTGAACCAGTCGCCAGTTTCGCCGGCACCCGGCGCAGATCGGCTTCGAGAATTGCGCCGACTATGTTGTCCTCGAGTTCGCGATAGTAGCGAATTGCAGCATCAAAGCGCCCCTTCCCCTTGCCCGTCTCGTCAGAAAGTTCAAGCACCGGGCCGTGGTGGCTGTGCGATCCCGCGATCAGCGAGTGGCTGATCCCGGCGGCCGCAAGAATCCG
The DNA here is from genome assembly GCA_903828635.1 of uncultured Acidobacteriota bacterium. Lineage (GTDB taxonomy): Bacteria > Acidobacteriota > Blastocatellia > RBC074 > RBC074 > CAIOZW01. The sequence goes on from CAIKMY010000292.1 coordinate 2,365, forward strand.
CTGGCGAATCCGCTGCAGCGAGGCTTCCGATGGTGAGCGCCCCAGATCGAGCCCCACGAGGGCGATCTTCTCTCCACCAATGCTCATGACTACCGCATCAGCGTAAAGTGGATCGAGCGTCCCCACCGAGAGCGCATCGTGCCTCGCTCCATATCCCCACATCGGAACCGCCTCGCGCGGAGTTATCTCACGCCGCGCTGCCCCTGCTTCAAAGCGCACCTCGCCCTGGCTCCCGGGTGATTCGGCCCCAACCACCCCCGCCAGCATCACCAGACTGATCATTATTGAGCGGAAAACTGCCATCAGCTTCCTGTCCATTTTGCCCATTTTGTCCATTTTGCCCATGGTCTTGTCTCCGTTAGAAAGAGTGGTCAATCCCGAGCCGCTCACCATCAAAGCGGGTAATAATGGTCAGGCCTGATGATTCAAACCTGTTCATATTGACCAGTGCTTCGACTGACTCTTCGAGGGTGATCTGGCGCCTGATCAATCGTTGAGGCTGCAAGGTTCCCGCGGCGATCATTCTGAAGACGGCATCGTATCGCTGGGCCTGCATTCCGTGGCTGCCGAGAATCTCCAGTTCATAGGCGATGACGCGGCTCATGGGGATCGGAGGATTGCTCTGATCGCCGAGCATGAGGCCTGCCTGGACGTGACGTCCGCGTCGGCGAAGCGAGGAGATGGCGTCAACACAGGTCGTGGTGTGACCGAGGGCATCGATCGAGAGGTGTGCTCCGCCCGATGTGGCATCGATGACGCCGCGGGCCACCTCGTCAAGGCCTGATGAGTTGATGACCACCTCTGCTCCGAGCTCTTTCGCCAGTGCGAGGCTGCTGTCGGCAATATCAACAGCAACCACGCGTGCCCCGATGGCACTGGCGATCATCACCGCTGACAAACCGACTCCGCCACAACCATAAACGACAACCCACTCGCCCCCCGAGACACGCCCCTGATCGACCACCGCGCGAAATGAGGTCGTAAATCGGCATCCCAGACTGGCAGCGACGTCAAAATTGAGTGATTCCGGCAGGCGAACGAGGTTGAGATCGGCACGGTGGATGGCGACAAATTGCGCAAATGATCCCCAGTGGGTGAAGCCCGGCTGAAACTGAGAGCGGCACACCTGCTGATTTCCCGAGCGACACTCCTGACAATCGCCGCAACCACAGACGAAGGGAACCGTCACCCGATCCCCAATCTGCCAATGGCGTACCTCAGGCCCCTTGGCGACGATGATACCCGCCAGTTCATGCCCCGGGACGTGTGGAACTCTGATGTCCGGATCATGCCCCATCCACCCATGCCAGTCGCTGCGACAAACCCCCGTGGCCATCACCTTGAGTACCACACCATCAGCGGGCACGGCCGGATCGGCAACCTCACAGACTGTCGGGCGCACCAAGAAATCCTCGTAAAGAACCGCTCTCATCGGGTGATCTCCGTCTACTCAATCGTCACATCTGGTCAATCGTCACATCCGGATCGCACACCTGCAGGCCGGGACCGCAGGCTGTCTTCAGGGCAGCGCGAGGACCTCTTTCAACAGATCGTCACACTGCCAGCCCCATAGTGCCCAGTTCTGCCTGATGTAAAAACCGGAACGGGCAGCCTGGAAATAGAGGTACCAGTGGTCGCGGATGCGGTAAATGGCCGGCGTTGCGACGTGATAAAGCCTGTCATCAGAGTAGTTTGCCCACCTTGTCTGGTCTACCAGCCCGATGGGCGCCTTTTTCCAGCCGCTGGTCAGGCGATCGCTGACAGCGATATCCGCTCCCCATCGCGTTCCGCCATTGTAGCCCTCATAAAGCATGACATAACGTCGACCAATTTTATAAACCTGATGCCATTCAATGTAGAGGGATTCGGGAGCGGCGACGAGCAGATCCCTGCCTGGTTGCTTGATCCAGTGCCGGCCATCGCTGGAGGTGGCCAGACGCAGACCCGGCAGGACTGCTTCCGAGGTGCGATATGAGTAGAGCGAGTACCAGCGGCCATTTTCACGAAAGACCGCGCCCTGTGAGACATAGCTTTCATCTTCGCGCCCCTGACCACCGGGTGAGAGAATCGGATTGCCGGCGTGACGCCGAAGGTTAGCCGTCGTCACCGCGCTGTAACCGTCTCTGCCCGCCGGACAGGTTACCAGACCAATGGCGTCCGCCTTGGTCTTGAAGTTGCTGCCGGTGTAGTAAACCCAGTATTCATCGCGCGCCCGATGGTAGATCACCGTGTCCAGTCTGATTGCCGAGGCTTCAAATGTAATTGCCGGATCAGCGGTCATCAGCGGATTGGCACTATCTTCGTGCCAGACCAAAGGCTCGTCAATATTGGCCCACGCCTTGCCAATCGCCCCACGACTGCCGCCGAGCTGCATCCCCGAATAGAACATGATCAGCTTCGAGGGATCTTTCGGATTGACCAGAATGCAGGGCTCATTGACCTGACCCTCTTTCCAGCCTCCGCCATAATCGATGATCTTTCGCGGAGAGGATGCAGGCGTTGTAGCTTGCCCGCGCATTGCCAGAGACGGCAGTGAGGTTAGCAGGCTGATTAAAAATATTATCGACAGGCAGGATCGAAAGTGCATATTGCTCACACCATCGTGTTGATGGGTGTCAGATAAACAAAAGCGTAATGCGCAACGTTGGGAAACGCTCCACCGCATAACTCGCGTGTGCGTAAGTCCTGAGTGAATAACTTGGGACACCACCGAGGCGGGAGAGCGCATCTGAGCTGCTCCGCAATCTGACAATCACAACTGGCATCCAACCATGTAGTCTCTCAGGTTTTCAACTGTCATACGGCAATTTACAAGATTGCGACCTTCCCCGTGCCGCCCAACAATGATGTAGTTGTTGCTCTTGGCAATGGCGATACCATTGGCTCCCTGTCGACCAACAAACACGCCCGGTTCCGCGTGGATGCAAGGATAAATGATCTTATTGAAGGTGCAGCCATTGATCCTGAGGGCGTCCACATCGTTGATGATGGAGGCGATGGCTTTCGACTCAGGGAAGGTAAAGCCGTCAGAGGCGGCCAGAATATTACCCTCAAGGTCGAGGATGGCAGCACCGGAACAATGCTCACTGCCGATGAGTTGGTAGTCAACATAGCTCTGAAGAAGCGCGATATCGTGATTGGAAGACATTGATACCTCAATAAGAGTAAAAGATGAATCACCCGGATTAGCAATACGCCATTAACGTAGTTAATGATCTGAACTTTGGACAAACAAATAAAGTGTTGCGGTCTGGATCATCGATTTTTCAGTAATTTTTGTATTACCCGGGAGCAACTCAGGGTGAACTACCACTCCGTGTCGTAAAATACGAATCAAATCCTGACACGAAGCGCGAGTTTTGTCCATCTGATATCTCGGAGCTAACAGGTCCCTTTTTTGGGCTAACCCGCATTTCTCATCAGAGTTTCCCGGAGCGCCAGATGAGACAGGATTTCACTCTCAGCATCCCTGAATCAGGCTGGTGAGAGCCGTTTGCCCCGAGCGTATACCAGTCCAGGGCAACGCCCTGGGAACCTTGCCCGACAGACCCCTGGCGTTCTGAAGGAACGCCGCATATGCCCCGACGCCCGGTTTGAGAACGATTGACCAAGCAATATCTATGCGGCGTTCCTTCAGAACGCCTGAATTCTGCGCCATGTCTACCCAGGGTTGCACCCTGGGCTGGTATGTGGCGCCCCGTGGGGCGCTGGCTGCAATGCCGCCTTTTCGGGCACAAAATGTCCAAAGTCCGGGCCATTAACGTAGTTAATGATGTGAAGAAAGACAAGAACTGACAAGGAATAAAAGGCTCTCTCATCTGACGCTGGTAAAGGGGCTGACGAGAAATTCTTACCAATTCTTACTTGTCGATCCCGGCCAGTCGCTCAAAGACACGAGCGAGGCTCTGAGTTCCATCATCGCCGCGCCCCTCGCCCTCGACGATCGAGAAGAGCTGATGGCCGAGAGAGGTGGTCGGGAGAGGAACCTTGGCGGCATAGGCGGCATCGAGAACAAGGCGGAGATCTTTCTGCTGTAACCTGACCATGAATGCGGGCTTGAAGTCGCGATCGATGATCTTTTTGCCGAGGACTTCGAGTGCCCAGGAGTTGGCGGCACCGCCGGTGAGCGCCTGGTGGAGAGTGGGCAGGTCAAGACCGGCGCGGGCACCGAAGGTGAGGGCCTCGCAGACGGCAAGGAGATTGCCGACGACAAGGATCTGGTTGCATAGTTTGGCCGCCTGGCCATTGCCGGCGGGGCCAAAGTGGGTGATGCGCTTGCCCATGGCTTCGAGAGCGGGGCGGGCGCGCTCGAGCGCATCGGGATCACCGCCAATCATGATTGTCAGTGTCCCCTCGATGGCACCCTTTTCACCTCCGGAAACAGGTCCATCAAGCCAGAAGAGGCCGTGAGATGCGGCCTCAGCCGCGAGTTCACGCGTGACATCCGGGGAGATGGTGCTCATATCGATGATGATCGACCCGGGGCTGGCAGTGGCGAAGATACCCTCCTTGCCGCGAGCGACGGCGACGACATCGGGTGAGTCGGTCACCATAGTGACGATGATCTCGGCGTTGGCGGCGGCTTCGGCTGGCGTGGCAACGGCGGTTACCTCACCGAGACTGGCGTTTTCGGCGGCGAAGGCCTCTGCCTTGCCGGGCGTGCGGGTTGTGACGACGAGCGGGAAGCCGGTGCGAAGCAGGTTTTTGGCCATAGGCTGGCCCATGATCCCGAGTCCGATAAATCCGATGCGCGGCAGTGGCATGTCAGCTCTCCTCGATGATGCAGTGGTAATGATGCAAGATTGCGAGCATGCCACAGCGATCGGCCTCTGGCAATTGACTCTCCTTGATGGCAGTAGTTTAATTCGGAAGCCGGCGTCAGGATAACGAAACCGCTGTCGGGAGCTGAAGAGAACCGGACAGGATCAGAGGAGTGGGGGGGAGTGTGGAGCGTCCGCTGGAAGGGATGAGAGTACTGGATCTGACGAGGCTGTTGCCGGGGGCGGTGGCCTCAATGATGCTTGCCGATTTTGGCGCAGAGGTGATCAAGATCGAGGAGCCGGGGATTGGCGACCCGATGCGCCATTCACAGTTGGGAATAAGCGATCCGGAGGCCTGGTATCTGGCAATCAATCGCAACAAGCGGAGTGCGGTGATCGATTTGCGTCGACCGGAGGGGCGTGAGGTCTTCCTGCGGCTGGTGGAGAGCGCGGACGTCGTCCTCGAAGGGTTTCGTCCGGGTGTGATGGATCGACTGGGGATCGGCTATGGTGTGTTGCGAGTGCTGAATCCGCGCCTGATCTTCTGTTCAATCAGTGGTTATGGTCAGGATGGCCCCTACCGTCAGCGAGCAGGGCACGACGGCAACTACATTGCGATTGCCGGATTGCTGGGGATCAACGGTCAGGCTGGCGGGCCACCAGTGCTGCCCGGGGTGCAGATTGCCGATATTGCGGGTGGCAGTCTGCACGCCGTGGCCGGGATATTACTGGCACTGCTGGCACGTGAGCGGGGTAGTGAGGGGCAGGCGATCGACATTTCAATGACCGATTGCACCTTCTCGATGCTCTACATTCCACTGGTGCAGTCTCTCACTGATGCGAGACAGCCGCAGCGTGGCAGTGAAGGATTGACGGGGAAGTATGCGTGCTACCAGGTCTATCAGACACTCGATGGGCGGTATCTGGTGCTGGGAGCGCTCGAACCGAAATTCTGGGCCGGGGCGTGTCAGGTGCTCGGGCGCGAAGACCTGATTGGCCGACAATACGAGGGCGATGCTCAGTCCGGGATGATCGAGGAACTGGGGCGGATCTTTGCCGAACGAAGCCAGTCAGACTGGCTGAAGCTTTTTGAGGGGGTCGATTGCTGTCTGACGCCAGTGCTCGATTTTGCCGGGGTGCTGGATGATCCGCAGATCCGCCATCGTGGATTGATTGCCGACATCGAGCTGCCGGATGGCGGGCGGCTGAGGCAGGTGGCGCCGGTGATCAGGCTCTCGGAGACGCCGGCGCGCATGGAGTTGCCACCGCCACGGCTGGGGGAGCATACGCGTCAGGTATTGGCCGGGGCCGGCTATACTCCCGGTGAGATCGAGGGGCTGGTGGCCGCTGGAGTGGTCGGCGTTAACTGAAAGGGAAGGGGAGATGACGATGAAAGCTGCCGTCTTGCGTGAGCTGGGGCAACCGCTGACGATCGAAGCGCGGGATCTGCCGTCGATTGGGCCGGGTGAGGTGCTGATTGAAGTGGTCGCCTGTGGAGTTTGCCACAGTGACCTGCACATTGCCGGAGGCGAATGGGATCTGCTGAAGCCGATTACCCGGCTGCCACTGGTGCCGGGGCACGAGGTGACGGGGAGGGTGGCCGCGATCGGCGAGGGAGTCGATTCACTGGCAGTTGGCGACCGGGTCGGGGTGCCGTGGCTGCACTACACCTGCGGGGTTTGCGATTACTGTCTTGCGGGGCGTGAGACGCTCTGCCTGCGGCAGCAGATCACCGGTGTGACCGTTGATGGCGGCTATGCTGAATATCTCAAGGCACCGGCCAGCCACGTGGCGAGGCTCCCGGAGAATCTCGATTTCGTCGAAGCCGCCCCGATGCTCTGCGCCGCACTGACGGTCTTCAATGCATTTCGTAAATCGGGGATCAGGCCGGGTGAAAAGATGGCAATCTACGGAATCGGCGGGCTGGGACATCTTGCAGTGCAGCTGGCAAGGGAGCAGGGTGTCGAGGTGATCGCCGTCGATGTCGCCGATGAGAAGCTGGAACTGGCGCGGGAGTGTGGCGCAAGCCACCTCATCAACGCCACGACGGGGCAGCCCGGACGCGAGATCAAAAAGATTGGTGGTGGAGCTCACGTCGTCATGGTCACCGCCGGCAGCCGTCGCGCCTACGAGATGGCACTGCGCTCATTGCGGCGTGGCGGGACACTCTCGATTGTTGGGATGGCGCCGGAACCGGTCGATCTCTCGACCGTGGCCATGGTCTCGGGAGAGTATCGCATCGTGGCCTCTGCCGTCGGGACGCGTGAAGAATTGCACGAGGTATTGCGGCTCGCGGGTGAGGGAAGACTGCGCTGCCACAGCGAGGTTCACCAGCTTGACGAGATCAACGATCTCTTCGGGCGGATGAGGGCTGGCGGGATCAACGGCCGTGCGGTGCTCAGAATTGGCTGATCAGCCGGCGATGCCCGGTGAAGGCCGGGCCAAGGTCGGCGACGATGCGGTCGTGTAGTTGCTGCATCTCGCGGTAGCGTTGAGCATTGGCCGGTATCGGCCGGGTGCGTGTCGCTTCGTCGAGCCGCACATAATGAGCGCAGAGATCTTCAATCGACACCGGGCTCCCGGAATGTCGCGTCCAGGCCCACATTGCCTGGAGAGCCGCACCGAAAGCGGCACCCTCTTCACTTTCAACGCCGACGACCGCGGCGTCGAAGACATCGGCCATGATCTGACGCCAGACGGGATTCTTCGCGCCGCCGCCGGTTGCACGGATCTCGCGCGGCGAGAGGCCAGGCTCGCGCAGGCGGTTGAGCCCGTAATTGAGGCCAAGAGTTGTCCCCTCCATTGCCGCCCGTGCGAAGTGGCCAACCGAGAAGGTCCGGTCACGTACCCCGAACCAGACGCCGGTGCCGTCAGGGACATTGGGCGTGCGCTCTCCTTCAAAGAAGGGAATCAGCATGAGTCCGTCGTTACCGGGTGGTGTCGAGGCGGCCGCGTTCGTCAGCTCTTCGTGGGAGAGCCCGAAGCGCTCGCGTACCATTTCAGTGGCAACCGTGACATTCATGGTGCAGACCAGCGGCAACCAGCGCCCGGTCGAGTCGCAGAAGGCGGCTACCTCGCCGCGCGGGTCGATCACCGGGTGGTCGCTGCAGGCATAGATAGTCCCCGAGGTGCCAAGACTGACCGTGACCACCCCTTCCCGGACATTGCCGGTGCCGATCGCACCCATCATATTGTCTCCACCACCGCTGCTGACCAGTATCCCCGGCTTCAGCCCCCATTCGTCAGCAAGCTCTGTACGGAGCCACCCTGCCGGCTCGTCAGAGCTGATCAGTTCCGGCAGCCTGGCGCGCAGTCCCGGATCAATCGCCTCGATCGCCGTGGCTGACCAGCAACGATTGCGCACGTCGAGCAGCGCTGTCCCCGAGGCATCACCGCATTCCATCACCTTGCGCCCCGTGAGGAAGAAGTTGAGGTAGTCGTGCGGCAGCAGCACCGTGGCGAGCTGCGCGTAGTTCTCCGGCTCGTGCCGCTTCATCCAGAGAATCTTCGAGGCAGTGAAACCCGCCGGGATCCCGTTCCCGACCAGGCTGATGGTGCGCTCCAGTCCTCCAAGGCGGGCGATCATCTCCTCGCACTCGGCCACGGTGCTCGTATCACACCAGAGCTTGGCGGCGCGGATCACCCGATCATTGGCATCCAGTGCCACAAAACCGTGCTGCTGACCGGAAACGCCAATCGCGCGAACCTGGCCACGGTCGATCCCTGCCAGATCGAGTGCCTCACGCACCGTCTCGCGGGTAGCTGCGACCCATTCCTCCGGTTGCTGCTCCTTGTGTCCTGCCGGCAACCCCTCGATCAGATCATATGTCCGCGACGATGCCGCCACCACACGCCCCGTCTCACCCTCGAGAATGATGCTCTTTGTGCTCTGTGTGCCGCTGTCGATGCCAATGAAGTAGTCGTTCATAAGTCCGGTCGATCGGTTCGGTGCTGAAAGAGTCGGCCGGCCGGCAGGGGAATTCCTGCCGGCCGGCTCCATCCTTAACTGACGAAGTTATTGCTGAGAGTTCCAAGTCCCTCGACAATCACCTCAAAGACATCACCATTCCTGAGGAGAACCGGGGGATTGCGGAAGACCCCGACTCCTTCCGGCGTACCGGTGGCAATCACATCACCCGGCTCAAGCGTGATTGCCTGCGTGATGTAATGGATCAGATAGGGGATCTTGAAGATCATCATCGAGGTATTCGACTTTTGCATCGTCTCGCCATTGAGTCGCCCCTCGATGGCGAGTGCCTGCGGATCGGCGACCTCATCGCGTGTGACGATGAAGGGCCCGATCGGGGCGAACCCGTCGAGACTCTTGCCGCGCATCCACTGGCCGTCAGCGAACTGCAGGTCACGTGCGCTGACATCGTTGAGGCAGGTGTAACCGTAGACATAGTTGAGCGCGTCAGCCTCGGCGACTCCGCTTGCCCGCTGGCCGATGATCACCGCCAACTCTGCCTCGAAATCAATCTGCTGGCTGATTGCGTGCAGCTTTACCGGAGCCTGGTGGGCATTGAGCGCCGTTGGCAGCTTGTTGAAGAGCAGTGGCGACGTCGGTGGCTCACTGCCGCCCTCGATCGCATGATCATAGTAGTTGCGGCCAACGCAGACGATCTTGCTCGGAGTCACCACCGGCAGAAACTCGATTGCCTCGAGGCTGTAGGCTGCTGTCCCATCGATCTGAGCTGCGGCCCGTTGCCCTTCCGACCCCAGCGCGATCAGCGCACGCATGTCTGGTGCCACCGAGGTGATATCGACCACCACCTCGCCTCGCAGCATCCCCAGACGCTGCCCTGTTGCCGATTTCGATCTGAATTGAGTGAATCTCATATGAGTCCTGTATCCTATCCCTCGGCCTGTTCCAGCCGTCTTCTTTGGAATTCGTCGAAGGTGACGGCAAGCACGATCACCGCCCCGATGACGATCTTCTGGATGAAGGGGGAGATCTGCAGCAGGTTGCCCCCGTTGGCCAGCACCCCCATGATCAAGGAACCGATGATGGTTCCGACGACGGTTCCCTGACCGCCGTTGAGACTGCCTCCGCCGATGACGACCGAGGCGATAACGTTCAATTCGTAGCCCTCTCCGGCATTGGGCTGGCCGGTGACGGTGCGTGAGGTCTCGATCGCTCCGGCAAGACCGCTCAGCGCGCCGAGAATCGTGTAGTAGGCGATCTGGTAGCGCCAGACATTGATGCCGGCGTAGCGCGCCGCCTCGATATTGCTGCCCATCGCGTAACAGTAGCGCCCCAGCCGCATGCGACTGAGTGTGAAATGGACCACCAGCGCAATGAAGATTACCAGTACCAGCGGTACCGGGATCAGGCCGAAGAGGGTGCGCTCAGCAAGGTAGCCGGCTGACTCCGGCAATCCGACAACGGCGTTACCGTTTGAGACATAGAGACCGATGCCGCGATAGATGCCCATTGCTCCCAGAGTGACGATGAAGGCGGGGATCTTGAGCCTCGTCACGGCTGTTCCATTGAGCATCCCACAGAGCGCACCAACGGCGACCGCCACCGCGATGCCGGGAAGGACCCCGATGCCGGTAACCATTGACATTGCCCCAACCACCGCTGTCAGTCCGATGATCGAGCCAACCGAGAGGTCGATGCCGCCGGAGACCATGACCATCGTCATTCCCATGGCCATGATCGTAATCACTGCCGTCTGGCGCGCAATCGCCGCCAGATTGCCGGCGGTGATAAACTTCGGATCCTGCCCGAGCACAAAGTACTCGCAGAGCGGTATCAGGGCACAGAGCACCAGCAGACTGATGAACGGGAGAAATCGTTTGAGCCAATCCTGCATATATCTTCAGCCTTCCTCGACAGCGGCATGCCTCAGAATCTCTTCCTGGGTGGTTTCGCGTGCCAGCACTTCGGCAACCATCCGCCCGCGACGCATGATCAGAATGCGGTCGGCCATCCCCAGCAGCTCCGGCAGATCGGACGAGATCATAACGATCGCCGCGCCGTTTTCCGCCAGTTCATTGATTTCGCGATAGATCTCGGATCGGGCGGCGACATCGACTCCGCGAGTCGGTTCGTCGAGCAGAAAGACCTTCGAGTCGGCGAAGAGCCACCTCCCGAGGAGTGATTTCTGCTGGTTTCCGCCACTGAGCCTCCCGACAAGAGCGCGTGGTGATGGCGGCCGGATATTCAGCTTGCGGATGTATCTCTCGGCGGCGCCGGTCTCCAGTTTCGTCTGGATCGTTGCCCGCTTCAGCAGTGCCCCGACATTGGCGAGAGTGATGTTGGTCGCCAGTGGCAGGTTGAGGCAGAGCCCGGTTCGCTTGCGATCTTCGGTCAGCAGACCCATCCCGCGACCGATCGCATCCCCCGGCTGATTGCCGCTCAAGCGCACTCCATCGAGTTCGACTCTGCCCTCGGTCGCCGGATCTGCACCAAAGATCGCCTCTGCAACCTCGGTCCTCCCCGCACCCGCAAGGCCGGCGATCCCGACCACCTCCCCGGCGCGCACCTCGAAATCGATCTTCTCGAAGACGGGAGGCCGACCAAGCCCCGTCACCTTCAGCCGGATATCGCCCACGGTTGCCTGTCGTGGCGGGAAGATCTCCTTCAGCTCGCGTCCGGCCATGTGGCGAATCATCTCGTCCGTCGTAATTTCTCCCCAGTTGCCGGTGTAGACGGCAATCCCGTCGCGCAGGATCGTCATCCGGTTGGCAATCGCCTCCAGCTCCTCGAGGCGATGTGAAATGTAGATGATTGCCAGCCCGCGCGCCTTCAGATCACGGATCAGCCGGAAGAGTTCCTCCACCTCCTGAGAGGTGAGTGATGAGGTCGGCTCATCCATAACGATCACTCGCTTGGCCTCGACGATCGCGCGTGTGATCTCGACCAGCTGGCGATCTGCCGCGCTCAGCCTCCCCACTATTGCCCGGGGATTGAGTCGGAAGCCATAATCGTCAAGCAGCCGCTTCGCTCTCTGCTCCAGTTCTCGTCGATCGATCCATTTCAGCAGGCCATTAAGGTCGAATGCGCCCCCCACACTTCTCAGCGGCTCGCGCCCGAGGAAGATGTTTTCGGCAACGGTCAGGTGAGGAGCCAGCGAGAGTTCCTGGTAAATCATCGCCACCCCGGCGGCGATTGCCTCCGCCGGGCGCGTCAGTTCTCGCTTCTCCCCGTCGATCAGAATCTCGCCGGCATCAGGCGCATGAACCCCCGAAAGGATCTTCATGAGCGTCGACTTGCCGGCGCCATTCTCGCCAACCAGCGCGTGCACTTCACCACTCTGCGCCACGAGGTTGACACCACTGAGTACCTGATTGCCGGCAAACGACTTGCCGATTCCACGCATCTCCAGCGCGGGGATCATCTCCGTCATCGCTCTTCTCCCACTCAGGGGGTCCTGATCAGGCTCTGGATCGCCGGAGTCTCGAGGTTGTCCTTCGTCAGCAGCTCAACCCCGGTGTCGATTCGCCGTGAAGTCTCACGGCCGGCCAGCTTGTCAACGATCGTCTTCACTCCCTCATAGCCCATTTTGTAGGGATTCTGGATCACCAGCGAGTCGATTGAGCCCTCACGGACGTTGTTGACGAGGTCAGGAGTCGCATCAAAGCCGACCAGCACCACGCTGGCTCCGAGGTTGCGCTGCCTGACCGCGCGTACCGCTCCGACCGTCGACGATTCGTTCGAGGCGAAGAGCCCGTTGAGATCAGGATGGGTCGTCAGGATATCCTCGGCCGTTGAGAGTGACTTCGCCGCATTGGCCTCACCATAGAGCCACTGCACTACCTGGATGCCAGGGAACTGGCTGCGCAGCGTCTCGGCAAAGCCCTCCTCACGCTCATCGGTCGAAACCGACCCCTTCTTGACGCCGAGGATCGCCACCTTCCCCTTGCCATTGAGCCGCTCGGCCATTCGCCTCGCCGCCAATGCCCCACCAGCACGGTTGTCCGTCGCGACATAGGAGAGGTAATTTTCCGTTGAGATCCCCGAATCGAAGATCGTCACCGGTATCCCCTCGCGCTGCGCCCGCTGGACCATCGGCACCAGTGAATCGCCGTGCGACGGTGCCAGCACGATGCCATCGACCCGACGGTTGATGGCATCCTCGACGATATTGATTTGTCCGGCAATGTCGGTCTCCGAGGCCGGTCCCTTCCAATCGATCGCCACGCCGAGATCCCTGCCTGCCGCATCTGCTCCAGCCTTGATCGTCAGCCAGAATGAATGCGATACCCCTTTGGGAATCACCGCAATCATCTTCTGTTTTGGCTTTTCCGGGCCGCGGTTGCACCCGGCCATGACTCCTGGCAATGCGATCAACAACAGCAGGATCAATTTTCTCATAAGTTCCGTCCTCGATTGGTGTAGATGATGGATATTGATTGAGTGCCGGGGCGGCCCGACCCGCTTAGTCAAAATATGCCACACCCTTGATATATTCGGGGCGCAGCCGATCCTCGCCAAATCCGCGCGGCACGTCGTCGAGGGTTCGATAGTGATCGGTGACGATCCGCGAGACATCAATTCTGCCCTCACTCAGCCAGCCGAGCGAGCGGCGATAGATCGCCGGCCGTCGGTCGGCATCGAAGCCGCCCGAGGCCCCCGTCGGCGTCACCAGCGTCGGCTCGATGAACTGCAATCGATTGAGCACCCCAAGGTCGACTCCGTGATGGCCGTGACCATAAAGCACCATCGAGGCCTGCTTGCGGATCAGATTGGGGATATCGGGGAAGAGACGCGCCACTCCTGCTGACTCGATCAGGCATTGCAGCCTCTCACCATGCGTCAATTCGTTGACCGCCATGACGAGATCGGTCTGTGTCGGGTCGATCGTCGTCGCCCCATACGACTCCGCCAGCGCACGGCGCAACGGGTTGGGCTCGGTGACGATCAGCAGTCCCTCGAAGCCGATGACCTGGCGCAGCAACTGGGTGAAGAGCAGACCTGCCGGCCCGGCACCGCAGACGAGTACCGATTTGATCGGGCTCTCACCGCCGAAACGATAGCGCGCCGGAACGCTCTGCAGCATCTCCATCGCGTGCGTGACGCAACTGAGCGGCTCGGTCATCACCGCCTGATCAAGCGGCAGATCACTCTCGATCTTCACCGCGTTGACTGCCGGCAGTGAAAGGTACTCTGCCAGCGCTCCCTGCAGACCGGTAATCCCATGCTCACGATAGTCGGCACACTGATGGCTGTTGCCGGTCGCGCAGTATTCACAAAGCGGCTGATCGTAGCTGTGGCAGTTGAGTCCCTGATCGCCGACGACGCGATCGCCGACACGCAGGTCACTCACCTCGCTGCCTGTCTCGACGACCGTTCCACAGAATTCATGACCGAGGATCTGTGGCCGTACCGTCAGCGGTATCGGCTTGCCGGTGGCATCACTCGTGTAGTTGGCATGCCCCTCGAAGATGTGAAAATCGGTTCCACAGAGTCCGACCGCCCCAACCCGAATCCGCACTTCACGCGCCCCGAGTGCTGGCAACGGAATCTCACTCAGCTCGAACTGCTGCACATCGCGCAGCACCAGGGCGCGCATGGTTGATCCAATACTGCTTGTCGTGCTCGTCGTCATGTCTTCTGTCTCTTATTCTGCCTTTTCTGCTATCTTGTTTCGGAGAAATGCGCCACGCCGGTCTCTACTGATCGAGATCGGAGAGATCGAGTCGACCTTCAGCCTGAAGCAGGGCGAAGCGGTCGACCGTCTCGGCGACTCCATCGGCTACCGGCGTTCGCGGCACACCGCCAAGTGCTGCCTGAATTGCCGAATCGTCAAGTATCGAGGGCATCGATATCGGAGTATCGACGAAGGTGATCGATCCCTTCGCCTTCGGGATCTTCCGCTCGATCTCATCGACAACGCTGCGCATATGCACTGTCTCTCCGTGCAGATTGAAGACGTGCGCCCCCGGGAGATCGACCGATGATGCCCTGATGAAGGCCTCGGCACAATCGGCAATATACAGAAAATCTGTCTTCCCGCCAAAGCGAATGTGGAACGGTCTGCCGGCAACTGCCGCCTTCATCGCCTTGGTCGGATCCGAGGTCATCCCGGTGTCGCGGCCGACTCCATACACTGTCAGCGGACGCAGCCCGGCACTGTCGATCCCGTTATCGAGATGATAGACCCGGGCGTTATCCTCGTTGCAGCGCTTGAAGGCGCCGTAATGGGTGTTCATGCTGCCGGCCTCGCGCTCGGTGACGGCATGTCCCTCCTCGGCCGCACCGAAGACCGCTGCCGAACTGGCGTAAGCCACCCGCTTCACCCGGCCTCCCGACCTCCGCGCCGCCTCGAAGATGTTGATCGTCCCGATGATATTGACCATCGCGCCCAATCGCGGGTTGGCGCGACAGGTCGGAACCTGCAGCCCGGCAAGGTGGACGATATGCGTGATGCCGTTACCCTCGATCAGGCCGTGAACGAATTCACCATCGGTGATATCACCACCGGCAAACTGCGCCTGCGCAATCTCCTCGTCGCTCATGATCTGGCGCAAACGCTGCGGATTGGAACTCTGATCGAGCGCGATCACTCGCGCCCCACGCTTCAGTAACTGCTTGACCACCCACGCGCCGATGAAGCCATAGGCGCCGGTCACCAGATAATTCCCCTCACTCATTTAGTCTGCCCCTTCTCCATTTTCTTCAGTATCTGGAATATTCACAGGGATCCGGATAATAATCACCCGGGGACACCCCTGAGATGGCAACCCGGGGACCCGCGCCGAATACCGGCCACTGCCCGATCTTCGCTAAGGGGCACTCAACCCGGGTTTTGCCATGTCCGGCGAATCATAACAAGGCCGGGCAAAATTGGAAATAGTCAGAAGATGGTCCGGACTCCGGATGAGGCGCATAATTCTATGATTCTGCTGGTCGACAACGATACCGCATTGGCCGCGAGGCTTGGCGAGGTTTTGCAGCTTGCCGGTCATGAGGTGCAGGTTGCCGCTGACTGTCAAACGGCGCTGGCGGCACTCGATGGCCGTCAGGTCGACCTGCTGGTTAGCGGACTGCGTCTGCCGGACGACCCGCGTGGAGGTCTGACGCTGCTGCGACGCATCCGTGACTCCTTGCCCGAGACAGAGACGATCGTCATCGCTGATCATGACTCGATCGCTGATGCACTCGAGGCTGTTCGCTCCGGCGCTTTCTACTTTGCCGAGAAGCCCTGCGACCCCGATCGTCTGCTGCTGCTGGTCGAGAAGGCAATCGAGCGAAGGCGGCTGGTTGCCGAGACCCGAAGGCTGCGCGGCTATTTCCAGCCCCACGATTTTGCGCGGATGATCGGCAGCTCGAAGCCGATGCAGCTGATCTACGCCATCATCGAGAGCGTTGCCAAAAGCGAGGCCAACGTGCTGATCCATGGAGAGCCCGGAACCGGCAAGGATCTGATTGCCAGTGCCATTCATCTCAACTCACGGCGCGCCGGCCGTCAGTTCGTCAGGGTCAGCTGCCGGTCACTTGCGCACGGATCCACAACCGTCCTGCCACCCGACATTGTCGAGGCTGAAATCTTCGGGCGCGTCGCTGAAACCGGGATCACCGCGGAGAGGGGAGGCGAGGGGGCGAGCCTGGGATTGATCGCGCGTGCCGCCAATGGCACCCTGCTGCTCGATGAGGTTGATGCCCTGCCGCTCGAACTGCAACCCAAACTGCTGCGGGTGATCGAAGAGCGACGCTACCGCCCCGTCGGCTCAGTCCGGATGCAGGATGCCGACTTTCGCCTGATCTGCACCACCAATCGCGACCCGCGTGAAGCCATCCTTGAGCGGCTGCTGCGCGATGACCTCTTTTATCGCATCTCAACCATCAGTCTCTACGTTCCACCCTTGCGTGAGCGCGGCGAGGACCTGCAAATGCTGACCGAGGCCCTCTTCCAGGAGTTTCGTGAGAAATATGACCGACCGCTGCACGGCATTTCGCCATCAGCCTTCCGCCGCATCCTCGCCCACCACTGGCCGGGCAATGTCCGTGAATTGCGCAACGCCATCGAGCGCGCCGTCCTTCTCGCCCGCAGCTCGATGATCGAACCCGAGGATCTTCCCTTCATCCAGCCTGAGCCTCCGGTGCATCCCGATGGGGAGCGAGCCAGTCCACCTGAAGGCCGGATTCTCATACCGCCAGACCTGACTCTCGAAGAGGTCGAGCAGATGGTTATCCGCCAGGCGCTGCAACGCACCGGCGGCAATAAACTGGCCGCCGCGCGCATCCTCGGGTTGCACCGTCCGCGACTCTACGCCAAGATCAGAAAGTACCGGCTCGACCTCACGGAAAGGCCTCAAACGATACTGACTCGAAAGGAGCAATCGTGAAAACCCTTTTGAGACTCACATGCGCTGCGTCATTCATCATTCAATTCATTGCTGCCTGCCTGGTCGTCGGCCTTGCACAGTCGCCGACGACGCGGCCACGTTATGTCACACGCGGCAAAGCCGAGCCACGACATTATGGTACCAAGGTGATTGATACCGACGAGAGAGGCCGACTCCCGCGGGCCGCCGGCAGCACCGTCGATGCCGTTGGCCGTGCCTCGCGTGCCGGCACCACCCGCTCGGCCTCGACCCTCAGGCGTACTGCCGACAAGACCACCAGCTATGTCATCGGTCGCCGTGACGCCGATATCCTGCGCGAGGTTCGCCTGCTGCTCGACTCCAATCAGCCGGCTGAACGCTGGCAGGCCACCGTCAGTGGCGGCGTGGTCACCCTTCGCGTGGCGCATGGTGATAAATCTGATCCCTCGTCGATCGTTACCGCCATCCGTCGCATTGCCGGCGTCAGATCCGTCGTCGTGGTTATTCTTTGATTCTTCAGGCTGTGATTCTTCAGGCTGTGATTGTTCAGAATTGCTGCAGATTGATCTCACGCGGAGATGCGGAGACTCAGAGATGCAGAGGACAGACCGAGCGTGAGGGACAGATGAACCTGCACGATTCAATCTCGGCGATGGTCTCTTCGCCTCGCAGGCCCCCCGGCAGGCACTATACCCTGACCGGATAGCTGTCAGTCAGCGGCATCAGGCTCTGGAGGGTTTTAAGTTCATCCTCGATCCGCTGCAGATCATTGCTGATCTCCTGGACTATCTTCGTCACCGCGTCAGATGGCTGTGAAGGCATCCGGTTCACCTCTTCAACACGCTGGCGCAATTTTGCCAAACGTTCCTGCCAGGCTTCCAGCTTCATTTTCATCGCCTGCATCGCCGGCTTGTCGGCAGCCTCCAGCTCGATCTTGCGCTTGATCTTGTTGTCGATCTCGTCGATCCTGCCAAAAAGCAGGCTGACTTGTCGATCCTTTTCCTTTACCTCAAGAATCTGTCTGGTTTGCTGATCCCTCTCGGCAGCATCGCGGCGCAGGTAGACGGTAATGCCGGCAATCATCGCGAGAATGCCAATAACCGCAAGGATGATGATGGGCATCATTCCTGATCCTGGTGATTTGGGAGCAGCCGGGGCAGCAGGTGGCGGGGATGAGGAGCGTGATGATTTGCCGGAGCGGGCAGTTCCCGGGGGGCTTGCTGTCTGTGATCGATCGGTTGCAACTGCCCCCGGAGTCAACGGTTTGGTTGAGCGTCCGGAGCGTTCAGAGCCTCCGGCGACGGGCTGCGATTCCGCCGGTGGCGAGTTCTGCTGCTCGTCCTCGCTGGCGCTGAAGACCGAGGTGATCGGACCTCGCAGATGGGAGAGTTCTTCACGCCGGGGACGCTCCCTTGACTCTGATCTCTCAGATTCGTGCTGTGCCTCGCCGATGAACGGGCGCGACTCGACCGGTGGCAGCGGCACCGCCAAAGGCTCGGTCGAACGGCTCCAATCGGCCCCGTCAGCCTGAAGCTGATTGTTTGAATGTGGTGCCAGCTGTGCCCCGCTGACCCCGAGAGACCAGTTGATCTCATCAGGAGTCGAAGGGGATCTGGCCAGTGATCGGGCATTGACCCCGTCATCCGGTGCCGGTGGCAGCCCGCTGCCCGAGAACTGAGCGATGACCACGGTAATGTTGTCTTCTCCGCCACGGTCGTTGGCCACCCTGATCAGGTCCTCACAGGCGGACTTGAAATCACTCGCTTCGTTGATCACCCGCGCGATCTCATCCTGATGAATTTTGCCGGAGAGCCCGTCACTGCAAATGACCAGAGTATCAAGATGGCAGAGTGACAGGGTATTGACTTCGACGTTGACTTTGGACTGCGCGCCGAGGGCTTGAAGGATGACATTGCGGTAGCTGTGCGTCTCGGCCTCCTCCTCGGTTATCTGGCCGGCATCGATAAGCTGCTGGACGAGAGACTGGTCTTTCGTGATTCTGTAGATGTTACCTCGACGAATCAGGTAGGCCCGGCTGTCTCCAACCT
>CAIKMY010000293.1 GCA_903828635.1 uncultured Acidobacteriota bacterium
CTGCCGGCCGGTTAACCGACGCTCCCTTCAAGCTTGAGCCCGAGCAGACGAGTCGCCTCAACCGCAAACTCCATTGGCAGCTCGCGGAAGACCTCCTTGCAGAACCCGTTGATAATCATGTTGACGGCATCCTCTGTCGAGATGCCACGCTGGTTGAAATAAAAGATCTGCTCTTCACTGATCTTCGAGGTCGAGGCTTCGTGCTCAACCCGTGCCGTGTTGTTGGCGACCTCGATGTAGGGGAAGGTGTTGGCTCCGCACTTCGCGCCGATCAACAGCGAGTCACACTGTGAATAATTGCGTGCGTTATCCGCCTTCGGCCCGATCTTCACCAGCCCGCGGTAGCTGTTGACCGATCTTCCGGCCGAGATGCCCTTCGAGATGATGCGGCTCTTCGTGTTCCGGCCAATGTGGATCATCTTCGTGCCGGTGTCGGCCTGTTGCATGTGATTGGTCAGCGCCACCGAATAGAACTCGCCGATCGAGTTGTCTCCGAGCAGCAGACAACTCGGGTATTTCCAGGTAATCGCCGACCCGGTCTCGACCTGCGTCCACGAGATTTTGGAGTTGACCCCGGCGCACTTGCCGCGCTTGGTCACAAAATTATAGATGCCGCCTCGCCCCTCCTCGTCACCTGCGTACCAGTTCTGCACCGTTGAGTACTTGATCTCCGCATTGTCGAGCGCCACCAGCTCAACCACTGCCGCGTGCAACTGGTTGCGATCAAACTTCGGTGCCGTGCAGCCCTCAAGGTAGCTGACGTGGCTGCTCTCCTCGGCGACGATCAGCGTCCGCTCAAACTGGCCTGACTCGGCATTGTTGATGCGGAAATATGACGAGAGCTCCATCGGACACCTGACGCCCTTCGGAATGAAGCAAAACGACCCATCTGAAAAGACTGCCGAATTGAGCGCCGCAAAGAAGTTGTCGGTGTAGGGAACCACCGTGCCCAGATATTTGCGCACCAGATCAGGATACTCGTGCACCGCCTCGGAGAAAGAACAGAAGATCACTCCCTCCTTTGCCAGCTTCTCCTTGAAGGTCGTTGCCACGGAAACACTGTCGAAGATGGCGTCAACCGCGACGTTCGCCAGCATCTTCTGCTCGTGCAGCGGGATCCCCAGCTTCTCAAAGGTCTCCAGCAGCTGCGGGTCAACCTCGTCGAGACTCTGCTTCTTCTCCTTCGGTTTCGGCGCCGAATAGTAGACAATCTCCTGGTAATCGATCTTTGGATAATGGACGCTCGCCCACTCCGGCTCTGCGAGAGTCAGCCAGTGGCGATAGGCCTTCAGCCGCCATTCGAGCAGCCACTCCGGCTCGCTCTTCTTCGCCGAGATCGTGCGCACGATCTCCTCGCTCAGACCACGCGGTATGACCTCCGACTCGATGTCCGTCACAAATCCGTACTTGTATTCGCGATTGGCCAATGCCTCAATACTGCTCATCTCTGCTATCCCTTTTTATTCTTATTCCTGTACCACCAGATCCCGATCAATCACCCGGTACCGGAGCGGGGCGATGGCGACCAACCCCGTCCAGCCTGACATACTGAATGTCGATCCCCTGCCGCAGCAGCGTCGTGATCGGTATCTTGTCGAAGACGCTGTGGACAAAGTCGGTGATGCTTACCCAGACCGGCCTCAGTCCGCAACCGTCGTGATGCACGCACGTCTCCTGGTTGCCGGTGAACTGTGAGCAGATCTCCTCCTGGGACGGCATCCCGCCCAGCACCCGCATCACCTCGCCAATCGAGATCTCCTCGCTCGGACGCGTCAGCCGATAACCACCCTTTGGCCCGCGCACGCTCTCAACTATCCCTGAACGCCCCAGCGTCCAGAGTATCTTCTCCACATAGGCCACCGACAGCCCCTCGCGCTCGGCAATGTCCCGCACCTGCATCGCGCCTCCCGCGTCGAGATTCCCCTGCTCACGCGCCAGTTGCAGAATGCATCTCAATCCATACTCTTCCTGTGCCGTGATCTTCATATAGCTGCTGCCGTGTTCATCCCCGAGCCGTTTCCCGACTGTCTTTCAGTCTTCATCCCAAAACCGTTTTTCCTGACCAGATTCGACAAGCTAACATATCGCTGCTAATCCTGACAAGTTTGTCAGGTTCGGAAAATGTGAAGAAAATGTGGAGAAAAAGTTGAGAGAGCGGGTAGGGTTACTGAGCGGGGCGTTCGCGAAAGACTACGGGGTCCTGGCAGCATTCGCAGGGGCCGGGTTTGTGAGTTGAGATCATGCAGACATCGCAGAAGTAATCGAGGTCGTGGAGTTGGCCATTAAGCCACGACTGGAACCTGATGACCTCGACGTGGGAGGTTTCGGGGAAGGGGCGGGCGATGATGTTGAGTTCGCGCTGGCGGTAGCGTTGATCCATCCAGACAGCAGCAGCGCTGTCAGTGGGGAGGAGAGGATGGAGGCGGCCATCAGAAGTCTGGATGGCGTAGGCGTGGCCGCGGTTATCGCAATCCGGGACGACCTGGTAGCGCTCCAGGAAGAGTTCGGTGAGACAGGCGACACGTCCGCGAATGGTGATCAGGGATTGATCTTCCGTGGGTGATGAGACGAGGTGTGATGGCGCGCCGGGGAGTGCAATCAGCGCCGGGAGGGCAAGGAATTGTCGTCGTCGTCGATTCATTTAATCTTTACTGTCCGGACTGATCTCCGGGCTTCGCAAAGAAAAATTTAGCCGATGGTCGGGTGGAATTCAAACGGCCGTTCGATTGGATATTCAATTATTTAAAAGGTGGCATATAATCGGTCATTTGGAGGAGGGGCGAATCGAATGGTGGAGGAGAGGCTGAAGAGAAGAGTGATAAGGGAGGGAAGGTGGCGCGCCATTTTCATCTGATCGGAGTCTGCGGGACGGCGATGGGGTCGCTGGCCGGGATGTTGAAGGCGGCCGGACACCGGGTGACGGGGTCGGACAAGGCCTTCTACCCGCCGATGGGGGACGAATTGAAGCGCCTGGGGATCGAGGCGCGGGAGGGCTTTGCCGCAACCAATCTTGAGCCGCAGCCGGGAGTTTTCCCGGACGTGGTGGTAGTGGGAAATGCGGTTTCGCGGGGCAATCCGGAGCTGGAGCATGCGCTCAACTGGCATCTGCGTTGTGCCTCGATGGCGGAGGTGATTCGCGAGGAGTTCATTCGCGGGTGTCACTCCTCGGTAGTCGCCGGGACGCACGGCAAAACGACAACCACCTCGATGCTGGCATGGACGATGGAGGTTGGCGGTCTCGACCCCTCATTTCTGATCGGCGGGGTGGCGGAGAATTTCGGAGCAAGCTTCAAGGTGGCCCGGTCGGGCCATTTCGTGATCGAGGGTGACGAATATGACACTGCCTACTTTGACAAGGGGGCGAAGTTCCTCCATTACCTGCCGGATCTGGTGATTCTCAACAATGTGGAGTATGACCATGCCGACATCTATGCGACGATGGAAGACGTCAAGCGGTCGTTTCGGATGCTGATTAACCTGATTCCGGGCGGGGGGCGGTTGATTGCCGGGTGGGATTCGCCGGTGGTGCGCGAGTTGGTTGAGCATCCGGTGGTGCCGCAGGGAGTCTGGTCGGCGGTGGAGAGCTTTGGCATCGACCGTGAGGACGCGAAGTGGCGAGCGGTCGATCTGAGATTGACGGTCGAGGAGACGCGCTTTACCGTGTTGCGGGGCGGAGAGGTCTGGGGAGAGATGAGCACGCCGCTGGCGGGTAAGTTCAATGTGCGCAACTGTCTGGCGGTGATCGCCGCCTCGGAATCGCTCGGAATCCGGCAGGAGGCGGTACGAGAGGCACTGGCGAGCTTTCGCAGCGTCAGGCGACGGATGGAGGTGCGCGGGGTGGTTGGTGGGATCACCGTCATTGACGACTTTGCCCATCACCCGACGGCGATTGGCGAGACGCTGCTGGCGATCGGGCAGCGCTATCCGGGGCGTCGCCTCGTGGCCATCTTCGAGCCACGCTCGTGGACCTCGCGTAAGAGGGTCTTTCAGGATCTCTATGCCGAGGCCTTTGCACCGGCGACGATCGTGGCTATTGCGCCGATCTTCGAGTCGCATCGACTTGCCGCCGATGATCAGCTCTCGGTGCCGCAAGTGATCGGGGATCTGCAGCGTGCCGGCAAGGAGGCCTTCTCGGTCGATGGGGCCGAGGCGATCATCGCCCGCCTTCTGCCCGGACTTTTGCCCGGTGATGTCGTCGTCGTCATGTCTAATGGCGGTTTTGATGGAATACACAGCAGGCTGCTGGAGGCGCTGGCGGCAGGGAAGAGCAACAAGAACTGACAAGACTTGAGAGGAGAGACAAGATGACCAGACTATTGAGCGGGGTTTTGCTGGGGGTGCTGCTGACGATGGCTGGCGGAGTGCTGGCGGCATATCAGAAGGGGGGGCTGCCTGGTTTTGCCCATTGGACGGCAGCCGAGTTGCGCGGCTATGAGCAGCCGCTGCACGACAAGGTTTCGGGGCCGCTCAAGACTTCGAGCGTCAGCCTTGCCGATTATGGTTCGAGTAATGTGGCGATCAGCCATCGCGAGGCCGATGGTAAGCCGGAGGTTCACGCGCACATGGATGATTACTTCGTCGTCGAAAGCGGCGAGGCGGAGTTGCAGATTGGCGGCGAGGTGGTCAATCCGACGACGCCGGAGCCGAACGAGACGCGGGGCGATGGGCTCAAAGGAGCGGAGAAGCGCCGACTGTTGCCGGGTGATATCGTGCACATTCCGGCGAGCATGCCGCATCAGTTGCTGGTGCCGGGCGGGAAGCGATTCACCTATTTCGTGATCAAGGTGCGGGTAAAGTGAGGCGCGGATGGTCGGGATTATTCTGAGCGGAGTGCTGGCGGGGGTGATGAGCATGTCGACGGCTGATGTGGCGACCGAAAGATTCGAGGGGCTCGCGCGCGAATTCTGGGCATGGCGGGCGGCCAACCAGCCGCTGGGCACCGATGATATCCCGCGGATCGAGCGGCCGGCGGGCTGGGTCTCTGACTGGTCGCCGGAACTGGTCGCGAAGCGACGTCAGATGCTGGTCGATTTCGAGCGGCGGTGGAGAGCGATCGAGAGTACCGGTTGGCCGGTGGCACGACAGGTCGACTATCGCCTGCTCGGATCGGCGATTGCACGGGTGCGCTGGGAACTGGAGATCGAGCGGGCATGGCGGCGCGACCCGCGCTTTTACATCAACCAGACGCTGGGTGGGATCTTTCTCAGCCTGTTGCGGCCGCCCCCGATCGACGAGGGGCGCAGCCGCGAGATTATTCTGCAACTGGAGGGCTTTCCGAAGACCCTTGCCGACGGAAAGGTCAACCTTGATCAGGCAGTGGCCCCCTTTGCGAGGCTGGCGATCGATGATCTGAAGGGCATTGGAGAACGGCTGCGGATAGTGGCACGCGAGGTGAAGCCGCTGCTGATGAAGGGCGATGGGGCGCGGCTCGATGCGGTGATGGAGAGGGCGATAGTCGCGCTTGAATCCTATCGCGAATGGCTGAAAGGGCGGCTGCCAGGGCTGCCGGCGACGACGGCGGTCGGGCGCGAGGCCTATGTCTGGTTCCTGAGCAACGTCGCCCTCATGCCCTACACTCCCGAAGAGCTGCTGTTGATGGGGCGGCAGGAGTGGGAGCGTGCGGTTGCCTTCGAGGCCTTCGAGCAGAACCGCAACCGCGGAATCCCGGAGCTGCCACTCTTCCCGGATCAGGCGGCGCAGATGGCGCGTGAGGCTGAGCAGGAACTGGCAATCCGCCGCTTCCTTGCCGAAAAGAATCTGCTGACCGTGCCCGGATGGATGCGCCATTATCGTAACCTGCCGCTGCCGCTCTATCTTGAGCAGCTTCCGGGACTCGGGGTGACTGATGACCTCACCGGTCCGAGTCGCCTGACTGAAGATGGCGTCAGCTACATCCGTCAGCCATCTCCCGGACTTGGCTATTTCGGACTCTCGACGGCACGTGATCCGCGACCGATCATCGTGCACGAGGGGCTCCCCGGCCACTATTTCCAGATGGCACTCTCCTGGGCACACGAGAACTGGCTGCGGCGCCATTACTACGATTCCGGCGCCAACGAGGGGATTGGCTTCTATGCCGAGGAGATGATGCTCCAGGCCGGTCTCTTCGATGATAGTCCGAAGACACGCGAGATCATCTACAATTTCATGCGTCTGCGCGCCCTGAGGGTCGAGGTCGATGTCCGTCTCGCACTCGGTCGCTTCTCCATCGAGCAGGCGGCAAAATATCTGGAGACGACCGTGCCGATGGACTACGTGACGGCGCTCGAAGAGGCTGCCTTCTTTGCTACTTCACCCGGCCAGGCAATCACCTACCAGATTGGCAAGCTCCAGATAGTTCGTTTGCTCGCCGACGCGCGACGAGCACGCGGGAGCGCTTTCGATCTGCGCGCTTTTCACGATTTTCTCTGGAAGAACGGGAATGTGCCGATCTCGCTGCTGCGCTGGGAATATCTCGGTCTTCGTGATGAGATCGAGATTGTCGATGCTGCCCGTGCGACGACACCGGCAAGGTAAGCTGGTGATCCGGCCGTGATGAAATCATGCAACTTCTGAGGATCGAGGCCGTCGGTTTTCGCAATCTCGATGGGGTGCTGACTCTGGCGCCGGGGCTCAATATCCTTCACGGTGCCAATGCCCAGGGCAAGACGAACTGGCTGGAGGCGATCTCTCTGCTGGCGTCAACCAGGTCGTTTCGCACTACCGCGCCGCGCGAGACGATCAGCCATGGGGCAGGTGAGGCGGTATTGCGCGGCATCGTCAGACAAGGCGGGATCGAGCGTGGCCTGCAGCTTCTGCAATCACCATCGTCCCGTCAGACATTCATCAACGGAAAGCGTGAGGTGGTGACACGCTATCTCGGCAATCTCGTCGCCATCGCCTTTACCGCTGACGAGATGGATGTGGTGCGTGGTGCCCCGGAGGCTCGCCGCCGCTTCGTCGATCGTGGCGTCTTTTCGGTCTCGCCATCACATCTGGCGACGCTCAACGAATATAATCGCGTTCTCAAACAGAAGAATGCGCTGTTGCGACAGGCGATGGAGTCCGCTGCGCCACAGCGTTACCTGTCGCAGATCGAGCCGTGGAATGATCGTCTCGTCACCCTTGGCGCCGCCATTCACACCGCCAGAGCCGCCTACGTCGCGAGGCTGCAATCGGCTGTCAATCCGGCCCTTTTTCGCGCCGAGGAGATCCGCATTCGCTACCGCTCCTCCCTCGAAGGACGGGGCGACCTCGGCGATTATCCGGCACTGCTGCGTGAGCGGCTTGCCCTGCGCCTGCCCAATGAACTGGCGGTCGGTTATTCGCTCGTCGGCCCCCATCGCGATGATCTCGAAATCCTTGGCGATAATCGCGACCTTGCCAGCTTCGGCAGCTCCGGCCAGCAGCGCAGCGCATTGCTCATTCTTGATCTGGCGCAGATCAACGTGTACTATGAAACTTTTGAGGAGTACCCGTTATTCCTCATTGACGACCTCGATGCCGAACTTGACCGCACCAGGATTGAAATATTACTCGATTACCTTGGCGGCAAATCACAGACGATCGTCTCGACCTCGAAGCGCAATCTTGCCGAAAGTTATCGTCGTCGGGCAACGCTGATCGAGGTCAGGGCCGGTCGCGCCGTCGAAGAACCGGTCGAGGATCCCGGAGCCGTTCGGGAGGCATCCGTTCATCAGAAGGATCTCCAGAAAGATCTCCAGAAAGATCTCCAGAAAGATGTCCAGAAAGATGTCCAGAAAGATGTCCCGCCGGGAAACGTAACACAGGAAGCCTGAAGACGGGGCTGTGCCCGTCCCGACCGGTGGCATCAGGCACCGGAGAGACCATTACCGGAAGTATATGAAATCGAAACAACTCAACGATAAGACGGAAGACAGTGAAAATACCAGCAACCCGGTCCCGGCCGAGGTCGAGGCCGGTGGCAGCTATGGCGCCGAGGCGATCACCGTCCTTGAGGGGCGCGACGCCGTCCGCAAGCGACCAGCGATGTATATCGGTTCCACCGGTGATATCGGTCTCCACCATCTGGTTTACGAAATCGTCGACAACTCGATTGATGAGGCGCTCGCCGGTTACTGCGATCAGATCGATGTGGCGATCCACCTCGACAACTCGATAACCGTCGAGGACAACGGGCGCGGCATTCCGGTCGACATGCATCCGACGGAGAAGCGACCGGCGGCCGAGGTGGTCATGACGGTGCTGCACGCCGGCGGCAAGTTTGACAGTAACGCCTACAAGGTTTCAGGCGGTTTGCACGGTGTCGGCGCCTCGTGCGTCAATTTCCTCTCCGAGTGGATGCGGATGGAGATCCGGCGCGATGGTGGCGTCTATGAGCAGGAGTACCGCCGCGGCATCCCCGCCGGCAGTCTGCTGCGCACCGGCAGCTCGAAGCGGCGCGGAACGAAGATCACTTTCAAGCCCGACTCAGAGATCTTTACGACGACCGAGTTCTCCTTCGACCGGCTCTCAGAGAGGCTGCGCGAAAAAGCCTTCCTCAACAAGGGTGTGAGGATCACGATTACCGACGAGCGCTCCGAGACAGAGAAGAAGCATGAATTCTTCTATGAGGGAGGGATTGCCGAATTTGTCAGGCACCTCAACAAGAACAAGAACGTGCTGCATGCCAAGCCCTTCTATTGCGAGAAGCTGGCCGGGACCAATGGTCCTGACGACTCGCTGACGATCGAGCTGGCGTTGCAGTACAACGATGCCTACGACGAGAAGGTCTTCTCCTTCGCCAACAATATCAATACCGTCGATGGCGGAACGCACCTCTCGGGTTTCCGCTCGGCACTGACACGGGTCATCAACAGTTATGCCCAGTCATCCGGGCTGATCAGGGATTTCAAGGGGCAGCTGTCGGGTGACGACGTTCGCGAGGGGCTGGTGGCGGTGATTGCCGTCAAGTTGCCACAGCCGCAGTTCGAGGGACAGACAAAGGGCAAGCTCAACTCGGATGTCCAGGGAGCAGTCAATTCATTCGTCTACGAGAAGCTGAGCAGCTATTTCGAGGAGCATCCACAGGCAGCGAAGTCGATTGTCGGCAAGTCGGTCGAAGCAGCACGAGCACGCGAGGCCGCACGCAAGGCGCGAGAGATTGTTCGCAAGGGGGCACTCAGTTCGCTCAACCTTCCGGGCAAGCTCGCCGACTGCGCGGAGAAGGATCCGGCGCTCTGCGAGATATATATCGTCGAGGGTGACTCGGCCGGCGGATCGGCCAAACAGGGGCGTGACCGGCGCACCCAGGCAATCCTTCCCCTCAAGGGCAAGATTCTCAACGTTGAGAAGTCGCGCTTCGACAAGATGCTCTCCCACAGCGAGATCAAGACGCTGATCACCGCGCTCGGCTGCGGCATCGGCAAGGATGACTTCGATATCGAGAAGCTGCGCTACCACAAAATCGTCCTCATGACCGACGCTGATGTTGACGGCAGCCACATCAGGACGCTCCTGCTGACTTTCTTCTACCGCCAGATGCCGCAGCTTCTCGAACACAAGACCAGTGATGGCGAGGTGCGCAGCTACATCTACATTGCTCAGCCGCCACTTTACAAAGTCAAGAAAGGGAAGAGCGAGCGCTACATTAAGGATGAGCGCGAAATGAGCCGCTACCTGATGCGCAAGGCGACCGAGGATGTCTCGGTGAAGATCGTCAGGACCGGCGAGACGATCGAGGGGCGCGATCTGACATCTCTCCTCGAAAAGCTGGTCGAGCACAGCACCTATTTTCAGAAGCTGGCACGTCGCCTCAAGGATGCCCGGCTGCTTGATCTCCTGCTTGATGTGCTCTCCGGCCCGAACGGGCTGATGCAGAAGGAGGGACGCAAGCTTCACGATATCTTTGCCAACACAGAATTGATTGCCAGGGTTGAGGCGCCGATAGCCGAGGCCGGCTACCAGACCGAAATCACCACCGACGAGGAGCACAGTCTCAGCAGTATCGCGACGCGCAACCCTGAGACGGGGGCGACGGCGACCATCAACCGGGATCTGGCAACCCACGTCGAGTTTCAGCGGGCGGTTGAGATTCGTCGCTCACTGTCGATTCTCAGCCAGCCACCGTTTCTCATTCGCAGCGGAAACAATGAGACTGAGGTCGCGACGCGCGAGGAACTGCTCGAACACATCCTCGCCTCGGCCAAAAAGGATCTGACCATTCAGCGCTACAAGGGGCTTGGTGAAATGAATCCCGAGCAGCTTTGGGAGACGACCATGGATCCTGAGAAACGTACGCTGCTCCAGGTGAGGATCGACGATGTCTTCGAGACCGATCAGATCTTTACCGTGCTCATGGGTGATCACGTAGAGCCCCGACGACGCTTCATCGAGGATAACGCGCTCGATGTCAGGAATCTCGATATCTGACCCGCCAGATGTCCGGGTGTTACCATGCGGAGACGCCGAGAGGCATTATTAAGGGCCAGACCCGAAGTTTCATTTATGCGGGTCTGGTTCACTTGTGGTAAATCCTGTTAATTCCAACAAGCCAATATTGTACGGGCTTGATACCGGCCGGATCCGCGCAGGAGAGGGAGTCGGGGATAGTGGTTTTCCATCAGGCGACCTGATTCACCGGGGTGATGGAGAGATGCAGACTGATGAATGAGTACCGTGGGATGAGCGTCGATCAATTGGTCGACCTGCTGCTGAGCGAAGGCGACCGGGTGACGATCGAGCTTGTTGACGAGATCGTTTCGCGGGGGGCCGCTGCCGTCCCGCGGTTGCGAGCGCTGCTGCTCGATGAGGAATACTGGTACGAGGGGCAGGGAGATCGCTTCTGGGTCGAGTTTCACGTTGTCGCCATACTCGGGATGATTGCCGATCCCGGGACTCTGCCCGATCTGCTCTCGATGGTTCCCCATTCCTATTTTGCCGGCAATCAGTGGATCAGCAATTACTGGCGGGAGCATCTCTCGCGCTTCGGCCCGGCGGCGATCGATCAGCTGTCGAGCGTCATTGTCGGGATGCGGGGGCTGCACCGCGACAACCCCGATTACAGTGACGTGCGGAGTGACGCGGCCGAGGCATTGATGATGATCGCCTGGGAGCATCCGGCGGAGCGTGAGCGAGTCCCTGGCCTGCTGCTTCCGCTCTTTGAGGATCCCGATGAGGATGACCGGGTCTTCCTCTCTCTGATTATCGGCTCGCTGGCCTGCCTTGACAGTCGTCGGACGCGGGCAGTGGTCGCCTCGGCCTCGCGGCGCGGAATGATCGATCGTCGGATCGCTCCATCTCCCCGCAACCTTGCCAAAGCCCTGTCTCCACGGGATGCCGCCCCCTTTTTTCATCGTCATCTGCCCGACTTTTACCGCCCGGAATCGATTGCCAGAAGAGCGCGCATCTGGAAAAGCAGTGATATCGAGGCTGCACTCGAAAGAGAGAACGATGCCGATCCGCTCATCGCCACCGTTTCGCCAGTGCCCCCGGATCTCGATTCCTGTTATCCGGACCGCCAGGCTCCGGTACTGGCCAGCGAGCAGCGGGCTGGCCGCAATGATCCCTGCCCCTGCGGATCCGGCCGCAAGTACAAAAAATGCTGCGGAGCCGCCAGTTGATGCCGAAACGGCTGATTGACAGCCGGTAATATGAGGGGTAAAATCTGAAAATTTGACATAGTCTTGCTGTCGTTGGTTTGTCATCGACCTGTCTTTAAGTGTCACTGAATACGTCACTGACCATTGGCCAGTCCGTTGCAGAACGGGAACATGCAACATGCAATACAAACTCTTGAGTTCGATCGGCTCAGGGGGATGCTTCTTCAGCGGGTGAAGACGCCACAGGGCGCGACGATCGTTGAAGATCTGGAAATATCAAATAATAAAGACGCCATCATTCGTGAGTTGCGGCGCACAGGTGAAGGTGTCGCCTACCTGCAGCGGGGCACAGCCCTCGACCTCAATGATCTGCCCGACCCGCGACCAGCGCTGGCGCGGTTGAGGGTGGCAGAGATCAATCTTGAGCCTCTGGAAATCCTCGATCTGCTGCGGCTGATCTCCGTCGCCACCGGGCTGCGTGAGACCTTTCGTGAAGAGATTTCGGTCTGTCCACTGATCCGCGAGCTGACGGAGACGCTTCCCAACCTGCGCCCGCTCTATCAGCGTCTGCGCGGTCGCATCGCACCCGGTGGGGAGGTCGAAGACTTTGCCAGCCCGGAGTTGCGCGAGGTGCGCTACCAGCTGGGACGCCAGCGTGCTCAGATTCAGCGGTCGCTCGAATCGATTCTCAAGCGGGCTGACGAGGCGCACGCGCTGCGGGAC
>CAIKMY010000294.1 GCA_903828635.1 uncultured Acidobacteriota bacterium
CCGTTTGCTGAGTGAGGGGGAGATGATTGACGGTCGCCGAACCTGGAAGATCGAGGCGCGTCCGATCTCACCGGAGAAGTCGCAGTATGCCTGGATCTATCTCTGGGTGCCAGTCGATCTTCCCTACGCGACCCTCGTCGAAATGTATGACCGTGGTGGTCAGCGACTGCGTATTCTCAAGGCGGGGCAGCTTGAAAAGATCTCTGGTATCTGGGTTGCCCGCAGTCTCGAAATGGTCAGCCCTCCCGAGGGGACAAAGACGATTCTCCTCATCGAGGATATTCGCTTCAACACCGGTCTCAAGCCGGATCTCTTCACCCAGCAGTCACTGGAGAAACCGGAAGTCGGCCGCTGACACACCGCATTAGCGACCATGCCCGATTGCCATAATGATGAAAATGTCATTTAACCGCGCTTTTCTTACTGTTTTCGCCTTGCTGTTGATGTTGTTGACTGTCATTGGCAACGGGGTTACCCCGAAGAACAACCCCAACATTGTCCTGATAATGGCCGATGATCTTGGTTATGGTGACCTTGGCAGCTACGGTCAGCGGCGGATACGTACTCCCCATCTTGACCGCATGGCGAGTGAGGGATTGCGCATGACGCAGTTTTACGCCGGCAGCCCGGTCTGTGCGCCCTCGCGTTATGTGCTGATGACCGGCAAACACGGCGGCCATGCCTACATTCGCGACAACCGTGAGGTCCAGCCGGAAGGGCAGTGGCCGATACCGGCCGAGACGGTGACGATGGCCGAATTGCTGCGGGCGAAGGGGTATGCCACCGGGGCTTTTGGTAAATGGGGGCTCGGCTTTGTCGGTTCCGAGGGGGATCCTAATCGCCAGGGCTTCGATGAATTTTATGGCTACAACTGCCAGCGCGAGGCCCACAACTTCTATCCGTTTCACCTCTGGCGCAACAATCAGAAGGTCATGCTCGAAGGCAACACCCGCGGGCTGACGGGCAGGCAGTACTCCCATGATCTGATCGAGGGTGAGGCTCTCGATTTCATCCGGCGACATCGCGAGCGCCCGTTTTTCCTATACGTGCCATTCACTATCCCGCACCTGGCGTTACAGGTTCCTGACGATTCGCTGGCCGAATATAAGGGACAGTGGGAGGATCCGCCATACGATGGCAAAAACGGCTACCTGCCACATCCATCACCGCGCGCCGCCTATGCGGCGATGGTCACGCGGATGGATCGCAGCGTCGGACGCATCCTCGCCCTGCTGAAAGATCTCGGGCTTGATGAG
This sequence comes from uncultured Acidobacteriota bacterium, assembly GCA_903828635.1. Taxonomy (GTDB): domain Bacteria; phylum Acidobacteriota; class Blastocatellia; order RBC074; family RBC074; genus CAIOZW01. Next base: position 1,257 of record CAIKMY010000294.1, read on the forward strand.
AAGACGATCGTGCTCTTCACCAGTGACAACGGTCCGACCTATGACCGGCTTGGCGGATCGGATTCGGCATTCTTCGAGTCGGCGAGGTCATTCCGCGGCCTCAAGGGGAGCGTTTACGAGGGGGGCCTTCGGGTTCCGTTGATTGCCCGCTGGCCGGGGAGGATCGGATCGGGGAGAAGCAGCGATCTGCCGTCGGCCGCTTACGATCTGCTGCCGACGCTCTGTGAGCTTGCCGGAGCCTCAAAGCCGGGCGACATTGACGGCATCAGCCTCCTGCCGACGCTGCTTGGCCGGGGAACGCAGCGCGAACACCAATTCCTCTTCTGGGATTTCAACGGATATGGCGGACAGCAGGCGCTGCGGATGGGGCAGTGGAAGGGAGTTCGACAGAATATTGCCAAGGGCAGGACAACGATCGAACTCTACGACCTCGTCGCCGATCCGGGGGAGAGTCGTGACCTCGCTACTACTCGCCCAGCTATCGTCCGCAAGATCGATAAGCTCATGGCTGCCAACCATGCACCCTCGGTGATGTTTCCAATGCCGGCGCTTGATAATCCCGGCAAGGCCAAAGGGAAGGGGCATTGAGAGATCGGCTCAGGGGGACCTCATCGACCTGACAACCGATCAACAGCGATCCGGCCGTTATTGATGACGAGCAGCGGATCGAGCAGGTCCTCCAGCCGCTCAAGAGGATTGAGGTCGACGACGACGAGATCGGCTTCAAGGCCCGGCCACAGCTTGCCGGTTCGCCCTTCAATGCCAAGACACTCAGCCGAACGCGCAGTTCCGGCACTGATTGCCTCGATTGGCGACATACCGGCGCGAACCAACTCGATCATTTCATTGGCAAGGCGAAAATTGCTGGTTGTGCCATAATCGGTATCGGTTCCGGCAGCGATTTTTATCCCCATTTTGATGGCGAGTGCCGTCGTCTCACGCAGTCGCGGTACCATGTGCCGACCGCGAATCTGGAGGGCGACATCGTTTCGCGGCTCAAGCATCTCGGCCATGGTTGCCAGCGTTGGCACCAGCCAGGTTCCACGCTCCTTCATCAGTTTGAGAGTTTGCCGGCTGAGATAGGTGCCATGCTCGATTGAGTCAACCCCGGCTCTCACTGCGGCAAAGGCACCCTCATCACCGTGAGCATGAGCCGCGACGCGAATCCCTGCTTTACGGGCCTCGGCGACGATTGCCGCCATCTCCTCTTCGCTGTAGAGTTGCCGGCGCGGATCGGTCGTCACCGTCCCTGCACGGTCGGTGGCATTGATCTTGATGACGTCTACTCCGCGCCCGATCTGGGCACGAGCAGCCCTTCTTACAGCATCTACTCCTCGCAGCCCTCCGGCCATCAGATCTCCAAGCTGTGGGAAATCAAGGAAGATCCCCTCGCGCGGGACCGGATAGATGTGATAGCCCGCCGAGAGCATGTCAGGAAGATCGGACGCCCCGCGGCGGTTGAGTTCCCTGATACCGATGTCGATGAAGTGGTTGATGCCGAGGTTGCGGGCCGTCGTCACTCCTGAGGCAAGCGCCGCACGTGCTGCCGCGAGGTCGGCGATGTGCGTGTGCGCGTCAACCATCCCCGGTAACACCCATCTCCCTCCAAGATCGATCGTCTTCGCCCCCTCTGGTATCCCGACACGCCCCGCGCTCACGGCGGTAATGCGGCCGTCGATGATCACTATCGTGCCCCCGGGCAGCGGCGCACCTCCCCTTCCGTCAATAATGTTTCCATTGACCAGCACCAGCGCCCCCGAGCTGCCACTTTGTGCCGCCAGCGAGACCACCAGCCATACAGTCGCCCCAAAAATTGCCAGCAATCGCCTCATTCCTGTTTCCTCATTGGTCGTCCTGAGTATAATGCTTTACATCGCGTCGATTGCGATTTGATCATAATGCCTGCTCAAAGTGAATGCTTTATCAGGGAAAAGGGAATCACCGATGAAAAGAGTGTTGTTGCTGATTGTGCTGTCTTTGATTCCGGCCATTTCGGCTGGCAACCTCGTCTCCGGCAGCGGGAGCGAGAAGGGGCCGGTCACCTTCTCGAAGCAGATTGCCCCGATCTTCCGCAATCGTTGTGAGGAGTGCCATCGTCAGGGAGGCATTGCGCCGATGCCACTGGCGACGTGGGAGCAGGCGCGTCCGTGGGCAAAGTCGATCAGGGAGAGGGTGATTACTCGCGATATGCCCCCGTTCCACGCTGCCGGGGCTCTCGGGCGCTACCAGCGAGATCCGCGCCTCACTGACGAGGAGATCTCACTCATCACTCGCTGGGTCGATCGTGGCGCGCCAAGGGGCAATCCAAAGGAGATGCCGCCTTCACACGAATGGAAGAGCAGCTGGGCGAACGGCGAACCCGACCTTGTTCTCAATGTTCGCAACAGCTTTCAACTCAAGGCAAGCCCGACCGATCATTATGTCTTCTTTGTCTATGATCACGTCTTTGCCGAGGATACGTGGGTTCGTTCCATTGTCACCCGACCCGGCAACACGAAGGTCGTTCATCATGCCAACACCCATCTTGTCCCACCATCGCTCAAGGCCCCCGAAACCGGCTATTTCGATGGTGATTTCGATCCCGGAGCGCGGGGGACCATCATGATTGCCGGCTGGGCACCCGGTGCCAACGACGTCATGCTGCCGGAGGGGGTCGCCGTGCGCATCCCGAAGGGGATGCGCTTCGGGATCCAGGTTCATTATGGTCCC
>CAIKMY010000295.1 GCA_903828635.1 uncultured Acidobacteriota bacterium
CCCCCCCCTGATTACCCCCCCCTGATTACCCCCCCCTGATTACCCCCCCCTGATTACCCCATTGACCAAAGCGGCGGTAATGCGTTAGTATGCGAATCGCTGCGGGACTTCTGCAACGTTAGTGATTGTTGGCACTTCAATTTGAGCCAATTCATTTGAAAGGGAGACCGATGCGTATAACCGCCGGCCAGTCTGCTCGTCAGAGAACGAGTCACCAGTGCCGCGGGCTTAAAGGTCACCCACCTGTCAAGGGCAGGTTCAAATGAAGCCACGACACGGCGACGCGGATGTCCCGTTTGCTTTCTTACCGGCCGGGCATGCCGGGCTCTCCGGCAAACAATTCCGATAAACCAGCTAAAGTATCGGCGAGTCAGCCGGCGCAGCGGGCGATAACTGAAACTCAGAGAGGGGTCTCTTCAGACGATGCGGGTACTGATGACAGGGGACACGATGGGGCGACCGGGTCGTCGTGTGCTCGAGGAGCGGCTGCATGACCTGCGACGGGAGCGCGAGATCGACCTGGTCGTCGCCAATATTGAGAATGCGGCAGCAGGGTTTTCGATCACGCCGCGAATTGCGCAGGATCTCTTTGCCGCGGGGGTCGATGTCATGACTTCGGGGAATCACATCTTCGACAAGAAGGAGATTCTCGACTACATCGTCGGGGAGCCGCGGTTATTGCGACCAGCCAATTATGCGCCGGGGGTACCGGGTCGTGGTCGCTGGACGGGGAGGGTTGGCGGGACACCGGTGGCGGTAATCAACCTGCAGGGGCGTGTCTTCATGCCGCCATGCGATGACCCCTTTCGCAGTGCCGAAGCACAATTGGCGGCCCTGGGATCATCTTACAAAGTGATTCTCGTGGATATGCACGCGGAGACGACCTCGGAAAAGATGGCATTGGGGAGGTTTCTCGACGGGCGGGTGTCGGCGGTGGTCGGGACACACACGCACGTGCAGACGGCGGACGAGCAGATTCTGCGGGGAGGTACGGCCTACCTGACGGATCTCGGGATGACCGGGCCCCACGACGGGGTGATCGGAATGGAGTCAGGTCCGGTGATCGACCGGTTTCTGCTCGGGCTGGCGACGAAATTTGAACCCTCTTCGGGGGAGATCAGGCTCAACGGGCTGCTGATCGACATCGACGAGGAGACGGGCAGAGCGCGCGAGGTGGAGCGCATCAGTCTGGCCCACTCCTGAGCCGGAAGACTGGTAATATCAGTGAGCGACACAGCCAACATTGTGATCATCGGCGGGGGAGTGGTCGGGCTGGCGATTGCCGCCGAGCTCTCAGTCGGGAATGAGGATGTCTTTCTGTTGGAGGCGCAACCACGGCTGGGGCTGGGCACCTCGACGCGCAACAGCGGAGTGATTCATGCCGGGCTCTACTATCCCGAGGGATCACGTAAGGCAATCCACTGCGTCGAAGGCGCGCGATTGCTCTACCAATTCTGCACAGAACAGCGCATTCCGCATCGACGTGCCGGCAAGCTGGTGGTAGCGCCCACGACTGCGGGGATCCCGGTGCTGGAGCGGCTTCGTGATCTTGGAGAGCGCAACGGAGCTGAGGGGCTTGAGATTATCGACCGTCAGAGGATTCGGGAGATCGAACCGGAGATCGTCGGCGAAGCAGCGCTCCACTCACCGAATACGGGCATCCTCGAAGCGGAAGAGCTGATCAGGGTGCTGGCACGTAAGGCGCGTGAGCAGGGAGCCTCGCTGCTCACCGGCACACCGGTGATTGGCATCGAACGCCGGAGCGGGCGGCTGATGGTACGCACACCACGCGAGGAGGTCGGAGCACGGATGGTGATCAATGCCGCCGGACTCTATGCCGACGAAGTGGCGGCGCTCTGTGGTCGGCGTAGCGAGAAGATTCATCCCTGCCGCGGCGAGTATGCCGAGACGATCCCGCAGCGCAGCAATCTGGTACGCGGACTGGTCTACCCGGTGCCCGATCCGGCCAGCCACGGGCTCGGCATTCACTTCACCCGCACAATCGGCGGCAGACTGCTCCTCGGTCCCAATGCCCGACATATCGAGCGTAAAGACGACTATGAGAATGATCGCACCCCCCTCGACGAGTTCTATGAAGATGCGGTAACGATGCTCCCGGCACTCCGCCGCGAGGATCTGAGACTCAGCTACACCGGCATTCGTCCGAAGCTCCATCCGGCCGATGATCCCTCATTTGCTGACTTCATCATCGAGCGCGACCGTGATGCCGGCGATATCATTCACCTCATCGGCATCGAATCTCCGGGGCTGACCTCCTGCCTCTCGATCGCCAGAGAGGTCAAAAAGATATGTCCGAAGCCAGGGATTTGAACTCCTGACTTCGGACATGTTGATGGAGCATCATGCTCCGAATCGGCTGTTTCTGTTTAACGGCTGTTTCTGTTTAGCGGCTGTTTCTGTTTAGTTATTGAGATCGAAACGATCGAGGTTCATGACCTTCGCCCAGGCCCTGGCAAAGTCCTTGACGAACTGCTCCTTCGAATCGTTCTGCGCATAGTGCTCGGCAACGGCACGCAGCTCCGAGTTGGACCCAAAGACGAGGTCAACCGGGGTTGCAGTCCACTTCACCTTGCCGGTGGCGCGGTCGATACCCTCATAGACTCCCTCGCCCTTCGACGACTTGCTCCAGTTGGTCGACATGTCGATCAGATTGACGAAGAAATCATTGCTGAGGGTGCCGGGACGCTCGGTAAGAACACCGTGCGCTGCCTGTCCGGTATTGGCGTTGAGGACCCGCATCCCGCCAACGAGTACGGCCATCTCCGGAACCGAGAGAGTAAGCATGCTCGCCTTGTCGATGAGCATCTCGACCGGTGAGAAGCGCTGACCATTGCGAAAATAGTTGCGGAATCCATCAGCCGACGGCTCAAGCGGAGTGAAGGAGAGGACATCCGTCTGGGCCTCGGTCGCATCGACACGGCCGGGAGCAAACGGCACCTGCACGGTATAGCCGGCAGCCTTTGCTGCCTGCTCGATCGCCGCACCACCGCCGAGAACGATCAGATCGGCGAGCGAAACCTTCTTGCCATCGGCCCGTCCGGTGTTAAACTCCTTCTGAATGGTTTCGAGCTGCCCAATCACCTTGCTGAGCTCGGCCGGGCTGTTGACCTCCCAATCCTTCTGCGGGGCAAGACGGACGCGAGCGCCATTGGCGCCACCACGCATGTCGGTGCCACGGAAGGTCGAGGCCGAAGCCCAGGCGGTACGCACCAGCTCTGAAACCTTGAGCCCTGAGGCCATGATCTTCGCCTTGAGCGCCGCCGTATCCCTGGCATCGATCAGCTTCTGTGCAACACGCGGCAGCGGATCCTGCCAGATCAGATCCTCGGCCGGAACCTCGGAACCAACATAGCGCGAGCGCGGACCAAGGTCACGATGGGTCAGCTTGAACCACGCTTTGGCAAAGGCGAGGCGGTACTCCTCGGGATTCTCGAGGAAGCGCTTCGAGACCCTCGCGTAGCTCGTATCGAATTTCAGCGCAAGATCGGTGGTGAACATGATCGGTGTGTGCCGCTTCGAAGCATCGTGCGCATCGGGCACGGTATTGGCCGCGTTGCCGCCAGCGGGGATCCACTGGGTCGCACCGGCCGGGCTCTTCGTCTGCACCCAGTCGTAGGCGAAAAGGTTGGTAAGGTACTGCGAGCTCCACCTGGTCGGGGTCGCCGTCCACGCACCCTCAAGTCCGCTGGTCACCGTGTCGACACCGTTCCCGCGGCCGCACTTGTTCTGCCAGCCGAATCCCTGCTGCTCAATGCTGGCTCCAGCCGGCTCCGGCCCGACACAGTTGCCCGGATTGTAAGCGCCATGCGCCTTGCCGAAGGTATGGCCGCCGGCAATCAACGCTACCGTCTCCTCGTCATTCATCGCCATCCGCCCGAAGGTCTCGCGAATATCGCGCGCCGCTGCCAGCGGATCCGGCTTGCCGTTCGGCCCTTCGGGATTGACGTAAATCAGACCCATCTGCACCGCCGCCAGCGGATTCTGCAGGTTTCGGTCTCCACTGTAACGCTCGTCAGCCAGCCACTTCTTCTCCGGCCCCCAGTAGACCTCATCGGCAACCCAATCATCCTCACGACCACCGGCAAATCCATAGGTCTTGAAGCCCATCGACTCCAGCGCGACATTCCCGGCCAGCACCATCAGATCAGCCCATGAGAGCTTCCGACCATACTTCTGCTTCACCGGCCAGAGCAGACGCCGTGCCTTGTCGAGATTGGCGTTGTCCGGCCAGCTGTTGAGCGGCTCAAACCGCTGCTGACCACCACCCGCACCACCGCGACCATCGGCAACACGATAGGTTCCGGCGCTGTGCCACGCCATACGAATGAAGAATGGTCCGTAGTTCCCGTAATCGGCCGGCCACCACGACTGCGACGTCGTCAGGACTTTTTTGATGTCTTCCTTGACTACCTTGAGGTCAAGTGTCGCAAACTCCCTGGCATAGTTGAACTTCTCTCCCATCGGGTTTGACTCGGGAGACTTCTGACGCAACGGCGTCAGGTCGAGCTTCTCCGGCCACCAGTACTGATTGTTCGGCGCCTGCTGGCTCTGTGCACTGACCTCGAACGTCGATATCAGCGACAGCGCCGCTACCGCGAACACCGTGAGTAAAGTCTTCAGGTACTTATTCATAGACTTCTCCTTGATAGGATTGGATAGGCTTGGATCGACTTGGATCGACTTATTTCAATAATTGCTGAATGGATGATCCACCCAGTCTTTTCGTTTGTTTGGCAGCTGCCGGATATCTCCCTGCCTTCGATGGATTTGAACCAGATTGTGGCGTTTTTGTCACCGCCGGGGAAGATACCGGACGACATCTGCTGTGAGCGCGCAAAGAAGCGCAAAATTGTGAATTCTGTTAACACGGCCACAGATCATGGTCGATATCGCAGGTAACTGCATCACCCAATCTTTGAGAATTGTTCACTATTTCCTGTCGATCGACATCTCCGTGAAAAGTGTGGCGGCGAGCCTTCAAGACAGGCATTTTGTGGATCCGGGAGTCCTCAGACAGTCTGCTGTCGCCTCGATTTGAGAAAGGTATTGAGAAGAATAATGATAAGTATGGCGGCAGCGAGCCCGAGACCGATGCGCGGGTAGTGCTGCTTGAAGAGCAGTGCGGCATTCTCACCATAGCGCACAGCCATCCAGCCTTCGAGGCTGTAACGAACGGTGCGCCCGATGGCAAGGGCGAGCAGAAAGCGCCAGAGGTTCATTCTGAAGACCCCGGCGGCAATCAGAAAAAGCTTCAGGGGGAAGGGGGGCGGGAGGATGGCACCAATCAGCACGGTCCAGAGATCATAACGATCAAGCAGAGCCGAGACGCGGACGATCTTTCTGGTATCGAAACGTCGCAGCGCCGATGGCCCGGTCTTCCAGCCAATGTAATAAGGGATCAGACAGCCAAAGGTCGAGCCGACAATCGCCGCCAGGACATAAAGCGGCATCAGCCGGTGATTGAGGTGCGAGAGCGTCGTTACCGCTGCATCAGGACCTCCCGGCAGAGGGATCATCCCCGCGTCGAGAAAGGCGATCGAGAGAATCCCGAGTGCTCCAAGACCGAAGAGTACTCCCTGTATTGTCTTGAGCAACCCGCCGGTCGCCAGAAGAATATATTTGGACATAAGTCGAATCGTCAATCAGTATATGAAACCCCGGTGGCACCATCGGCAGGACTCCGCAACCGCTGCACGAGCCAGCGTACAGCAATGAAGAGCAGCAGCAGCGCCACGCCGGCCAGAAGAAGCCCGGCGAGATTCTCCCCAACCCAGTCGATCATCTTCCGCACTTCATTGCGGAAGAAGTAGGCGAGGATCGCCCAGAAATAATAGCGGATGGTGCGCGCGAGCATGATAACCAGCGCAAACCTGCCTGCCGGATAACCAAGCGCCCCGGCCGTGGCAACAAAGATCTTGAACGGCATCGGCGGTGGAAGCAGCGCGGGGATGACCAGCGCTACCAGCCCCCAGCGGTGGTAGATTGCTCTCACCCGTTCGAGATGTCGGGGGTGAAAGCGGCGCGAAAGGAACTGCTCTCCACGCCTGGCAATCGAGTAAAGAGCCAGACATCCGATCACCGATCCTGACGCCGGAAAGAGCGGAAAGTACCAGACTTCCGAAGGATTATTGACCACTCGCGCCACTGTAATGTAGTCGTTGACCTCAGGCAGCGAGAGCAGCGAAGAATCAAGCGCACCGATAAAGATCATCAGTGGCGCCGCCAGCGTCACCGGCATGACCATCACCTGCCGTGCCATCCCGGCAAACCATGCAATCAGCCAATCAAACATTCAGCTCCCCCCGTATACTTCTCAAGGGCACCGGACACATCACCCGAGTCGGCTCAAAGCCGACGAAGAAAACTCTTCCCGGGCAACTGTGTGATTCTATCTTTCATTTCGAGTGCAAGCAATGCGCTCATCATCTCCGAAGCAGCCAGTCCGCTGGCGATCAGCAACTGATCGACGTGGGCCGGCACGTCAGCGCTGAGCAGATCGTATATCCGGCGCTCGGAGTCACTCAGCAGCAGCGATTCGAGGGTTGCCTGCGCGCGTGGCACTCCAGTGACGGCATCATCGCCCCATTCGATACCGGCGAGCCGCTCACGCATTCGCCGCGGCAGCTCGACGAGGACATCATTACCGCATTGAACCAGCTTGGCTCCGTCCTTGATCAGGTAGTTCGGACCGAACGATGTCTGCGAGGTGATGTTGCCGGGCACGGCGAAGACCTCACGCCCCTGCTCCGTCGCCAGTCGTGCGGTGATCAGCGAGCCGCTGTGCTCCGCCGCCTCGACGACCAGCACACCGAAAGAGATACCACTGAGAATCCGATTGCGATAGGGAAAGTTCTGCGGCAATGGCGGTGTCCCGAGAGGAAACTCCGAGATCAGCGCGCCGGTCGCGACAATCTCCTCGGCAAGGCTGGCATGCTCACGCGGGTAGGTTGAATCGAGCCCCGTGCCAACGACTGCCACTGTCAGCCCCCCGGCCTCCAGCGCTCCCCGGTGCGCCGCGCCATCAACCCCTCGCGCAAGGCCTGAGACAATCGTCATCCCCGATCCCGCCAGCTCACGCGCGAGACTCCGCGCCGCATTCACCCCGTAACTCGATGAGCGTCGCGCCCCGACTACCGCCAGACAGGGCTGCGCCAGCACCGCCTCCCGGTTACCGCGAATGTACAAAGCCAGCGGCGGATCGTGAATCTCCCGCAGCAATGGCGGATACTCTTCATCAGCAAGGACTACCAGCCTGATCCCGAGCGCCTCCGCACGCTCGATCTCCGCCGCCGCCCTCTCAAGCACCTCTCCACCGTGCAACTCCCGTATCGTCTCCACCCCGAGACCATGCCGCTCCAATAACCGCCGTGAGGCGGTAAATATATTCGCTGGTGTCCTGAATTCCCGAAGCAGTTTGTTGGCAAGCAGGGGACCTATCCCACGTATCATGTTGAGTCCGACCCAGTCGGCGATCTCTTCGCGCATCTCTGCGACCTCCTAATGGCTGAATTCTGCGCAGACATTATACGGAAATCCGCAAATTTGACTATTGAAATCTTGCCGGCTGAACCGGAACAATATCTGATGATACTCTCAGGCAGTTTAATTGAGAATTGGAATGGATGGAGGTAGCCGGGCGGTCTTTTGATACCGATTTTTTGATGCCGGTTTTTTTTGATGCCGATCTGTTGATATCGAAAGGGTCGATTGCTCACTGGGTACAATCGACCCCCTTCGTACCAAAGATCGAATTGAGCAGTGACGTCGGGGGTAAACCGGCATCGGACCGTCACCGGTTGCTCAACATCGGCAGATCTTGCCGACAGCTTAGATAAACACACAATAGGTTGTGAAATCCAGTTTTTTATGCCCCCCGATGAAAAAATATTTCTCCCCGGGGGGGGGGTCATCCACGATTAATGAGACTGGCGACGAACCCTGCGCCGAAACCATTATCGATATTGACCACGGTGACATTGGAAGAGCATGAGTTGAGCATGCCGAGGAGTGCAGCAATGCCATTGAGGCTGGCGCCATAGCCAATGCTGGTCGGGACAGCGATCACGGGAACATTGACAAGACCGCCGACAACGGAGGGGAGTGCGCCCTCCATACCGGCGACACAGACGATGACGCGGGCGGAGTCGAGGAGTTGGCGGCGACTGAGAATGCGGTGGATGCCAGCAACACCGACATCGAAGAGGCGTTCGAGACGATTGCCCATGATCTCGACGGTAAGGGCGGCCTCATCAGCGACGGGGATATCGGAGGTGCCGGCGGTAACGACGGCAACGAGGCCGTGGCCGTGGACGGTCAGGTCACGGCGAACGGAGATGGCACGGCAGGACTGATGATAGACGGCATCCGGGGCGAGTTGACTGACGAGGTCATAGGCCTCGGGGGTCGTGCGCGTGATCAGCAGGTTTGAGGAGCGGTCGAGCAGTCGTTCGGCGATACCGCGAATCTGTTCGGGGGTCTTGCCCTGGCCGAAGACGACCTCGGGGAAGCCCTGGCGAAGAGCGCGGTGATGGTCGACATGGGCATAGCCTAGGTCTTCAAACGGCAGGTGGCGAAAGCGGTCGACTGCCTGGTCGATGTCGGTACGGCCTTCTTTATAATCTGTCAACAGTTGTTCAAGTCTGGTTCGGTCCATTTCTCCTGAGTAACCCTTTCTACATTAAGTTTGATATTCAGTTGGTCACTAAGAGGGTTAACTGGGTTTAACACGTCGGAGTGATGATGAGCAAGCGGTCGAGATTCTTGAGCGAATCGTGACAGAAAATACACTGAGGGTGAATAGAGTCACGGTGGGTGGCTTATTTTTGCCTGCTTGACAAGCTTTTCGAGCGGCTTCTATATTGACTGACTGGTTTGGAGCGATTACCAGAGCGATTAAATGAACCGAGGAAAGAGAATCACGATTGGAGTGACGGGTGCGAGTGGTGCGATTTATGCGCGTCATCTGCTGGGGGAGCTTGAGCGGAGTGCGGATGTCGAGCGGATCGACCTCGTCATCACCCAGGCCGGGGTGCGGGTCGTCAACGAGGAGTTGGGGATCAGCGTGGCGGGGACAGATCGGCGGGTGGTGAGGGAGCTGTTGGGGCGGGATTCAGAGAGGGTGGTGGTACATTCGGCGAATGACATTGGGGCGACGATCGCGAGCGGGTCATACCTTAGTGACGCGATGGTGGTGCTGCCGTGCAGCATGGGCTCGCTGGCGGCGATCGCGAACGGAGTGACGCGCGACCTCGTGCACCGGGCAGCGGATGTGATCATCAAGGAGAACCGGCTGCTGATGCTGGTGCCGCGAGAGACGCCGCTCAATGTTATTCACCTGGAGAATATGCTGAAGCTGGCGCGGATGGGGGTGCGGATCGTGCCGGCCATGCCAGGTTTTTACCATTTCCCGCAAAGCATTGGCGATCTGATCGAGCATTTCACGCACCGGCTGCTTGACCACCTTGGGGTGAGTCATGAGCAGCGAACGCGGTGGGAAGGCAGTCAGCCGGCGAAGCTGCGGAGGCAGGAATGAGGGCGGGAGAGATGCAAGGGATGTGGAAGAGCCTCGGGACGACGCTGGAGATGATCAAGTTCGAGCACACTCTCTTTGCGTTGCCTTTTGCCTTGCTGGGAGCGGTATTGGCGGCAAGAGGATGGCCGGACGGGCGGGTGATGATCTGGATTCTGGTGGCCATGGTCGGGGCAAGATCGGCAGCGATGGCCTTCAACCGGCTGGTGGATCGTGGTTATGACGCGGAGAATCCGCGAACAAGGATGAGGGCATTGCCGGCCGGGCTGCTCACCCCGGGTTACGTGGCAATCTTCACGGTGGCCTCGGCAGGGTTATTCTTTCTGGCAGCGGCCAGGCTCAACCCGCTGACGCTGAAGCTGTCGCCGGTGGCGCTGGGATCGGTGCTCTTTTATTCTTACACCAAGCGGTTTACGGCCCTGTCGCATCTCGTGCTGGGGTGGAGTCTGGCGATTGCGCCGACCGGTGCCTGGATTGCGGTGAGGGGGGCGATCGACTCGCCGGCGCCAGTGCTGCTGAGCCTCGCGGTGCTGCTCTGGACAGCCGGTTTCGATATTATTTATGCGTGTCAGGATAGTGATTATGATCGTGCAGCCGGTCTGCACTCGATTCCGGCAAAGCTTGGGATCGGGCGTGCGCTGTGGGTTTCGCGCATACTTCACGTGTTGATGTTTATCGTTCTGATCAGGGTTTTTCGCCTGACCGGGCTGCACTGGCCCGGGATGCTCGGGATTCTGGTAACTGGCGGTCTGCTGATCCGCCAGCATCGACTGGTGAGAGAGGACGATCTCTCGCGACTCGACCAGGCATTCTTCACCACCAATGCCTACGTCAGCGTGATCCTCTTCGTGACGATCGCGACCGACGTCTTTCTCTTCGCCTGACGATGTCGAGGCCGAATCCGGGCAGGTCAAGTAATGATTGAGAAGAAACCACGCAGTGTGGCACGGATGTTGATTTTTGTATCGGTGGTGATGATGGCAATGATGGCAATGATCGCCGGGGTCAGCGCACAGCCAAAGCCACAGTTTCATGCGCCACTGCAGGTTGAGGCGCACGAATATGCCTCGCTGGAACCGGCGAGCTTCGAGCTGGAGAACCTTGAACTTGAAACTACCGGCGGGGAGAAGCGACGACTGGGTGATCTGACTGGTGGTAAAAAAATGGTGCTGATCCATTATTTTGCGACCTTCTGCCACAACAGCAGATACGATATCGAGACGATCAACCGGATTCACCGGGAGTATGAGGATCAGGGGGTGGCGGTGATCGGCATCTGCGAGTACTCAAAACCGTCGCAGGTGCAGGAGTTCATCGAGAAGCATCGGCTGGAGTATCCGATTCTGATCGAGGGGCGCGGTCGTCGCGAGGATCGGGAGCGAACGAGCCATTACCGTTATCGAAAACTGGCCGGGGATACGCGAAGCTGGGGAACACCGCTGACGATAGTGATCGATGGCCATGATCTGCTGAAGGATGGTGGAGCGCTCGCCAGGCGGATGAGTGTTGCCACCGGTGAGTTGATCATCGAGGAGTTCCGGAGACTGGTGGCGGCGAAGAAAGGTCCGATGCCTGAGGGCGGACGACCGGAAAATTGAGGGAGTAGTATTATGAGTGATAATTTCTATCTGCACGATCAGGCACTGGTGCCCATTGCCGCGAGGGTGGTCGCCGGAGAGCGGCTGAGCTTTAAGGACGGGATGACGCTCTTCCGCAGTGATGATCTGCACGGGATCGGGCGGCTGGCTGACCTCCGTCGGCGACAACTCCACGGGCGTGCAACCTATTTTAACGTCAACCGCCATCTCAATCCGACCAACTACTGCTATGCCGACTGCAAGTTCTGCGGATTCTTCGTCAAGCACAGCCAGGAGGGTGGTTACACGCACAGCATCGAGGAGAGCCTCAAGGTGGCACGGGAGGCGCATGAACAGGGAGCGACAGAGCTGCACATCGTTGGCGGGCTCAACACGCGGCTGCCGTTTTCGTACTACACCGACTTGCTGTCAGGCATTCGACGCGAGTTTCCAACGTTGCACCTCAAGGCCTTCACGATGGTCGAGCTCGACTTCTTCGCGAAATTTTACAAAATGACGGATGAGGAGACGATCGAGCGGTTGCGGGAAGCGGGGATGGACTCCTGTCCGGGTGGTGGTGCGGAGGTCTTTGCCGAGGCGACACGCGAGAAGATCTGCACACACAAGACAGATGGCAACAGATGGCTGGAGATGGCGGGCAAGGTGCATGCGGCGGGGCTGAAGACGAACGCGACCATCCTTTACGGCCACATCGAGAGCCTTGAGGATCGGGTCGATCACCTCATCAGGCTGCGCGAGCAGCAGGAGCGGTCGGGTGGATTCCAGTGCTTCATTCCACTGGCCTTCTATCCGCCAGGAACACAACTGGCGCACCTCCCGGGGCCGTCGGGAATCGACAGCCTGAAGATGATCGCGGTCTCGCGGCTCATGCTCGACAACATTGATCACATCAAGGCCTACTGGGTGATGCTCGGCAAGCGACTGGCGCAGACGGCGCTCCATTTCGGGGCCAACGACTTTGACGGAACGATCAGCAGGGGTGGCGAGCTGATGGAGTCCTATCTCGTCGAGGGAAAGAACGACAACGAGGCGACGAAGGACGAGATCGTCAGGCTGATCACCGAGGCCGGATTCCTGCCGGTCGAGCGTGATACCCTTTACCGGCCGCTGCGCGAATATGCGACGGTTGGCGCCTGATGCCGGCAGGATACAGAGAACGATTGTTTGAATTCAGACTTGAAGGAACTGACCAAATGGCACGAGAGATAAAAGTGGCGCACAGTCCCGATTCGGACGATGCGTTTATGTTCTATGCCCTCGCAACCGACAAGCTCGACACGGGGGAACTGCACTTCACGCACGTCCTGAAAGATATCCAGACACTCAACCAGGTGGCAATGACAACCCGCGAGTATGATGTCACGGCGGTCTCCTTTCACGCCTATGCGCACATTGCCGAGAACTACATTCTGCTGCCGCACGGGGCGAGCATCGGTGATGGCTACGGGCCGATTGTCGTCGCCCGCGAGCGCTTTCCGGCATCGGAGTTGAAGAACAAGCGGATTGCGGTTCCGGGAACGCTGACGAGCGCCTACCTTGCGCTGAGGCTGCACACTCCGGAGTTCGAGTATGGCGTAGTGGAGTTCGACCGGATCATCGATGAAGTAGTCAATGGAAATTACGACGCCGGGCTGCTGATCCACGAGGGGCAGCTGACCTACCAGGATGATGGCCTCGACAAGATCGTCGATCTCGGAGCGTGGTGGAAGTCGGAGACGGGGCTGCCGCTGCCGATGGGTGGCAATGTCATCAGGCGTGATCTCGGGCCGGAGCTGCGGCGCGAGGTCTCGGGATGGCTCCACCGCAGTATTCAGTACTCGATGGATCATCGCCAGGATGCGCTCAACTATGCGATGCAGTTTGCGCGCGAGATGCCGGTGGAGACGGCGGATCGCTTCGTGGCAATGTGGGTCAATCAGAGCACGCTTGGTTATACGGATCGTGACCGACAGGCGGTGCAGTTGATGCTCGACGAGGGATTCCGCAAGGGCATTATCCCGCGTCAGGTGGCTGTTGAGTTTGCCGAGTAACCGGTTCGCCGGGAGGCGGGGAGCCTCCCGGCGATGGTGTTGGCAGACGAATCGAACACCAACTTACCTGAGTGCGCGATTGACGCGCTCGATCGCCTCATCGATCTCCGCGGGCGATTTGAAACCCATGACGACGGAATCGACATAGCCGCAGGTCATGGCGTAGCGGACAGCCTTCTCGCGATCCTCGGCATTGGTGAAATCACCATTGCCGCTGAGCTTCATGGCAATGACACCGCGCCCCTTGTCATGCATCGATTTGACGAGCTTCGTCGCCTCGGGAAAATTGCCCTTTGGATCGTGAGGATTGGTCGGGTGGTCGCCATCGACGTGGTGTCCCTGCGGATTGATGCGGGCAAGTTGAACCTCCATCCAGTCGCTGCTGGCGGCGGCGCGCAGTGAGCGCAGGCCGTGGCACGACATCCCCTTGGCGCGAATCCAGCCACGTGCCTGGGCTTCATCAAAGGCATCCATCATCGCTTTGAGCTTTTCCGGCCAGTCGGGAGTTGTGGTGCAGTGAATCAGCAGGCTGTCGATGTAGTCGGTGCCCAGATCCTTGCGGTACTGATCGATGACGGCGAGCGGGTTGGCCGGACTACCATCCCACGAGGGCATCTTGCTCTGCAGGAAGTACTTCTCCCGGGGGAGCTGCTTGAGTGCATCGCGCATCATATCGTAGGTGAGGTAATTCTTCGCCGTATCGATGTAGCGGATGCCACGATCGAAAGCATACTTGATGAGGCTGTTGAAAGCCTGCTGACCGAGGTCACGCTGCACGCGGCCATTGATGGAACCGGTGCCGATGCCGATGCGCGTGATCCTGATCCTGCCTTTGTTGAGCCTGCCGAGCGGCACCCAGTCGGTGGCGGTGCGCACTGCGGGTGCGGCCATGGCTTCAGGAGCGATGGCGACGAGGCCGGCCATACCGGCTGATTGCCGGATGAAGTCACGGCGACTGAACTGTGAGCCTTCTGTCTGATCTTCTTTTTCTTTCATTCTCTGCTCTCCTCTGGCCGGTGAGGGCCGTCTCGTTACTGCGGGTTGTTGTGGTGAAGGGCTATTGGTTCAACGTGAATGGTGGCGGTGACGCGGCCGAAGGCCAGTCGCAATCGCTCCTCGACAGCTTCGGTAATGGCGTGGGCCGCGTGTTGATCGTGCTCGATCGCCGGATCGACGTGCATGTGCATCTCAATGAAGATCTCACCACCGTGAGCACGTGAGCGAACATCATGGATCGAGTGGACTCCGACGACGGCGAGAGTCACTTCAGAGATGCGAGTCGGCGTCAGCGGCGCCTCGTCGACAAGGACAGGCACGGTGGTCTTGAATATCTGGTAGCCGCTCCAGGCGATGAAGGCGGCGACGCCGAGCGAGAGGATGGGATCGAGCCAGACAAATCCACGGCGAATGAAAAAGAGGCCGGCAAGGATCGCGCAGCTGACCATGACGTCGCTGCGCGTGTGAATGGCGTCGGCAATGAGGAATTCACTCTTCAGCCGCTTCCCTTCCCGATGCTCGAAGAGGGTAACAAAGATGTTGATGAGGATCGTCACGACCATGACGGCAAAGGTCAGGCCGGTGATCTCGGGTGGTGGCGCGTCGGATCCGAAGAGGCGACTGAGCGCGCTGAGGCCAATCTGGTAGCAGGTAATGAAGAGAAAACCGGCAATGACGAAAGCGGCCAGCGTCTCGAACTTGCCGTGGCCATAGGGGTGCTTCTCATCGGGCTCGGCAGAGGCATACTTCATGACGGCGATGCCGACGATATTGTTCAGCGAATCGACCGATGAGTGAATGGCATCGCTGATGACGCTGAGGCTGCTGGCGAGGTAGCCCGCGATCAGTTTGCCGACGACCACTGCAAGGTTGA
>CAIKMY010000296.1 GCA_903828635.1 uncultured Acidobacteriota bacterium
CTGGCCCATTTCTGCTCCATGTGCGGCCCCCATTTCTGCTCGATGAAGATCACCCAGGATGTGCGCGATTATGCCGCCTCCCAGGGGCTTGACGAGAAGGCGGCACTCGCCGCTGGCATGCAGGAAAAGGCTGAAGAGTTCAAACAGACCGGGGCTGAGATCTACATCAAGGCCTGATCTTTCCACTTAATCCCTCTCCAAAAGGGATCGGCCATCCGCTTCGCTGCCTGGTGAAACGGATGGCCGATCTCTTTGTCACTCTGACAATGTCGCCTATTTGCTCGACACCCTGACCACCTTGAGGTTGGGATCGGCCTTGATTTCGGCTTCAGTGAAGAGGATTGGCCGCCACTTCTTCTCCGAGAAGAGCAGCGTCTGATCGTAGTAGCGTGGCGATGCCGGATCGCCCGACTGCGAATAGGTGAGGAAGGCCTGAGCGCGGGGCCCCTTTGCCGTATACTCCAGTGCCATGATGAAGCTGCTGCCACGATTGACCGGGTAGCCGTCCTTTGTCAGAAAACGGCTGCCCCTCACCCGCTCAGGAACCGGCGTCGGTTCGAGAGTCGTTGTGTTGGGTCCGTAGTTGACGAAGTTGGCAATGCCATCATACGCCCCCTCACCACCATGGATCGGAATGCGATTGCTGTTGCGGTCGCTGTACTGCACCTTGCCGAGCGGCGTGTCGATGGCGATCCCCTGTTGCGTCAGCAGCTTCACCGCTCGCCCCAGCCTGATCAGCGACTGTGGTTCGCCCTCCTTATCGGCGGCGAGCGTGTGCGGCGTGGCTACCGGGTTGGCCGGATCGAACGACTGCTGAAAGAGCGCGCCATCCTTCTGCAGATCGGCCGGATCGTACTGCGTGATAAACTCACGCCAGAGCACCGGCCCGACGCTGCTCACCTCGTAGCGTCCATCCCAGCCGGCCAGCACCCCGCAGGCCTTTGTCAGATCAACCGCCTGCCCGTCAATCGTTACTGATGACCGTGCCTGGCAGCGCTTCACCAACTCACCCCGTAGCAGCTCCGCCGAGAGACTGCGATTGCTGAGCACGGCTGCCGAGAGTTCGTCGAGGCTGAATTTGCCATCCGCCCCCGCCGCCTTCGGATCGTCGAGTGTCAGCACGTTCATCCGTGTCCGCAGCGAACGTGATGTCCCCTCCAGTCCCTGCAATGGCGAAAAGCCTGTCAGCAACTGCCGCGGATTGGCCAGCCAGAAACTGTCGTTGGCGTTGAACACATAGTCTTTCCGTTCGAGTTGCGGAATTTTTGAATAAGGGATCACTCCCTCGCGCGTCGACGGATCACTGACCCATTCATTGACCGAATCGCTTCCATTAAGCAGCGGCAGACCGCGATCCCACGCCGTCTTCGTCATCAGGTCGCTGTCCTTCTTCTTCATCAACGTCGCAATTGCCGCCGCCGAGAGGTTGGGTGTCGCCGCGCTGTCGGTGTACCACGCACGCCCATCGGCGCTCGTCGCGATTGTGTTGACCCACGGCATCGCATTGTACTTCGCGTGTGCTGCCTTGAACTCTTCGAGGTTGCGTGCGCGATTCATCGCCATCCACTGTGGCATTGCCCCAAAGTTGTTGGCATTCGCGTCCCGAATCGTCACCGCCCGCTTCGCTGACCAGCCGATACCCGGAAAGTTGAGGATTGGGCCATAGTGGCTGAAATAGACCCGTTGCTCCACCGTCTTCAGTGAACCATCCGCCTGCCTGACCTTGACCGCGATCAGCCGGCTCGTCATCTCACGCTCTTTCCCGTCATAAAGGTACTTCGTCGGATTGCCCGGCGCGAGATCGAGTGAGTAGATGGTAAAACGCTTGCCCGCTGAGACCGTGTGCGTCCACGCTACGGACTTGTTGAAGCCGATCGAGACCCCCGGCAGCCCAAGCAGCGCCACACCGTAAACATCGAGCTCCCCCGGTATCGTCAGATGCTTCTCCCAGAAACGATTCGATCCGACCCACGGATAGTGCGGGTTGGCCAGCAGCATCCCTCGCCCGCTCGCCGATCGCTCACTCCCGAGCGCCCAGCCGTTGCTCGCCTGCTCGAACTCCGGGATCGATGCCGGTGCGGCATAGGCCGTCTCTCCCTTCGGTGGCTTCGCCGTGGCGATCATCTCCGCGAAGTTGGTCATCGTCACCACGACACTCTGGTTGTAGGTCAGCAGCTCGATCACCGTGATCGGCTTCACCCACTCCTGCCCGCGACACCAGCCTCCAACTCCAGCCACGCCAACCTCGCGCAAATACTGATTGTAGCCCGCGACATAGCCCTCCAGCACCTCGCGCTGCTCCCTCTCCATCGACTTGTACATCGCCTCCGCCATCGACCTGACGTCGATCGCCAGCATGGCCACGTCATTGTTGAGGTGGCGATTGCCCTCGCCACTGCCAAAATAACGCGCCCGCTCACCATTCGCCTTGACTACCTGGTCCGCCAGCGAACAGAGGTGATCCTGCGCGAACGCATAACCCTCGCCAAAACCGAGGCTCCCATAATTCCTGGCGGTGATGTGCGGAATCCCATGGCTCGTCCGGCGAATCTCTGCCGAATACGATGGCTTTCCCTGCGACAATACATCGCCCGTCAGCGGCAGAATCGCCAACATTACGGTCAGGACCGATTTCAAATATATCGAAGAACGCATGCGCTTACCTCCCGGCATTGTGAAAATAGTGGCTTTGAACGGCTACAGAATATACTGCAACCCTCCCGATCACGCAATTACCACTAGTCGACTCGTGTCAGTGGGTCGATCTGCCGCAACCTCTGACCCAGTGCCCGGTAACAGTCCGGCAGATCCAGTCGCCTCAGCACGTCCGGGACGATGCAGGACAGCGGACAATGATAATATTCCGCCAGCGCCAGATCGGTATACGAGGTCAGCCCGTTCTTCAGCGTCACTGCCCTCACTCCTCGCGCCAGCACCGCCGCAAAGGTCGCCGGTATCGCCCCCCGCCCCTTTGCTACCAGATGAATCTCCTCGTGGCCGTAACTCTCCAGCCAGTCGAGTACCCGCAGCACGTCAAATGTCTTCTGCCCGACATAAGGGTAGTCGAGCATCAGCGCATGCCCTGCATGCAGGTAGTCGCTCCCGTAAGGCACCAGAAACTGCTTTTCGCCGGCGACATCCGGCAGCGACTCGCCAATTCCGCGCACGTCGCAGGCATAGATCCCGGCCGCCGGCTCACCATCAATCACCTCCCGCAACAGTGGCTCATTTCGCAGTTCGTCATCGGCCGAGAGGTGCGAAACGTAGAGCACCGCTCGCTTCCGGCCGCTCGATGGCCGCGAGTAGTGAGCCGCATCCGACAGCCGGTAAACAATCGCCTGAATCCCCGGCTCTGTCTCCACCGCATAGCTCGTGAATGACCGCCGCGGATAGCCCCGATCACCCAGATCCCGCAGGATGCGCGCATCCGGCACTCCCGTTCGCACCGGTAATCGCAGCACCGCCGCAACCTCGCGCCGCAATGTTTCGATCTTCAGCTCACCACGGGCCTCCCGCACTCGTGCCAGCTCCCGTGCCTTCTCCGCCGTGAACCAGAAGATCGTTCGTGATCCCAGCCGATCGACCCTCCCTTCCGGCGTCGCCCGCAGCGCCTCTTCCTTCTCCAGCACGATCTCCGGCTCCGTTGTCGCTGTCGAGATCTTCGTTACGCGGTTGAACCACCGGTACATCGCCTCACGATTCTCCTGCGTGTAGCCGTGATAGGTCGGCCCAACGAAGATCCCGATATTCCGCTCTGCCCCCAGCAAGCCATACAGCCGCTTCAGCCGGCCGTATGCTTCCTCGGCCCCGCGCACATCGAAGTAATCCTTTTCCTTCGCCAGCAGAATTACCGGCTTTGGCGCCATCGCCGCAATGAAATCGTCGTGATCCAGCCCCAGTGCCAGCATCCGTGGCGGATACTGCTCGCTGTCCTGCGGCAGCTCATTTTCAAGGTTTCTCCGCGCCGTCGTCACGAAACAACCCGGTGCCGCCATCGCCCAGCGATCATCCAGACCACAGACCCACGTCGTAATTGTTCCCCCTCCGGAATTGCCGGTCACTCCGATCCGATGCGGATCGACCTCCGCCCGAGTCAGCAGATAATCATGAGCCCGTATCGCATCCCACGCCCGCCAGAACGGCAGATTCTCGCCAACCAGCAACTGCTGGTTTCCGACGTGCAGATGCTCCTGCACCCCGGCGCCAATCCGTGACTCTCCCGCCTCATCCGGATACTGCAGCCGCTCTCCCTGTCCCGCCGGGTCGATGATCAACACGGCATAACCCAGCTTCGCCAACCCCTGCACGAATGATTGATAAGTGTCGATCGCCTTGCCATTGCTCGAATGACCACAACTCGCAACCACTCCCGGAACCCGTCCCCGCTGCTCTCGTGGCAGATAGAGGGTCCACGTCACCAGAAACCCCGGCCGGCTCTCGAAGATGACCTTCTCAATTCGGTAGCTCTCACGCTCAACCACTCCCGTCACCCGCGCCTTGAGCGGCGTCCGCGCCGGCATCTCCCCGAAACAGGCCCTGATCCGTGTACGTGCCTCCCGAACAAAGGCCAGGGCATCCGCCCGCGTCCGCAAAGCCGCCTTCCGCTTCAGCCCAGCCCTCTCCACCTCTCGCACCCGCGCCACAAGGTACTCCTGCACCATCCGCGGAAAACGATTGAGCTGCACCAACTCCCTCCCCACACCCTGCACACCACCGGGCGGCAGACTCAGCCGATCCTTAATCGAACCACCAATACCCGCCATACCCGCCATCATCTCCATCATCTCCCGCCGCGTCATCTCACTCATACCCCTTACTCCCTCTTTCCTGCGCCCAATAAAGTAGTCATAATTATTGCCGGGATTCTATGCGATTCCTTTAAGTTATAACCAGACCAATCCGCCAGAATTGAAATACTTATCACTTCATCATCTCAACATCCGGTCAACATCCGGGACTGCTAAAAATGAAACATCACCTTGCCACCATTGCCCTCGGCCCCCTCCTCGTCGCTCAGGGGATCTATGTCCGCCGCCATACCCCGAAACTCCCCGAACCGCCCGGTCCCCGCGCCGGCATCGTCGGTGACGGTCCCCCGCTGAGACTCCTCATCACCGGTGACTCCGCCGCCGCCGGCGTCGGAGCTTCCTCGCAGGACGAAGCCCTCTCCGGCAGGCTCGTCTCTGACCTCAGTTCAAGCTATCGCCTCGACTGGCGCCTCGAAGCCCGCACCGGTGCCACCACCCGCCAAACCCTTACCCGCCTGCAACGCCTCGGTGGCTCTCAATTCGATGTCCTCGTCACCTCCCTTGGTGTCAACGATGTCACCCGTGCCATTTCCGAGGCCGAATGGCTCGCCGGTCAGCGCCAGCTCCGCTCCCTCGCCCGTCAAACCCTCGGCGTCTCACTCATCATCGTCGCCGGACTCCCACCCGTAGAGCGCTTTCCCGCACTCCCACAACCCCTCCGCTGGTATCTCGGTCAGCGCGCTCTCCATTTCAGCCGCCTCCTGCGTAATGATCTCGAAGCAGACCCTTCCGCACACTTCCTCGATCTTCGCTTCTCCCTCGATCAATCACTCATGGCCAGTGATGGCTTTCATCCCGGCCCGGTCATCTACGCTGAGTGGGCCTCCCGTGTCGCCGCGATTGTCCGGACTGCACGGCAAGGGTAAAGGGCTGAATCAAATTTTTTTCTAAAGATTTGGACTGTTTTGTCTGTAACTCTCGTTGTAGTGAGTGAGAAGCGTAAAAGACATTGAAATTAGAAGTCATCCGACAACCGCCTGAAAAATCTGCCTAGAAGTCATCCCAAAACCGGTTGACAGTTCGTTTTGAATCCATAGGCTACCAAGCCAAGGAGGTGTCTCTGAATGGCTTGGCGTGCATTGACTGACAAACAATGGGAATTGATCCAGCAA
>CAIKMY010000297.1 GCA_903828635.1 uncultured Acidobacteriota bacterium
ATGAGTTTTGCCGGAATGGCGGACACCGTTACCGTCACCCCGCCGAGACTGGTTGGCAGTTCGGTGCCGCTGGCCGTGACGGCAGCATCGGCCAGTTTGGTCCCCTGTGCGACCGCGATCGATCCCGCGGCAACGATGCCGGACTCAAAGCTGGCACCGTTGACAGTGGTCACCGGCTCTTCGATCGGCAGGAAGCTGATCGTGCTCTTGTTGCTGTCGACATTGGTCGTCGTGGTTGCCGTGACCGTGATCTCAAGGTTGGGCTTGTTGGCAAGTTCGCGCGTCAGTCCGACGTTGATCTGATCGAGCCCGGGGAAGGTCGGCTGCGGACCACTGAAGCTCGGGATCAGTGTCGTATCGCCGATCTTCACCTGCACTGCCTGGGTGTTGCGCACGCCGGTGAGGTAGATCACCAGAATGGCGTACTGCGACTCGTTGCCGACCGTACAGGGAGGTGCCGTCAACGGGAAGGTCAGACCATCGGGAGAAAACTGTCCGCACTGCGCCGCTGCCGCTCCCTTGCCATCTCCGGTCACGGTGAAGACTCCCGGCGCGACATCGACCATCTTCACCTTGCCTGAAGAGCGAACGCCATTGTTGTTGACCGTGAACTCAACCGCGTCACCAGCAGCGATGCCGGAGGGCAGCACCATATTGATCTGAGTCGGTGAAATATAGATCAGCCCCGCCGCAATGCCCGCCACCGTCACCGAAACGCCATTGAATTCGAATGGCAGCATGGTGCTTGGCGCAGTTGCCGTGGTGTTGGCAAGCTGTGTCCCAAAAAGCGTCACCAGCGAGCCGCGCGCCACCTGCGTATTATCGAAGCTCGCCGCATTGGCCATCTTCACTTCGTCGGCATTGCTGCTGATCACCGTGCGCAGCTTCGCCTGGAAGACCTCCGCCAGAACCGGCCCCGCCGGCAGCAGCGATGACGACTCAAAGCTGAAGCTGACGAGATTACCACCATCATTGATGAATGGCGCCGTCCGGGCGTCGCGCTGATCAATCACTGAGGTCGAAACCGGCGTGAAGGTCAGCTGCCGGAAGTTGGCGGCGGCGATATCATATTTGAAGACCTCGCGGCTGCCATCACCATTGTCCACCTTGACACTGCTGGTCGATGCCGGTGTCAGATTGAGCGTCGTCCCAAAAACAATCTGGGTTCCCGGAGAATTGATGCTCGGAAAGAAGCCGAAATCGCTCTTCAAAAAATCAACCGTCACATCGCCAGTAAGCTTCTGATCAGTGATCTGCCGCCAGTTAATCGTCGAGCCACTAAGATCGGCGAGGTAGACCTCTCGCGTCTTGTCGGTATTCTTGCTGGCAAAATCTCCCGATGACTCCAGAACCAGCTTCGTCCCGTCAAAATTGAGTGGATGGGTTCCGGGTGCCAGTATATTCTCCGGCCCGTTGGGTGGCACCGCGGCCTTGGCATTGGTCTCAGTGATCTGCCGTACCGTGTTGACGGCGTCGCCCACGCGATAGGCGAAGATCTCACCGTTGAAATCATTATTCCTGCCAGCCGCCGCCCCCGCGAAGTTGAACCCCGAGAGGAAGACCAGCACCTGGCCGTTGCCGCTGAGGTAGGGCGATGAGTTGAACCCGCGTACCGCAAAGTTGGCCGTCGCGTCAATGTCGCGCGTCGCCGTCACCTGGCTGAACTGGCGCGTTGCCTCACGGTAAAGAAAGACCTCTGCGTTGCCATCCGGCTCAGTATTGTTTGCCCCTTCCTTGAGCGCCGAGAAAGCGGCCGGCCCATCAGTCACCGCCTTGAAGAGCTTGCGGCTCGAAAGAAAGGCGATCGTCCGGCCGTCATCGCTGATCGTCGGGGCGTAGTTGCTGAGTATCTCCTTTACCGTTTCGTCGGTCGAGTCCTGTCCGGTGTCCGTAATCCTGCTGATCGTCGCTGTCGTCGCCCCACGCGGCAGACTGGCAGTATAGATTTCGTAGTTCCCGTCAGCGTTGGTCGTCCCGCCAAGAGCCGCGTTGGAAGTGAACACAATCCGCGTTCCGTCGCCGCTGATCACCGGCATATAGCTGTTGACCGCGAGCACTGTCTTGGCCGCATCCGCCGGATCCTTGAGATCAGCCGTGTCAGTAATCTGAATGAAGGAGCGGGAGTCGACATCGTAGACCCAGATCTCGGTGTTGCTGTCGACATTCTTTCCGTTGTAGTCATTAATCGACTCAACGACCATCCGACGGCCATCGTTGCTGACGCCGCGCACATAGGTTCCGATGACATTGGCCGGAACTGGCAGCGGCACGATCGTTACCTCGTCTGACGCTGTCTGCTGGGCCCGCATCGCCGGCAGACCACTGATCATCAGGCAGGCAACCAGCATCAGTAAAATTTGAAGGGCTCTTTTCACGCGTTGAAACTCCTTGGTCAATCGCGAGGATGGGCGCGAGGACGGGCCGTCCCCAATCCTAACGGCGATCTCTCACAATATATTAAGATTGCGGATTATACCCAGACTTGCGCGAGTTGTCGAATGGCCCCCGGTCAATTCCATGTGCCACGTCGCCTCGAGCAGTCCCAAACGGGCCCTCCGGATCGCAATCGATGCACCGGGAATCGTTTCAGGCCCCATTCCGGGAAACGTATCGTCAGGACTTTCTTGCAAGTCTTTGCATGATATTTTAAATGAGCGGTGGCAATCCGGTCACTATTCCGACCGGCAGGGTTCCCGAGTCTCTTTTTGCGTCAGTCACTTGTGGAACAAACATGACCACAGACCTGCTCTCTGGAAAGGAAGGAAAACTGCAATGCAAATCTTTTCAAAAAACATGGCGCTCCACGCTGCAATTGTCTGGCTCACCTGCTCGCTGAGCGCCTTCGGACAGGATTTTCAAAAGACCTGCAATATCACCGCCGGAGGCGTGATCAGTATCAGGAATATCTCAGGCAACGTAACGGTCAGAGGGTACGATGGCCAGGACGTTCTCGTAACCGGGTACAAGGAAGGGCGTGATCGCGACAAAGTGACGATCGAGGAGAGCCTGTCGGGGAACAATCTTTCGATCCGCACGCGTCAGCCCGAGCCCTGCAACTGCCAGGTCAGCGTCCGCTTTGAGGTGACGGTACCGCGCACGATCAGCTACAAGTTCGATTCGATCACCAGCCTCAGCGGCAATGTGCTGGTGAGCGGCGTCATCGGCGAAATTAACGCGAAATCGGTCAGCGGCAACGTCTCAGTGCGCAACGCCTCGGGCCCCGTCGAGGCGACATCGACCAGCGGCAACGTCAGCGTCGACGAGATCACAGGTACGGTCAATGCCAAATCAGTCAGTGGGAATGTGGACGTGACCATCCTGCAGCTGAGCGGCGCGCGGGATATGGATTTCAGCTCTGTCAGTGGCAATGTGCACGTCAGGCTGCCTGCCAGTCTCGACGCTGAGGTGAAGATGTCGACAACCAGTGGCAACGTCAAGACCGATTTCCCGCTCACCGTCGTCAAGCCTGAGTATGGCCCCGGACAGCGTGCCTTTGGCCGCGTCGGTGGTGGTGCTCACCAATTGAAAGTCACATCAGTGTCCGGGAACGTCTCGCTGCTGCGAATGTAATGCCGGATGCAGCTGAGCCTGGGTGCGCGGGCCTCCGGCCCGCATTCTTCACTGCAGCAGGTTGCCGGATTGATCCAGCTTAATTAAGAGAAGAATGCGGGCCGGAGGCCCGCGCACCCAGGCTGACTACTTTTCAATACCCACCAACCGAGAATCTGAAGAGATTGACTGGTTTTCTTCGCCGGCGATTCATGAGACGATCTGGCAGATGGGAAAATTGCCGGAGAATCTTATCGTTACCGATCGGGGTAATGAGAGATCTGACAGGGAGGGAGTGCGACCAGAGATGGCAAAGTTTGTGCGGCACATATTCATCTGTACGAATCAGAGACCGGCAGGAAGCCTGCGGGGAAGTTGTGATCCGGAGGGGACGGCGAGGCTGCACTCGCAATTCAAGAAAGAGCTGGCAGCGCGCGGGCTGAAGGGTGAGGTGCGGGCCAACCGTGCCGGGTGCCTCGACCAGTGCGAGCATGGAACAGTGGTTGTGGTCTACCCTGAGGCTGTCTGGTACCGCGGGGTGACGGCGGATGATGTGACGGAGATCGTCGATGCGCATCTGGTACGGGGAGAGCCGGTGGAGCGGCTGGTGATGGCAGAGGGATGCATCAACACACCATCGTGTGGGCACAAGGCGTCACGGGAGACTCAATGACCGAGAGGTAATTGTGAGGCGACCACTGAACCTGGTAGCAATCGGTGGAGGAACCGGGCTTTCGACACTGCTGCGCGGCTGGAAGGGGCGGCTTGGCAGTCCGGATGCGGAGATCGAGGTCACGGCGATTGTCACGGTAACCGACGATGGTCGAAGCTCGGGGCGATTGCGCGAGGAGTTCGGGGTGCTGCCTCCGGGCGATATTCGCAACTGCCTTGAGGCACTGGCGGAGGAGGAGAGATCACTGACTCGCGTCTTTGGCTACCGCTTTCCGGGAGACGGGCCGCTCGGCGGCCACTCGCTCGGGAATCTGCTGCTGCTGGCACTGTCGCAAACCGACGGTGGCTTTCTGGAGGCAATCGAGGCGGCGCGAGACATGCTGGGAGTAAAGGCGCGCATCTTCCCATCGACACTGACACCGGTGACACTGGTCGCGCGGATCGGATCGGGAGAGGTTCACGGCCAGGTAGCGATCAAGGCGAGCGAGGGACCGATTGAGAAGCTGCACCTTGTTCCGGAGGATGCCCCTGCCCTGCCGGCAGCGATCGAGGCGCTGCTGGCCGCCGATATCATCACTCTCGGGCCGGGGTCACTCTTCACCAGCATCATCGCCAACCTGCTGGTGAGCGATCTGGCGGCGGCGCTGACGCGCAGTCGCGCGCGGCGAGTCTATATTTGCAATGCCCTCAGTGAGTACGACGAGACTCATGGGCTGTCGGCCGTCGATCACGTCCGGACGCTGCTCAGTGCGGTGCCGGGGCTGAGACTCGATGATGCGCTGTTTAACTCGGCGCCGATCTCAGCGGAAATGCGTCGACGCTATGCAGAGGAGCGAGCGGTGGCACTTGAGCCCCCGTCATCGACGCCATCAGACCTTGCAGGCACAAAATTCATCTCGCTGCCGCTGATCACCGAGAGTGACAAGGTGCGGCATGATCCGCATCTTCTGCGTGAGGCAATCAGCAGTCTGATCCGGCAAAGAAACTAATTCCTGCAGGTGTATTCAAGGAGAGGGTTGAATAGATGAAACCGATCAACGTACTGATTCTGGCGGCAGGGCTTGGGACGAGAATGAGAAGCGATCGGGCCAAGGTGCTGCACCGGCTTGGCAGCCGTCCGCTGATCGCTCACGCGCTGCGCACCGCGGCGCGACTCGATCCGGCGAGCATCGTCGTCGTCGTCGGCCACCAGGCGGAAGATGTCATGGAGGCCTCACGTGAGGCACTCGACGGCGAGATGAGCGCGCGCCTGCGCTTCGTTCACCAGGCAGAGCAGAAAGGAACGGGCCACGCGGTAAAGTGTGCTGCTGACGAGTTGAGCTCGACTCCGGGGCTGCTGGTCGTCTGCTATGGCGATACCCCGCTGGTCAGGGCCGAGACTCTGCAGAAGCTGATCGACGAGCACGAACGAGGCGGCCACTCGGCAACCCTCCTGACGATCCGTCTCGACAATCCACCCGCCTACGGGCGCATCATTCGCGACGAGGAAGGCCGTTTCCGCAGGATTATCGAGGATCGCGACTGCACTCCGGAACAGCGGGCAATCACCGAGATCAATCCGGGATTCTACTGCTTCGATATCCCGACGCTGCTGCCGGCGCTCGATCGGCTCTCGCCGCAGAATGCACAGGGTGAGTATTACCTGACGGACGTGCCCGAGCACCTGCTCAGTGCCGGACTTGGCGTCGGCACGGTCGAGCATGACGATCCGCACGAGCTTGAAGGGATCAACAATCGCGTTGAGCTGGCGGCGATGTGGAAGAGACTCCGCCAGGAGACGCTGAGAAGGCTGATGCTCGATGGAGTAACAATCGTCGATCCCGACTCGACCTACATCGACGACGGGGTTGAGATCGGCCGCGACTCCATCATCCATCCCCAGGTGGTCATTGAAGGGAGATCACGCATTGGGAGCGGCTGCGAGATCGGCTCGTGGTCTCACCTGACCGACGCCGACATTGGCGACGAATGCCGCCTGCTCAATGGGTGTGTCATTACCGGCAGTCGGCTGGCGGGGAAGAACACGGTCGGGCCTTATGCCCATCTGCGGATGAACACGACTCTCGAACCGGAGGCAGTCGTCGGGAACTTCGTTGAGGTCAAGAAATCAACCCTCGGGCGTGACACCAAGGCAATGCATCTCAGCTACCTCGGCGATGCAACCATCGGCGAGCGCGTCAACATCGGCGCTGCCACCGTTACCTGCAACTACGATGGTGTCCGCAAGAACCCGACGATCATCGAAGACGACGTCAGGATCGGATCGGACACGATGCTGGTTGCACCGGTGCGCGTCGGCCGTGGAGCGACCACCGGTGCCGGGGCGGTGGTGATACGGGATGTTCCGCCCAAGAGCCTCGCCGTCGGCGTGCCGGCCAGGGTCATCAGGCAGGGAGAGTGAGAAACGAGGTGCTGAATCAACCAGTGAGTTTGCCAGTGAGTTTGCCAGTGAGTTTGCCAGTGAGGCTGGCAACAATCGCTTCACCAAACTGCCGGGAGACGTGGGGCCCGACAGCGGTGACGTAACGACCGTCGGTAACAACCTCCTCACGGGAGAGCCTGACGCGGGCCTTCTGGTATTCGTTGAGAGATTCCTCTGTCTTGTAGACGGTAGCCTGATGGCCGGTCAGCAGCCCGCTGCGAGCGAGGGCGACTCCGGCAAGGCAGATTGCGCCGAGGATGCGCCCTTGGGCGTCAGCCTCTCGCAGCAGCCTGTGGAGCGACTCGTCTCCCCAGAGATGTTCGGGAGACCCGCTGCCACCAACGACGACCACGGCATCAAAATCCTCTGCCCGCGCATCGGCAATCAGCAGAGTCACCTCCGCGCTGCCGCCGCGCATCCCTCGCGCCGGACCAAGCCGCGTCGAAGCGATCGTCACCGTCGCGCCTGAACTTTCGAAGAGGTATTCCGGCTCGAACAACTCTTCATCGCGAAAGTTCTCCGGAGCAATCACCATCAATATTCGTCTTCCGGCAAGGCTGCCGGATGATCTTTTCCCGGGCATGCAGGGGCTCCTTTCCCGCCCTGTCAGAGCAGCAGTTCGAATCCCGCCTGGTCCCACTCCAGGCTGCGCATTGGGATCCTCGCCGGGCCCGCGGGCTGGTCAGCATTCATTGTACAACTGTACAAGCAGCTTGCGCGCCTGTCATGCCGAATATTTTTTTCCGGTGATGGTTGCGATCAGGCGTCGCGAGCCGCCATCATTGCGATGTTCGCAGAGGTAGATGCCCTGCCAGACGCCAAGACGAAGGGCTCCACGACCGATCGGAATCGAGAGCGAGTTGCCGAGAATGGTCGATTTGATGTGCGCCGGCATGTCATCAGAGCCTTCAAGCGTATGCACGAAATACGGGGCATCCTCCGGAACGTACTGATTGAAATAGCGTTCAAGATCGCCACGTACATCAGGATCGGCATTCTCGTTGATCGTCAGCGAGGCGGAGGTGTGCTGAATGAAGAGATGGAGCAGCCCGACCTCGAATTCGCGTAGTTCGGGGAGGTGCCCGAGAATCTCGCGGGTAACGAGGTGGAAGCCGCGACGACGGGCATCGAGAGCAAACTCTTTCTGTAACCATTCCATGGAGTGATTATGGTCGAATCATCGATGGCAAGGCAATTCGTTCCACGACGGGAGCTGGGCCGAACGGGATTTATCGCGACAGCGCTGGGGATCGGAGATGTTGCCGACCGTCAACTGGCGCTGGAGACCTGTGTGGCAACAGTGCGCCGCGCACTCGATGCCGGGCTCAACCTGATCGATACCGCACCAATGTACGAGGAGGGCTATTCGGAGGAGATAGTCGGTGAGGCGATACGCGGCCGGCGTGAGGGGCTCTTCGTCATTGACAAGATCGACGATCTGACCGCCGAGGTCACGCCGCAGGTCGAGGCCTCACTGCGCCGTCTGCGGCTGGATCATACCGATGCCTTCGTCTTCCATGCACTCAACTCGATGGCGACGCTGACGCGGCTGATGGAGCCGGGTGGCGGCTTTGAGCAGCTTGACGCCTGCGTCGGGAGAGGTCTGACACGATTCCGCGGCATCTCATCGCACAATCCCGAGGTGCTGGTCCGGGCAATCAGAGCCGGGCTTTGTGATTTGGTCATGTTTCCGGTCGGGCCATTCGTCGATCGACGTTATCTTGAAGAAGTACTCCCTCTGGCACGAGACCGCGGCGTCGGCACGGTCTGCTTCAAGACATTCGGTGCCGGAAAACTGGTAGGCGATACGACCGGCTACAATCAGCCACTGCAACTACGCCCGCGCGGCAAGATCTCCTCCGGTGGAAGCGAGGTTGAAGAGGCTGCACTGCCGCGCCTCAGCGTGCATGACTGCCTCCACTACACCCTGACGGTCGATCCGGATGTCGCCCTTCTCGGCCTCAGCTTTCCCAACGAACAGGATGCCGCCTTCGCCGCTGCTGCCAACTTCCGGCTGCTGACGCCTGCGGAGATGGTCGATATCGAGCAGCGTGCCGCGCTCGCACGACGCGAGAAGGGCCCCTGCTGGTGGAATCCCGATCCGGAGGCCTGACCAGCCCCGGCCCATTCCGGTGAAAGCCGATGCCGGATTGTCCGGAAGATTGCCGTAATGCCCGCAAAGATTTATATTTAGCGACGTCACTCATCGATCCCGATGCGGAGAAAGAGACCCGAACGGAACTGGCAATCGGGGATAACTCAGGATTGGAGCCTGCTTTGGATCTTACTACGGTTGAGAGAAGACCACGGGTGCTGGCGGCAATGGCCCACCCGGATGATGCCGAGATTCTCGTCGGTGGAATCCTGCTCTCGCTGCGGGATTGCGGCTGCGAGATCGGCATCCTCACCATGACTCACGGTGACTGCGGATCAGCGACTCTCTCGAAAGAGGAGATCTCGCGCATTCGCAGCGCCGAGGCCCGGGCAGCCGCCGACTACCTTGGCGGCTGGTATGGCTGCGCCGGCCTCCTCGACATCGAGGTGATGATGACTCCGGAAAACCTCCGCCGTGTCATTGAATCAATGCGCCAGTTCAACCCGGATATCGTCATCACGCACTCGCCGGTCGATTACATGCTCGATCACGAGGAGACATCGCGCCTCGCACGAGCGGCGACCTTCGCGATCGCCATGCCACTCTACGAGACGCGACAGCCAGACCCGGCACCGCCGGCAAGGGGCACGCCGGCACTCTACTATGCCGATCCCGTTGAGGGGCTCGATCCGTTCGGGCAGCGACTGCTTCCCGACTTCCACGTCGATATCGCACCGGTGCTCGAAAGAAAACGCGAGTTGCTCAGCCGGCACGCCTCGCAGCGTGAGTGGCTGCGCGCCC
Source organism: uncultured Acidobacteriota bacterium (assembly GCA_903828635.1). Taxonomy (GTDB): domain Bacteria; phylum Acidobacteriota; class Blastocatellia; order RBC074; family RBC074; genus CAIOZW01. Next base: position 9,540 of record CAIKMY010000297.1, read on the forward strand.
ATCACGGAGTCGATGAATACCTCAATCGCATGGTCGAATGGGCACAAAATTATGGTCGTGAATGCGGCGCCGCCGCTGCCGAGGGGCTCCGCCAGCACCGCGGCCACGGCTATCCCCGCGCACCGATCCTGCAGCAGATTCTGGCGGCATCGGTGCGCTCGCTGGTCACCAGGCAATAATCTTAATTCAGAGTCAGAACTCAGGGAGAATCAGGATGGATCAGATAAATATTGGAATTGTCGGTCTGGGATGGGTCGCCGGTGCTCATATCGAGGCGCTGAAGCAGATCCCGGGAGTCAGCGTCACCGCCGTCTGCTCGCGCCGCGAGCTTAACGAAGCCGAAATATCTGCCCAATACGGCATACCACTCAAAGCATATCGCAACTACGATGAGATGCTCGCCGATCCGTCGATCCATGTCATCGATATCTGCACCCCTCACCCGTTCCACGCCGAGCAGGCCATCGCTGCCGCCCGTGCCGGCAAGCACCTGATCATCGAAAAACCGATCGCCATCAGCTATGCCGATGCCCTCGCCATGCGCAAAGCCATCCGCGAGGCCAATGTCAAAAGCTGCGTCTGCTTCGAGGTGCGCTTCAGTCAGCAGGGAACCCTCCTGCGCTCAACCATCGATCAGGGACTGCTCGGCAGCCTCCACTATGCCGAAGTCGACTACTATCACGGCATCGGCCCGTGGTATGGCCAGTTCCCGTGGAATGTCAAAAAAGACATGGGCGGCAGCAGCCTTCTCACCGCCGGCTGCCACGCCCTCGACCTGCTCCTGATGATGATGGATGGTGAGGTCGCCGAGGTCACCAGCTACAGTAACCGCTCGTCCAATCCGATCTTCGAACCCTACGAATACGATACCACCAGCGTCACCCTGCTTCGCTTCGCCGACGGACGCATCGGTAAGGTCGCCTCCGTCGTCGATTGCCTGCAACCCTACTACTTCCACATCCACCTTGTCGGCAGTGAGGGCAGCATCCTCGATAATCGCATCTATAGCGCCAAACTGAAGGGCATGACCAAACAGCGCTGGAGCACCCTCGAAACCAGCCTGATCGACTCCGGTGATGTTCACGATCACCCCTATCTGCCCCAGTTCACCGCCTTTGCCGAAAGCCTTCGTCGCGGCGAGGAGATGCCATTGACCAACTTCGAGACCGCTTTCGAGAGCCATCGCGTCGTCTTTGCCGCCGATCTCTCCGCTGCGGAAAAGCGCACCGTCAGGATGTCCGAACTGGCCAAATGAAACCCGGAGAATAAAGGTCAAATGCCATGAGCTGACCAATATTCTTCAGCCTGGCAGCAAGAGGTTAGCCCGCATTTCTCATCAGTGTCTATCTAAGCGCCAGATGGGACAGAATTTCAATCTCAGCAGCCTGATTCCGGGATGTTCAAAGTGAAATGCTCACTCAACTGGCACTCAGATAGATACTGATGAGAAATGCGGGTTAGGCGTGCGTGCAAAGAGCAAAAGCCGGGTGGGCCCGGCTTTTGCTCTTTGGAATTGTAACCCATTCGGCGCAGCCACTTATTGCGCCCTACAGCCCTGTATCAGGATTATTTAGTAGTAGATTTTACCGCCACCCCACTTCACGCCAACAACCTTGGGTTGTAAGAGAATGTGTCCAGCGATCGCAGTTAAGTCTTTATCTTTCAGATTGCGCATTTTTGGAAAAATATCCGAACTCTTTGTGCTGGGGTGGAGTTCAGCAATCTCAGTTTCTCCATCATAGGTTGTAGGATTTTTGAGATAGTCCACCAAACCTTCAATATTGTTGCGGTTAGGTACAGCGTTTGCCAAAGCTTCTGGCGCAAGTGTCACGTTTTGGTTTGTTTTGGTGACACCGCCTGCGTGACAACTAGCACAAGCGTCATTGAATAATCGTTTGCCATTGCTGACTTGTTCTAAGCTGAGGACAACGGTATCACCTTTGGCATTTAATGTTACTGTGCGGGTGGCTTCATCCAGTTGGAAAGCTGTTGCACTACTGACAAACGTCTGCGCTATTAGCAACATAGCAGGTACCACAATACATATTAGTTTTTTACCCATACTGACCTCCAATATTTCGATTAACTCCATTAATGAGCAGGGTTGGTTGTTACGGGGGGGGGGTCGACGCGTTAAATTTAACAATAACAAATGATTTTGGCAACCTGATTTGGGATCATCCGCAATAAGGATGGTTGAGAGCGATTGCGACATGGTTGGTTCGTCGATCGTGTTTATACCTCAGCGGGACATTGCATACCAGCCCTGAGTGCCCCCCCGGGGTGCTGAAAGACCGCAATGAAGGCATTCTGAAGGAAGCCGCACGGGGAGATTGCCCGGCCATGCGTCCGCGATTCGGAAAGTGGTTCGGGGGTGTTGCCTACCAGGAGTGTTGCTCCGGGCTGGTATGCCTTGACCCTTCGGGGCAAACGGATTTGAGCAGCCTGATTCC
>CAIKMY010000298.1 GCA_903828635.1 uncultured Acidobacteriota bacterium
CCGTTGCCGGCAATCCGCAGCAGCAGTGCGGCAGGGACTCCCGCACCATCCGAATTGGCAGCAAAGAGCGATGGCGCGACGCGGCTGACCGCAATGAACACGCTGATGCTGCCACGGGGGATTGTCAGCCCGTTGCTCACTGTCAGCGTGGCTCTGCCCTCGGCGGTACCCGCCGGAATTTGGAGGTTGATCTGTCCGGGAGAGACAAAGAAGAGCGGCGCCCGCCTCACTTCACCAAGGCTGTCTGTGACCGTCACTGCTGTCCCGCCAAGCTCAAATGGCAGCGGCACTACTGTCCCGACGAGTGTCTCCAGCGAGAGTCTGGTGCCAAAGACCGCAACAATCGACTCCGGGGCAATCGCCGCTCCTTCATAGCTTGCCGCCGAGACCGGGGCCAATGTCAACTGATCCGGAGTCGTAATGCGTACAGCAAAGCCATCACTCACTCCTCCACCATAGGCTCCCTGCAGTGGCAGCGTCGTGTTGAAATCATTCTGCAGTACCTGTCCGGTGAGGTGCATCCCTCCTGAACCGTCAACCGCCAGGCCCAATACCCGCTCCTCAGTTCCGTTATCACCCGTAAAACTGCTTCCGAGAAAGGTTGAAAAGAGCAATGAGGTACCTGTCGGGTCAAATTTGGCGACAAAGCCGTCAGTACTCCCGCGAAGCACTGTCTGGACTGGAGAGACGACCGGAAAATCGGCCGAGGCCGTCTTACCGCCAATGTAGATGTTGCCAACCCGATCGATGTCAATGGCGCAGCTCGGAGTCAGATCACTGATAATACCGGTATTCTCGGCTCCGCTGCCGCCAATGTAAGACGAGAAGAGCAATCGTTCGCCATCGGCGCTGAGCCTCGCGACGATCCCGTCAATGTTTCCACGATAAGGTTGCAGCGAGCCGACCTGCGGAAAATCAGAGGAGAGGCTGTAGCCGGTGAGGTAGACCTCACCAAAACTGTTGACGGCAATCGAGCGCACGTTGTCGGCTCGGGAGCCGCCGAGGTAGGTCGAGTAATCGATTCGTCTTGTCCCGGCGTCAATGCGCGTGATAAATCCATCCTCCACTCCCCCAAATGTCGGCTGCAGAGCCCCTGACAGCGGAAACCCGGATGAGCAGGTCAGTCCGCCAACGTAGATATTGGCGAGCGGATCGACCGCAATCGAATATCCGACCTCCTCCTCGGTTCCACCATTACCCGCTTCCGGCCCACCAAGAAATGTCGAGAAGACCACCTCGCCGGTCTGGTTGAGCATTGTCACAAAGGCGTCTTTCGGTCCCTTCAATTCCGCCTGTAGCGGATTGACGATGGGGAAATTGGCCGATCTTGTGCTGCCCGTAAGGTAGATGTTACGCTGATCATCGATCGCCATCCCATAGGCAACATCCTGAAATGAACCTCCAAGGAAGCTTGAATAGAGCAGGTTGGTGCCTGAACTGTTGAAAATGCTGATGAAGGCGTCGATGTTCCCGCGCAGTAGTGGTTGGGCCGGATTGACCGTCGGAAAGTTGAGCGAGTTCGTCTCGCCACAAAGATAGATGCGCCACTCGTCGTCGATGGCGATCGACCATGCCCGATCACCAGGATTACGGCCCCCAAGATAGGTCGAGAAGAGAACTGCCGTGCGCTGGGCATTGATTTTGACGAGGAAGGCATCATTTGCCCCGTTCAGTGTGCCGAAGAGCGCGTTGCGCATCGGAAAGGAGGAGGATGATGTCTGTCCGGCAATGTAAATGTTCCCGGCCTGATCAATGGCGATCGCATAGCCGGCATCGAGCCCGGCACCACCAAGGTAACTGGAGAACTCGATGATCGGGTCGATCACCAGCGGTCGCCCCTCATCGTACTCGCCGAGTTCAAAGCGGATCTCGCCATCCTCGCCAAGCACATAGCCGCCACTCACAGACTGACGAGCATTGACTGACTCACGCCGCTCCTGGTAAATCTTTGGTGCCAGCATTCGCTGTAGCACTCCGCCCGCAGCCCGCAGCAGCAGATTGCCCGATTGATCGACTTCCCGACCTTCCGCTCCATCGATCCTTATTCTGATCTGCCCCGGATCGGCCTCAGGCGAAACGACAAAGTCATATTCAAGCCCGTTCCCGTTTCCATAAAAGACAAGATCAATTCCGGGATAGAGATCACGGTATCTGATGCCTTCGTATGTTGGCAGGTCAGTTATCCATCCGGTGGTTTCATTGCCGAGAAAGTAGCTGCTCCTGCCCGGCAGTTCCCGCTGCGGCTCAATCTGAGGATCAATCCTGCTTCCCGGGAATCTGATCGATATCGGAGCCTGGCTTGGTTTCTTCGGGCCCGTCTCCTTCAATTCACCCGCCGGTATCAGCTCGGCCCCTGTCGAGGTGAACAGGGCCGTATAGCCTTTGGTTCGTGCCAGATAGTGAACTGTTGCCCCGGCCTGTCCACGGTTGGGCTCAAATGAAGCCGGAAGCCCCGCAAGCAATCCGGTCGCTTCTGACTCACCCAGCTCCATGGCCGATTCCTTAAGTATCACCGTCCGCGCCGGCAAAAGCGTCAGGAGAATGATCAATACTCCCATCGCTGCCAGAAGACTATTGCGAACTGCTTCAACTGGTTGGCGACTGCGCATGCTGTTGCTTCCCCGGGGGTAAAAACTAAACGGGGCAGAAGATCGACATTGCGGCTGTTTACGGGGGGGAGCCGTCTGCTAATTCAAGCGAAAAGAGTGTTCCGTCAGATATTTCCAGCCATCATCGCCAAGGAGGTCAAGTGAAGAGAGGCCGTCCTGCGCATTGCCCGGGAAGATATATATCCCGTCGCGCTCGATTACCCGTGGGTCGAGTGCCGAAAGGCCATCGAGCAGCTCTGCAAAAGTCGTCTCTTTCCAGTAGTTCTCTTCACTGACCCCACTGGCCAGATCGACCAGTGGAGCGGCGAGCTGTGCCGCCGTTGGCCGCAGATCGTAATCACCCTCGTCGTCAGCTATTGGTTCGGGGCGATTGTCGATCAACATCATGATCGTCAGAATCAGATACTCCTTATCATCGGAGAAACGATGCAGCTGGTCGGGGGCCTCGCCTAACTGCTCAGGTTCCGTCGCCATCGCCATCTCGATGCCGTTCTGCCACTCGATAAAGGTTTCAATCGCCTCTTCCGCATCGGCTCTGAAGTCCCAGAATCCGTATTCCCAGGCATAACGATTCTCAAGCAGCAGGGCAGAGATCGCTCTGATCGTTCGGCGTTTGGTTGCCGGATCCTCGGTAGTCTCATTGCAACCGAGAATGTCGAAAATCGCCTTTCGCAGGTTATCACTGCCGAAGACCTGCATTGCAATCTGCACCCCAAAAAAGATGGCACGATTCTCCGGATCTGATGCCAGGCCAATCATCGATCGTCGGCCGCGGTCGATTTGTCGATCCGACCGGTCAAGCCGAATCAGCATAATGCCGCTGGCGAGGATCACTCCCAAAATCAGCATCAGTATCAGATACAATTGATTGCTCATCAGCTCACTTACCAACAAAACTTACGCATACAAAGCACTTCAGAAAGCACTGCTGATAACTCTCACACCGAGGCGCGGAGAAAACCACGGATTATCTGTTTTGCCTCTTCGCGTCAGCTTCTCACGGGGACGCGTCAATAATTTATGCGTAAGTCATGACCAATGATCATCCCGGAGAGTATCCCGGGTGTCATCCGCCAAACCAGCCCCCGCCGCGACCGTAGGATCCGGATCGTCCCGGCCTTGTGCCCAGCACCTCTCCGCTGTTGGAGATTCTCACACTCGTCCGGCCAAAGCCGCTCGGTTTTGCCCTGCCAACCCCCGATGCTCCGCCAACGCGCGAACTGGTAAAGATTGTCGGACGGCTGACTGGTCTCCAGGCAGGCGGCTGGACGGTGTTCGCCGCTACCCGACCGGTATTCCTCACTACTCCAATGTTGGCGGGAGTCCGTAATCCGTAATGTGAGAAGAAGAGAAAATGGCTCAGCAGTGAGCCGCCATAGTAGTGGTGATGGACCGCCTGTACGCCGGTACCAGTCGATGAAGGCGACAACCTCGTCTGATCGGGCCGAAAATCGGAGAGTCGCAGCATCCTGACATCAATCCCGCCGCGCTCCCAGGCAACCATCTCTTCATTGAGGTCGTCCAGCTCGTTCTGCTGCACTTCGTCTTTGACAAGGTAGATCGCCCGCTCGATCCCCCTCTCCCGCAACTGACCGGCTTCCGGCATTTTCGCCAGGTAGCGATTGTCAAAAGTCACCGCGGAGTCTGTATATGGAGAAAGCCGTCGCGAATCAAGCGTCAGCAACACCGGAGCGGAAGCGGCCAGACTGGCACGCTTCCCTTCGATTTCACGTGCATAGTAGATCATTGCGCCGAGCGTCTCGTGTGCCGGCACCACGCCGTGCGGATGTGGCCAGTTGTCAAACATCGGGACGATCGTGGCCACATCCGACAGCGCAGCTCCAACCGACATCGAGAGCGGGCCGGGCAGATCCGCGACAATCATCGTCCGCCCGGCATCCGGTGCTTGCTGCAGCAGGCTCCGCAATCCTTCTGCCTGGCGACGTGCCTCGTCCATCTCCGTTGAGTGAAAAGGCTGAATCCGCATCGCCAACGTGCTCTGTGTCAGTGACTGCAAAAGCGTCGGAACAAAGAATGGCCGCCAGGCCTCGGCACGCGGCTGATAGACTGAGAGCAGGTAGTTTGGATCGCCTCCCTGCCAACTCCTGTTGAGGCTGTCGACCGCTGATTCGTGTAAGCTGCCAACAGTCTGGTCAAACTGCTCACCATTGGCGCCGACATCCCATCCCTCTCTTCGTTGCAGATCGAGTGAATCAAAACTGGCCTCTCGCTCGTCGCCGGCGACCAGCTTCACGGTTGTTACTCCGGCCATTCCCAGCAAGGCTCCCCACGCCATGCCCTTGCCCAGAGTGCGCCTCGACAGGTGGCGAGTGAACCATTCAGCCATCCCCCCACTCATGCCATCTCTGACCATACCTTCACCGGAAACAACATCATCTCCCGACTTTTCCAGCTTTGCCGGTCTTCGTGCCATAACTTCGACCTTTCATTCGCCCTATTGCCCCTTGTCGGTCCTGGCCGCCGACTTGATCGGTTCAAGGTTGAAATCGTCGACGAGAAAGCTCTCTCCCGCCAGTGTGCAGAATCCAAACGATCCAAAGATGAATTTGTTTCGGTCCTGGGTTGTATCGGTCCAGACGCCGAGATCATTTGTCTCGCCAGTCTCGTTCGAGGTGATCGAATGCTGTATCGTGAAATCGCTGACAGTAATATTGATCGTGTATGACGCCCTGGCCGCAAGGTCGACCAGCAACGGCACCGGCGTGCCAACCTCGATCGGTGCGGCTCCGTCACGCACGATGTAGCTGTAAAACCTCCGTGGCGTCCTGGTCTTTGCCCCGGGGCCTGAAATATGGAAAAGGTAGTAGTTGCGAGCCTCGCCATCCGGCTTGATCATCCACGTCGCGCCAACCCCTTCGGGAAGCCAGACGGTGAAATTGGCCTGCAGATCACGGTAAATTTTGTCCCTGAGGGTTCCCGTCGCCGCCCCCCTCACCTCAAGCCGCTTATTGCGCGCGTCACCAACGATTCTCCAATCCATCGGTGCTTTCCACTGAGTGAGCGAGTCAAAAAAGTCGGTGACACCTGCTGAGGTGACTACCGGATCGAGCCGGACACTCAGGCTGCGTGGCCCCGGGCTCAGCCTCTCCCGTGATGACCACGTCTGGTAACCGAGCAGCTCGACAGAGATTGTTCGCTCCGCCTCCTGCGCCAGCTCGTAATCGATCCTTACCATCCCGTCGGCATTGATTTTGCCCATGACCGCACCCTCGATCAGCACGGTCGCTCCTGCCGGACCCGTGATCTCCAGCCGCGCCACCCGTGTCATCGGTACACGCGGATAGCTCACCACCTCACCCGCCTCCTGAACCTCAAAGCCGTCCTCGTATTCGTTGTACTCCGGATGCGTGATTCGCAATTTATGCCTGCCCGGGAGGATCCCGCTGACCACCGCACCGCCAGACTCGTCGGCCGCCGCTCTCAACTGCCCATCGATCATTATCTCTGCTCGCGGCGGCAGATCTCTCAGCTTGACTACTGCTGACTCCGCCACCAGCCGAATCCGCGTAAAGGTCTGCTCCGTCAATGGCCGTGACCTGACCCGATTGGTCGTGTATCCGGGAAAGCTCGCCTCAATCTGATAGGCACTCCCACGCGGCAGCGAGAATTCTGCCTGACCGTTCTCCTTGTCTGCCTCCTGTCGCGAAACCTCTCTCCCCGCCGCATCTCTGATGACGATCTGACCCGGAAGGATCGGCTCGACCAGCACCACGAGGATCCCGCGCGAGGCCGCCGGTCGGACTGTCGTCCTCACCCGTACCGTGTCAGAGGTCGAGCGCTCCTTCGGTTTCTCAACATTGTAGTACCTCTGCGCCGACACCGGTATCGCCAGCAGCACCGCCACGAGAATCCCAACCACCGGGGCTCCCGCATCCCGGAGATACGTCCGGACTGATGCTCCGATTTCACCGACATAACGCACCACGATGCATCGTGAGAGAATAGTCATGCTTTTTTCAGGACCTGAAAGGTCTTGCGTGATCTTATTTGGGTTGATTCTTTGCGCATCGGAAGCCGACAAAGTCGTAGGTGACCGTCGGTCGATCAAAGTATCGATCAGTGGCTGTCTGCTCTCGTGCTGCAACCTTGAATCCGCCTCCGCGAATGATCCGGTTACCATCGTCCCGCCTCGCTGTGCTTCCCGGGTAGGGTGTATACTCAGTCGCTGTCCATTCGGCAACATTGCCTGCCATATCGGCAATCCCGAACGGGCTCAGACCATCCGGATAGCTCCCGACCGCCTGCGGCTTGGTATAACCCATCTCCTTCGCGTTCGAGTACCGCGGCTTCCACTCATTGCCGTATGGATAGAGCCGGTTGTCGCGCCCGCGCGCCGCATACTCCCACTCTTCTTCCCCCGGTAACCGCTTGCCAGCCCACTCACAATAATCGCGTGCCTCGTTCCAGCTGACGTTGACCACCGGCAGCATCGCATCGCCAATCTCGTACTGACCGTCACGCCAGTGGCTCGGCGGATTCCCCCTCGTCTGCCTGACAAATTGCGCGTACTGCTCGTTGGTCACCTCGTAGCGATCAATGTAAAAAGGCTCGATCTTTACCAGATGGGCCGGCTTCTCGTATTCATTTCCATCATTTCTGCCCATCATAAATTCGCCGCCTGGGATGGAGATCATGCCAGCAGGGGCCTGCCCAGCTCCGCCGGTCCCGGTCTCAAGCGGGGGCACTGTCGGTCTCATCAGCAGCCAGATGACAATCGCTACCACTACCAGTCCAACCCCGATCCCGCCAGCAATCATCCCGCGCCCGAGCCCGCGGCGACTATCCGCCGGCTGACCCCACGACTCCTGATTGGCAGGCACCTGATAGTTGCCCGCCCGGTCACTTCCCGGGTAGGTTGGAGTCGGTCGCAACGGATCGCCAACCACTGTCTCCGCCAGTCGGGCACTCTGTCCCGGTAAACCACGCCGGCCTTCCTGCCGGCCTTCCTGCCGGCCTTCCTGGATGATCGTCTGTCGCGCTGCCGGCAACCGTCCGGCAACCTGGGCAGTTCCCGTCTGCTCAAATTTCTCGATTACGTCAAGAAACTGACGTGCTGTCTGGTAACGGTCATCCGGATCCTTCTCCAATGACTTGAGGACGATCTTCTCCAGTTCCGCCGAGACACCCGGATAGAAGGTCGAGAGCGGTGGAACCGGCATCTCGATATGCCCACGACGAATCTCATAGTCCGACGTTCCGGAGCCGTCATCATCAAAGGGAACCCTCCCGGTCAGCATCTCGTAAAAGACCACTCCGAGAGAATAAATGTCAGACCGCTGATCCAGCTCGCGCCCCCGAGCCTGCTCCGGACTCATGTACTCCGGTGTCCCCGGGTTGAAGCCCATCTGCGTTCCGCCCTTCACACCCCTCACCTTGACGATACCGAAATCGGTCACCTTGACCACATCGTCAGGCGTCACCAGAATGTTGGCCGGTTTCAGATCACGATGGATGATCCCCTGATGCCGCTCACCGGACTTGTCGAGATAAATAAAATTGTGCGCATATTCGATCGCTGCCAACACCTGCTTGAAGAGGCCAATCGCGCGCGGTGCGGCGATTGGACCCGTCTCCCGTGTAATCATTTTGCGCAGATCGCGCCCGGGGACAAACTCCATGACGATGCACGTCGTCTCTCCCACGGCAATGAAATCGTAGACCCGGACAATGTTCGGGTGATCAAGCTGCGACTGAATGTAGGCTTCACGCTCAAGACGATCTCGTAAATGCTCGATCTGACGTGGGCTGAAGTCCTCGGTACGGATCGTCTTGATGACAACCTCGCGCGCCAGCCTTGTGTGTCGGCCGAGGTAGAGTTCTCCCATCCCACCCTCGCCAAACTGGCTGACTACCTCGTAATTCCCAATAGTGCGTCCGAGCATATTCTCCCCGATGGCGGTCAGCAGGGAACTGACCCGTCATCTTGTCATTTCATTGTCGTTCTCGTTGCCGTTCTCGTTGCCGTTCTCGTTGCCGTTCTCAGTTTCGTTCCGGATCCCTTTTCCGTTACTGTTTTTTCGCCTGTTTCAAGGATATTTGCAGATCAACCCGTTGAGGGTGCACAGCTGGCCCGATCAGCCGGCTATCGCGGGCCTCTCAACCTGAAATTCAGCAGGCAGTCGCCATCGCGGAAGTTGATCTGGCAATCATAGTTGCCGATTCTGACGAGATCTCCGCTTGCCAATCGCGCCCTTTCGACTCGCTGCCCGTTGACAAAGGTACCGTTGACACTCTCAAGGTCGAGCAACCAGCATCCGGCCTCGTCGGCAATCAGCGCGGCATGCTCGCGCGATACCCGATCCCCCTCAAGGAGGATATGATTGCCGGGGCGACGGCCAATCGAGAGGCGACGATCGACAAATTGCTGGGTGACACCATCCTCGATCCCCTTGACAATAAATGCCGCCACCGCCGCCACCTCACCAGCTTTGTCTGAAGCCGATGAGTGGTAAATCACCGGCCCGGCCGCAAGGGGATGCGGACTGAGTGTCGCTCGCGGAATCAGCGTCCCTGTCGCCCGGGATGCCCCAAGTCTCACCTGCATCACCTGATGGCCTATTTTTATTTCATCACCATCTCGCAACTCACACTCCCTGATCCGACGGCCATTGACAGAGGTTCCATTACGACTGAGATCGACCACGACGTAGCCACCTGCACGGCGCAGGATCCGACAATGGTGGCGTGAAATCGTTTCGCCCACGAGTCGGATGTCACAATCCTCACCCCGGCCCAGTGTGACCTCCCCGCCATTGACCCCGCCATTGACCCCGCCATTGATATTGATATGGATCACGCCGGTCGCCGGTAACACGCCTTGACAGGCTCCGGCAGATGGTCGGTTCAGGCTGATGAGCACGCAGACACCGCTCGGCGGCAACCCTCCGGTCGCACGTGCTACTCGACGTGAGCCGGAACTGTTCGTTGCCGGGGTGGCATCGAACTGCGAACCAAGTCGTTCCACTCGGATTATCTCCTTCCGGGTACTCTGTACTGGTCAGACTCTGATATGCCTGTCATCGGCAATTGCCTCTCCGGCTTTGCCTGCTTTTCACGATCGCTCTCGGCGTCTCCCACTGTCACGACAGGTGACTTCAGGAAGCTTACACTTCTCCTGCCTGTCTCTACTATACCGCTGAAGAATACCACGCAGACTTCCACTTTGCCAGTTTACACCGTGTTTTGCGCCTAAAGAAAGAAAGGCCGGCACCCGCGGGGAGTCCGGGTAAGTTTTATCTGTTGACGAAAGGCTGCCGGAGGGCTATGATCACAAAGTCCGACATCCCCCGCGTAAATGTGCTCCCCTTACAACGATATGTCCGTCAGGGAAATTTTCTGCCTGCCGGGCCTGATTTGTGGGCGGGCTTGCCCGGTGCTTGACGTCGATGACGTCAATTAAATGCCGTCGAGCCCCACTTGCAGGTCAGTCCGCCTTTATGTCAATGATTCGTCTCCGGGGATTCGTCTCCGGAGATTGCCTCCGGTTGATTTGTTCTTGTTATCGGCGCCATCGTGATTGTATACTTGC
>CAIKMY010000299.1 GCA_903828635.1 uncultured Acidobacteriota bacterium
ACGTCACCCGGGCGCTGCGCCCGGCCACCGGGCATGTTCTCTGTGGCCGGCACAATCCCGAGTACCCGTTTTGCCGGCTTCAACTGTGCGATTGCGCGCATCGCGGCGATCGTCGTCGCGCCACCTGCCATGTCATACTTCATCTGCTCCATGCCGTCAGAGGGCTTGATCGAGATACCGCCGGTGTCGAAGGTCACCCCCTTGCCAACAATCGCCAGCGTCTCGGTGGTCTCGATCCCCGGATCCCACGTCAGCACGATCAGCTTTGCCGGCTCTGCCGAACCCTGGGCAACGCCGAGCAGTGCTCCCATCCCCAGTTCGCGCATCCGGTCCTCATCAAGGATGTCGCAGCCGAGCCCGTACTGTTTTGCTACTTCGCTCGCCTGTCGCGCCAGCTCCGTTGGCGTCATGACGTTCGATGGCTCGTTGATCACATCGCGTCCGAAATTGGTCGCCTCGGCAATGATGCGCCCGCGCGTGATCCCGCGCTCGAGCTCACCTGCTCCGCCATCCACCGTCACCAGCGCCATCTCTGCCACTGTGTTCTCCGTCTTGTTGCTGGTGTGGTATTTGTCCGGCTCGAAGAGCGAGAGCAGCGCACCCTCGGTCAGGGCCTCACCCAGCTCTGCCAGCCCCTCGCCCGCGCGGACGACGAGGGCGAAACTCCGCACCTTACGTCCGCGCAGCGTGCGCGTCGCCGTTCCCGCCAGCCGCCTCATCGTTTCCATCTCCACCCCGTCACGGCTGCCGGCACCGATGAAGAGCAGGCGGCGCGCCTTCGTCTCACCTGCCTGATGCACGTAGGCCGTCTCCCCCGTCTTCCCGCTGAATTCACCCGTCTCGACCAGCGAACGCAGCACTCCGCCCGCCCGCCGGTCAATCTCCGCCAGCACTCCGTCCTCAGGCTTTTCGCCCTCAAAGACGGGAATCACCAGCGCGTCACACTCAACCTCGTAAAACCTTCTTGAATCTGCCTTGATCTGCACTTTTCCCTCCATCCGATTCTGAAATATCGTCTCTGAAATTCTGCAATACCGCACCGTGTACTAATGTTGCGTGTTCCGATTTAGTAGCGCGCGTTACGCTCCTTGAGCGCCGCGCGCGCCTCGCGCTCCTGCGTTCGCCGCGCCTCCGTCTCGCGCTTGTCGTGCAGCTTCTTGCCACGCGCCAGCGCAATCTCGCATTTGATCAGGTTCCCTTTGAAATAGAGGCGCGTCGGCACCAATGTCAGCCCCTTTTCCCTGATCTTTGAGAAGAGCCGTGTGATTTCACGCTTGTGAAGCAGCAGCCGCCGTTCGCGGTCAGGATCGTGGTTCTGACGATTGCCGTGCGAATAAGGGCTGATATGAACGTTGAGCAGCCACGCCTCACCATCGCTGACGCGAACGTAGCCATCCTTGAGATTGGCCTTACCGTCGCGTACCGATTTTACCTCTGTTCCGGTCAGCACTATCCCTGCCTCCCACGTCTCAAGGATGAAGTAGTTGTGATAAGCCTCGCGGTTGGTGGCAATCACCTTCTCCCTGGCCTTGTCTTTATCCTTGCTCTCCGCGGTCGATTTGCGACTCATTCTGCCTTTCGCTGGCTGCTCGCCACGCCGAACCGGTTCTCGGTTCCCGCCAGCAGCCGTCCGATGTTTTCGTGATGCTTGCCGATGATCAGTGCCGAGACGGCAATCAGCGCGGCGATCGTTGGGGCAAAGTCGGGCAGTGGCCCGGCGATGATGTGTCTCGCCAGTGTCCAGAGCGGCACGAAGAGTGCGGCCAGCATCGACCCCAGCGAGACATAGCGTGTCACTGCCACCACACCAATGAAGAGGGCGATGGATGCGAGCACCGCTGTCGGTACGATCGCAATGAAGACACCCAGTCCGGTCGCCACCCCCTTGCCGGCACGGAATCCGAGCCAGACCGGGAAGCAGTGGCCGGCCACGGCCAGCACTCCGGCGAACGCGACCGCCCACGAGGTTCCATCCTCTCCCGTCAGCCATCGCGCCAGCAGCACCGCCGCGGTTCCCTTGAGCGCGTCAAGCAGCAGCGTCAGGATTCCGGCCCCTCTGCCCGCCCGCCGCGTCACATTGGTCGCCCCCGTTCCCCCGCTCCCGGTTTCGCGAATGTCTGCTCCACTCCTCAGGCGGACGATCAGATAGCCGAAGGGAATCGAGCCGAGCAGATAGCCGAGCAACACCGTCAGGATTGCCATTACATCAACCTCCGGCGCAGCAGGTCGAGTGCGGCATTGACCGAAAGCGTCCGAATGAATTGCCGGTCACCCGGAAAAGTCAGCCGCCGCGCCGTCGCTCCGGCCTCCTCCGCCAGTGCTATCCAGACCAGCCCCACCGGCTTCTCCTCGGTGCCACCTCCCGGCCCGGCAATCCCCGTGATCCCGATACCAAAGGTCGAGCCCGCCCGCTCGCGAATCCCCGCGGCCATTGCCAGCGCCACCTCCTCGCTGACCGCTCCGTGCTGCTCGATCAACTCTCGCGCTACCCCGAGCCTCGCCACCTTCGCTTCGTTCGAATAGGTCACCACTCCCTCGCCAAACCATGCCGAACTCCCCGGCACATCGGTGATCCGCCCTGCCAGCAGCCCGCCCGTGCAGCTCTCCGCCGTTGCCACCGTGCAGCCCTTCAACTGCAGCCGCTCGCCAACCACCTTTGCCAGTGTCTCATCGCTTCGCGAGAAGACATAATCGCCGAGTACCTCTTCGAGCCGACCTCCCAGTTCGTCCAGCAACCGCGTCGCCTCCGCCTCGCTCCGTGCCTGCGCCGTCAGGTGCAGCTCGATCTGCCCCTCCTTGAAGAGGATCGTCGTCGACGGATTGGCATACCGCAGATAGACTGGTGCCGCCAGCTCATCCGTTCGTGACTCTGTCAGTCCAAAATACTCAGTTTGCGGCGCAGAATCAGCAGATCGCCCGCCCGCTCCCGCAGCACCGGCTCAACCGTTCCCTGGAACATCGGCCGCATCTCCCGTGGAGGTCCCGGCAGCATGACCACCGTGCATCTCCCCTCCGTGATCATCATCCCTGGCGCCGTCCCGTTGCCGTTTGGCAGAATCGTTGCCCCCTCCATGATCAATGCCTGCCGCGCGTTGATCTCCGGCATCGGCACATTCCGCTTCACAAACCGTGCGCGAATCTTCTCCAGGATGTCGTCGTGCAGAACCAGTCGCCGCTTCAATACCCGTGCAAAGATCTTTCGCGTGATATCATCCTCCGTCGGCCCCAGCCCGCCCGTCGAGATGACGATCTCTGAACGTCGCAACGCATCCCGCACCGCTTCCTCCAACCGCGCCTCGTCGTCCCCGACGATCGTCTTCAGCCGTACCTCGATCCCCAAAGCATTGAGTCGCTCCGTCAGCCAGAGCGAATTGGTGTCCGTCCTGAACGGCGTCAGCATCTCCGAGCCGATTGCAATGATCTCCGCATTGAGCATGATCATCCTCCTTCCGGGCCCTTTGCCCGGACCGCGCACACGATTCATTTGCTACAACCAACTATCATAGTTGATTAACCCCTCAATCGGCCACTCGCTCAGCCAATAAAGCCGCTCCTCAGCGACGATATCTCCGGTTTTCTACACTTCCGGACTTGCCTTCGATACGGGATCACCTGTATTTTCCACCCGGTCAATCTTCAAAGGCACTCGTCAGGCACTCGAAAGGAGCCATCGCATGAAACGACGCGCAGTCCTGATCTCCCTCGTCTTCCTCGCCGGTATGCTCTTCTCCGGCACGATCCTCGTCCTGCTGGTCCGCGGACAGGAGAACCCGCTCAGCAAATGGCAGCGTGGTCGCGGCTGGGGCTGGGTCTGGGGGCCCGCTGATGAGGTCGGCTCCCTCAACGAGATGACCCCTGCCTCACGCCTCGCGGCGCTGCGCCTCGTGACCCGCGGCAAGGTCTATGATCTTGGGGTCGCCTATGACCGCGCTTCCTACAAATGGCCCGGCCACTCACCCGGTGAGATCATCTCCTTTCGCTCTCCCGAAGGCGTCAAACGCCAGCGCGACCTCCCGGCCCTCGTCGATGACAATGCTGATGGCCTTGCCTGGCACAGCTCCGCGCTCTTTATCAGCGACAATGTCGGCACCCAGATCGATGGCCTCGGCCACATCACCGCCGGCGATGATAACCACTGGTACAACGGCTTCACTGAAAAGGACTGGGGCGGCAACTTCGGCATCCGCAAGGCCGATGCCACCACCATCCCACCCATCGTTGCCCGCGCCGTGCTGATCGATGTCGCCTCGGCCAAAAAGCTCGATGCCCTCCCCGCCAACTATGCCATCACCGTCGATGACCTCCGCGAAGCCCTTCGCCTTCAGCAAACCCAGCTACGCCCCGGTGATGTCGTCTTCATTCGTACCGGAGTCCTTCGTTACTGGGGTGATAACGGTGCCGATCAGGCCAAACTCGCTGCTCACGACTCCGCCGGCATCAGCCTCGAAACCGCCCGCTGGCTGGTCGAAGAGAACGGAGCCATCATGATCGGCAGCGATACCAGTGGCCTCGAATTCGGCCCCACACCCGCTGACAACTCCGCCTATCGTCAGAAATACCGCTCGTTCAACCCTGTCCACAAATACCTGCTCGTCGATCAGGGGATCCATATCGGTGAGTTCCACTACCTTGAGGATCTGGCCCGCGACCGCGTTTACGAGTTCTGCTACGTCGCCAGCACCAACAAGATACGCGGCGCCGCCGCCGGCTTTACCCTTCGCCCCCTCGCACTGAGGTGACACTTCGGGCAGAAAATGTGCGTCGCTGACCATCGTCGTCGATGATTAGCCCGGATTTCTCATCACTGGACTTTGGACACAAACATTAAACCGTCGCGGTCTCGATCATCTATTTTTTCAGTAATGTTTGAATAACTCGGGAGAGATTCAGTCTGATCTACCATTTCGTCTCGTAACATTCGAATCAAATCCGGACACAAAGCGTGAGTTTTGTCTCTCGC